>NZ_JAPSKZ010000012.1 GCF_031181185.1 Phenylobacterium sp. | reverse complement strand
CCGGCGGATCCTGGAGGCTCTGGCCGAGGGCGAGCGGGCGAACCGCGGGGCGGTGGCCATCGACGGCCGGATGGTGGACGCCGCCTCCATCCGTCAGGCTCAGGTCCTTGTGGAAAAGGCGCGTCGCCTGGGCTTCGCCTAGCGGCGACCGGCCAGCAGGCCGCGGCCGATCACCTGCGCCTGGATCTCGGCGGCGCCTTCGAAGATGTTGAGGATGCGGGCGTCGCAGAGGATGCGGCTGATCTCGAACTCCAGGGCATAGCCGTTGCCGCCGTGCACCTGGACGCCTACGTCGGCGTTGGACCAGGCCACGCGCGCGGCCAGCAGCTTGGCCATGCCGGCTTCGATATCGCAGCGGCGGCCCTCGTCCTTGGTGCGGGCGGCGAAGTAGCTGAGCTCGCGGGCCGCCACCGTCTCGACGAGCGCCAGCGCCAGCTTGTCGGCCACGCGGGGGAATTCGACAATCGGACGGCCGAACTGGCGCCGCTCCATCCCATAGCCCAGGGCCAGGTCCAGGGCCTTCCAGGCCACGCCGACGGCGCGGGCGGCCGTCTGAATGCGCGCGGCCTCGAAGGTGCGCATCAACTGCTTGAAGCCCTGGCCCTCGGCCTGGCCCAGCAGCCCCTCGGGCGCCACGGCGAAGTCCTCGAAGGCCAGGACGTATTCCTTCATGCCGCGGTAGCCCAGCACCTCGATCTCCCCGCCCGAGAGACCATCGTCCGGGAACGGATGATCGGGCGTCCCGCGGGTCTTTTCGGCCAGCAGGATCGACAGGCCGCCGTGGCCCGGCTTGTCGGGATCGGTGCGGACCAGCACCGTCATCAGGTCGCTGCGCGAGGCATGCGTGATCCAGGTCTTGGCCCCGGTGATCCGCCACGAGCCGTCGGCCGCCTTGACCGCGCGCGTGCGGAGCGAGGCGAGGTCCGAACCCACATCCGGCTCGGTGAACACCGCCGTCGGCAGCACCTCTCCCGAGGCGATCTTCGGCAGCCAGCGGGCCTTCTGGTGCGGCGTGCCCGCGCCCGCGATCAGCTCGCCGGCGATCTCGGAGCGGGTGCCGAGCGAACCCGCGGCGATCCACGCGCGGCTGAGCTCTTCCGAGACGACGCACATGGCGAGCTTGCCGAGGCCCAGGCCGCCGTACTCCGGGTCGATGCAGACGCCGAAGACGCCGAGCTCGCCCATCTCGCGCACCACCTCGTCGGGGATGAGCACGTCCTTCAGGTGCCAGTCGTGGGCGAACGGCGCCACGCGCTCACTGGCGAAGCGGCGGAACTGGCCGCGGACCGCGTCCAGCGTGTCGTCCTCCAGGGTCTCGTCGGGACGCCAGCCGTCGATCAGCAGCGCCGTCAGCGCCGCGCGGGCCTGCGCCGTATTGCCGTGCTCGAGGAACCAGGCCGCGGAGGGGTCGGCCGCCAGCTGCGCCGCGGCGGCCGTTCCGCCGAAGTCGGCGGGCCTGGCCAGCTCGTTCTGGCTCATCGGCAGGCCGCCGAGGAGCTGGGCCAGGTACTCCCCGAACGCGATCTGCAGGACGAGGGCCTCGCCCTCGCCGAACGCGCCGCGGGCCTGCGACCGCGCCGCCCAGCCGTGCAGCTGAGCCAAGGCTTCGACCGTGGTGGCGGCCCAGGCGAAGGCGTGGACGCGGCGCTGTTCGGCGTCCAGCCGCTCGCGCGTCACGGCGGCGTCGACCGCGGCCTGCGCCTCGGCCGCGAAGTCGCGCAGCGCCCGCACCGCCGCCTCGGCCCGGCTCAGCACATCGCCCATGTGCGCTCCCTGCGTTCCCTCGCCCCGTCATGGCAGCGCCGCCCTACGGAAGACAACCACTTCCCGATCGGCGGCGTCTCTGACAGGGTGCCGGCCATGAAGAAGGCCTCCGAGTATCGGCTCCACGCCAAGGAGTGCCGCGACCTGGCGGCCAAGATGGCCTCGCCGGAACAGCGCGGCCAGCTCCTGGAGATGGCCGACCACTGGGAACAGCTGGCCCGTGACCGCGCCGAGCTGATCGCCAAGCATCCCGACCTGGCGCTGATGGGCGAGCAGGAAGAGGAAGCCCGGACCGAAGGGCTCTAGGCTGCCGCCCGCGTCTGCGCCTCGTCCAAGCGGAAGGCGCCCAGCTGTGCGAGCTGCGCCAGCATCCGGCGAAGGTCCGCCAGGTTGCGTTCGGCGAGCGCCGCGTACTGTGGCCGGGCGAGGATTTCTTCGCTGATGACGAGGCCGGCGGCGACCTGATCGCAGGCGCCGGTCGAGACCAGCTGGGCGGCGCGGCGGCGGACCGTTTCCGCGGGCAGGGCCAACCGCCTGGCGACCAGGGCGGGGCGGACGGCTCGACGGTCTGCGCGCTGATCGGGGCCGCGATCGCTCTCGGCGGTGTTGGAGCGCAGGATCTCCAGCCAGACCGCCGCATCGACGACGTCGCCGATCTCGGCCGTGAGCAGGTCGACGAAGCGCAGCAGGTACTCCGCGGAAACGCGGGCGGCGGCGCGCAGCGGCGGGGACGTTCTCGCCCAGGGCTCGGCCCGGGGCAGGTCCTGAAGCTCAGGCAGGACCGCGAGCCGCGCCCGAAGCGCGAGCATTCGGGCGTACCCCGCCTCGGCGACCTTGCGGTGCAGCGGCGAGCGGACCTTCGCCCCAGGCGTCCAGACGCCGTCGGCCGAAACCTTCAGTATCCCGAACAGCACCAGGCGCGACACCCGCCGCCGCACGGTCTCGAACGGCAGGCGCAGGGACTGGGCCAGCGCGTTGACGCTGATCGGCCGGCGCAGTTCGTCGGGCGGCGGGGCGTCATAGGCGGCGTAGGCGCGCTGCAGGGCCGGGTCGCGCAGGACCAGCTCGACGTTGGCCTGGGTGACCGCCACGACGATCAGGGCGTCCAGGAAGTCGAACAGGCCGCGGCCGAACTTGATCTGGTCGAGGATGAACCCCGCCGAGACCTCTGTCGCCCACTGCGCCCTGCCGATCGTCATCCCTGCCCCCGAACACGAGGAGAGTAAGGCCGGCCGCACGCCACGCCATCCCCCGCGTGACAGCGGGCCGCAGCCGGAGCGGATTTCATGTGGGAGAAGAGGGAGAAGTGGTGCCGCCTAGGTGACTCGAACACCTGACCTACGCATTACGAATGCGCCGCTCTACCGGCTGAGCTAAGGCGGCCCACAGGGCGTCCCGCGCGGTTCGGACCGAGGTCCGGCCCGCGGGGAGGCGCCTATTTAGCGGCTCGAGGGCCGTTCGCCAAGCGCCGCCTCGCAGCGCCGCGCCGCGACGTTTCCGCAGGCGGGCCTTCGAGGCCCGCGGGCGGCTCGGCGCCGTAGTCCTCGGCGTCCACCGGATAGAGCACCGGCTCGGTGAGCATCGGCTCGGAGTCGTAGGCCAGCGGCAGTTCGGGGAGTTCGCGCAGGGAGCGCTCGGCCCGCTCGTGCCGCGGATGGATCAGCTCGCCCGTCTCGGCGTAGGTGATCACGAGGCGCGCCCAGTCCTGGGCGTTGTAGGCGAAGGCGCGGCCCTCGGGGTCGAGGTCGGACCAGTCGGGCTCGTGCGGGGCGCTGATGCCGCGGGCCAGCCACACGCGGGCTTCGTCGGGGCTGCCGGCGGCGAAGGCCATGCGGGCCATCAGGCCACAGATCCGGGCCGTGGGCGGCTCGGCTTCCAGCGCGGCGGCGGCCTCGCGGGCGGCGGCGGCGTCGCCGGCGATCAGCGCCCGCTCGACATGCAGGATCAGGCTCTCGCGATGCGTCGGGTTCACAGCGGCGAGTTCGGACAGCCGCTGGGCGCGTTCGCGCGGCGTCTCGTCGGTGCGCAGGTCACGGTAGGCCAGCCACAGGGCCGGGTGCGGCGCGGCCCGCCAGGCGTTCTCCACGGTCGCGGCGGCGCGGCCGATCTTGCCTTCCTGGGTCAGCAGGCGCGCGGCCATGACGACGCCGGGCGCGAAGCCCGGCTGCAGCTTGGCGGCCTCGACGGCGTGGTCGAGGGCCAGGCCGCGCGCCTTGGGCTCGGGCGCATGCTCGAGTTGAGCGGCGGAGGCGGCCAGCAGGGCGGCGCGGGCGCGTTCAGCCACCACCGGCGGGACGATCTTGCGGTCCAGCGCGCCCTTCACCAGCGACAGCGCGCCGGCCCAATCGCCGCCTTCCAGCTGGGCTTCCAGCAGGGCGCGCCAGGCCCAGCGGGCCGAACGGGCCTCGCCGTAGGCTTCCTGGGCGTGGCGCAGGGCGGTCTCGCGGGCGCCCTGGGCGAGCGCCAGCTGCATCAGTCCCTTGTGGCCGGCCAGGCGCATCTCGGGGAAGCCCAGCATGGCGGTGTAGGCGGCGCGGGCCTCCTCCACGTCGCCCGCGGCTTCGGCGGCCTGGGCGGCGAGGACGCGGACGAGCGCTGGGGTGTCGGAGGCGAGATCGGCCGCCTTTCGGGCGAGCCGGCGGGCTTCGGCGCCGTCGCCGCCTGCGGCGGCCAGGAAGCCGCGCGCCAGGACGTCGTTCGCCTGCCGTCGCCGGGCCTCGGCGCGGGCCTGCTCGGTCCGCCGCGGAGCGTCCAGGATCCACAGCACGGTGCGCCAGATCACGGCTGCGGCGAGGCTGGCCAGCAACGCAATCAGCAGGGCCGCGGCGGCGGTCATGTCAGCGCGCCAGCCCAGCCAGACGACGCTGGCCTGGCCAGGGTCGCCGGTCAGCGCGAGGACGGCGACAGCGACGGCGGCCACCAGGAAGAAGACGATCGCCGCCCGGATCATGCCGCGCCCTCCGAAGCGATGCCGGCCGCCTGCAGGTCGCGCACCGCCCGCGTGCGCAGGCGCACCGCCTGGCGGTCGATATGGGCGCGGCGCTCAGCCTCGGCGCGCCAAGGGGCCATGCTGTCGCGGGCGTTGGGCGGCAGGGCGTCGAGGGCCTTCAGCGCGCCAACCACGTCGCCCTGCTGCAGGGCCTGTTCGGCGCGGGCGAGCACGGCGTCCGCGCCAGGGCCCTGCGTGTCGCTCACCTGCCGGACGCTGACGACGCGCGACAGGACGTAGACGATGCGGTCGCCAAGCTTGGCGTCGGGCCCCGGCGTGCGGGCGGCGCTGGCCGCGCGGGCGGCGTAGCGCGGGAACTCGGCGGCGAGCTGGGCGCGGCTGGGGGCGCCCTGCTGGGCCACGCGCGCCAGGGCGGCGAGTTCCGGCAGGTCCGGCGAGGCGGCGCGCAGGGCGGCAAGTTCGACGGCGAAGGGCTCCGAGCCCTGGCTGGCCTCGACCAGCGCGGCGGCCGCGAGGGCGGCGGCAGCGGCTTCGCTGGTGCGGGCGCCTTCGCTCTCCAGGGCGGCGATGCGGGCGTTCAGCCGCTGGATCTCAGCGGGTTCGGCGCGCTCGAGTTCGGGCGGAGCGGCCGCGACGGAGGTCGGGACCTCCGTGGAGGCGGGCATGCCGGCGGGCGCCGGCGGCTCGGCGAGGATCCGCGGAGCCAGCACGCCGGCGCCCACGCCCACGAGCAGGCACAGGGCGCAGAGGGCTAGCAGCGACCACAGGCCCAGGCCCAGGGGCCGGCGCCGGTACTCGGCGGGATCCTTCGGGAGGGCGGGGTCGGCGCGCAGGTTCATGGGCGGCGGTCGATCAGGTTGAGGAGCGCCGCTTCCAGCGGGAACGGAGGATAGGCCTTGGCGGCGAGGGGCGTGCGCTGCAGCGGCTTGATGACCGCCTTGGAGAGGCCCAGAGCCCGCAACCCGGGCGCGGGGCGGGCCTTCAGCACCTTGGCCAGCACCTGGGCGGCGCGCGGCGAGTGCAGGAGGGCGGCGTCGGAGCTGACCAGCGCTTCCACCTGTTCGGGCGAGAGGCTGACCGGAGCGGTCTCGTAGAGGATCAGGCGGCGAGCCTCCACGCCGTGCTTCTCGAGCGCGCCGGCCAGGTCGCCGGCCGGCTCGGCGGCGCCCGGATGCAGGACCGCGCCCTTCAGCTCGCTGCGGCGGATGCCGATGCCTTCCGCCAGCGCCTCGACGTCGCCGTCGGCCGAAAGCACCGAGCGGAAACCGGCGGCGCGGGCGGCCTGTGCGGTGGCCGCGCCGACCGCAAAGACGCGCAGGGACCGCTCCCCGCAGGCGTCGGCGAAGGCGCGCACCCCGTTGGCCGAGGTGAAGGCAAGCGCGGCGACGCCGGACAGATCGACCGCGACGTTCGGCAGGATGCGGACGGCGAGCAGCGGCGCCACCACCGCCTCATGCCCCAGCGCCCGCACGCGCTCGGCGGTGAGGTCCGCGCCGGGCTGGGCGCGGGTGATCCAGATCTTCTGACGGCGGGCGGCCATGCTGCCTTCTCGCCCCGAACCCCTTTAGCTTTTGGAAACGACCCTGAGGCCGGTCGGCCCCGCGTTCAATCCCGGTGCGCCCACCCGTCACAGTTGTGCACGCAAGCGTGACCTTAAAGCGACGCTTGGTCGCCGGAACCGCACCCCGCCGCCGCGGCTTACGCAGCCTTGGACTCGGGAACGGGTGACGGATGCTTCTGCAACTTTTCCAGCGTCTTATGGCGCTTGTCTCGCTGGCCTTGCTGGCCGGCGGGCTCTACCTCGTCTGGTCCTGGTGGGATCTGCGGCAGACGCTGGAGGCCACCGGCGTCATCTATGAAGACGACATTGGTTGGCGCCTGTGGACGGGGCTGGCGCTCCTCACGGTCTCCCTGCTTGGGCGCACGCCAGTCCTGTGGCTGCTGGCCCGGCCGGGCGACGACGCCGACCGCCTGCGCCGGCGCGAGGGACACGTGGTTGAAACCCCCAACGGCGCGCGGCTCCACGTCGAGGCGGAGGGGCCGCCGGAAGCCCCGGCGCTCGTTTTCGTCCACGGCTGGGGCCTGGACGCACGGATGTGGCGCGACGCCCGGCTGATGCTGGCGGGCCGCTATCAGGTGGTCTCCTACGACCTCGCGGGTCTCGGCCAGTCCCGCGGGCCGGCCGATGGACTCTATAGCCTCGACGGCTTCGCGGACGATCTGCTGGCGGTCGTGCGCGAGCTGTGGCCGCGGCGCGTGATCCTGATCGGCCATTCCATCGGCGGCATGACCGTGCAGACCTTCGTCGCGCGACACGCCGGGGTGTTGGGCCAGCAGGTCCTTGGCGTCGTGCTCGAGAACACCACGCCAGTGGATCCGACCCGCACGACGATCCTCGGCAAGGCGCTATACGCCATGAAGCCGGTCCTGGGCCCACTGATGCGGCTCGACATCATGCTTTGGCCGCTGGTGTGGGCGATGAACTGGCAGAGCTACCTGTCCGGCGGCACGCACGTGGCGATGCGGTTCGGCGGCTTCGGTACGCGCCCGACACGCGCCCAGCTCGAGCACGCCGCGCGGGCCGCGACGCGGAACCACCCCGGCGTCCAGGCGAGGGGGAACCTCGCCATGATGAACTGGCAGGGCCTGGCCTCGGCCGGCGCGCTGTCGGTCCCGACCCTGGTCTTCATCGGCGGCCGCGATCTCGTCACCATCCCGGCGGCCGGCGAGGCGATCGTCGAGCGGGCGCCGCGGGCCGAGCCCAGTGTCCAGCCGCGGGCCGGCCACCTCGGTCCCGTGGAGCTGGCGCAGGACTACAACGAGGCGATCGCGCGGTTCGCCGACCGGGTCTTCACCGATGGCGCCGCCTGGGCCGACCGGCCGACGCCGGAGCACGCCGGGCGGACCTATGACGGCCCAGCCGGTCCCGTAACGCGGCCACGCGGCGAGCGGAGGCCCTGAGCCGTGCGCTGGCCCCTGACGCTCGCGATCCTGGCGGCCGGCCTGGCGCTCAGCGTCGGCGTTTGGATGCTGAGCGGCGGCCGGTTGGGCTTCCTGTTCCTGCCGCTGATCTTTGGCCTGCCGTTCGTGTGGCGGCGGCGGTCCTAGAGGACGATGGCGTCGCCAGCCTCGGCCTTGATCGCCTCGCCCAGCGAAATCCCAAGCGCACGGGCCGATTCCTGGGGGTCGGCGAGCTGCGAGAGCTCGGCCTCGCCCGCGTGACGGAAGCGCAGGCGGCCGTCGGGCGAGAGCGCCTCGACGATGAGCTTGCAGGTCCCGCCCTCGAGCCAGGCGTGCGCGCCGATCGGCGTCTTGCACGAGGCCTCGAGCGCCGTCAGAGCGCCGCGCTCCGCGGCGACGGCGAGCGTGGTGGGCTCGCAACGCAGGGCCTGGACCCACGGCAGGTCGCGGTCCGCCTCGCGGGTCTCGATCGCGAGCGCGCCCTGGCCCGGCGCCGGCGGAGCCGCCTTCGGGTCGATCAGGCTGGTCGCCAGGTGGCCGAGGCCCAGGCGGCGCAGGCCGGCATAGGCCAGCAGGATGGCGTCGGCCTCCCCAGCGGCCAGCTTGGCCAGGCGCGTATCGACGTTGCCGCGCAGGAGCTGGACCTGCAGGTCGGGCCGGCGGTGCAGGCACTGCGCCTGACGGCGCAGGCTGGCGGTGCCGAGGATGGCGCCCTGGGTCAGGTCCTCCAGGCGTTCCGGGCCGCGGCTCAGGAAGGCGTCGCGCGGATCCTCGCGTTCGGGGATCGCGGCGATGCACAGGCCCTCCGGCAGGGCCGCCGGCACGTCCTTCATGGAATGGACGGCGCAGTCGATGCGGCCGTCCATCAGCGCCTCCTCGATCTCCTTGGTGAAGAGGCCCTTGCCGCCGATTTCGAGCAGGCGGCGGTCCTGGATGCGGTCGCCGGTCGTGGTGATGACGACGATGGGGGCCACACGCTCGACCTCGGCCTGGTCGCTCGGATCGACGCCCAGGGCCGCGGCGATGCGGCGCTGAACCGTCCCGGTCTGCGCCAGGCTGAGCTTGGAGCCGCGGGCCCCGATGCGCACCTGGCTGGGATGGGCGGGCGGTTGCGTGGGCACGGCCGGCAGTCTACCTCGGGAGCCTTCAGAAGAGCGCCTCGCTACAGGAGCAGGCCGCCCCCGGCAACCGGATGACCGACACCTTCACTGTTCTCGGCCTCGAAACCAGCTGCGACGAGACCGCGGCGGCTGTGGTGCGCCTGACCGGCGGCCGCGTCGAGGTGCTGTCGTCGGTCGTGGGCAGCCAGATCGCCGCGCATGCCCCGTTCGGCGGGGTTGTGCCCGAGATCGCGGCCCGGGCGCATGTGGAGAGCATCGACAGCATTGCCGCGCGCGCTCTCGCGGAGGCGGGCGCGGGCTATGGCGACCTGACCGGTGTCGCGGCCACCGCCGGGCCCGGCCTGGTCGGCGGCGTGATGGTGGGACTGTCGTTCGGCAAGGCGGTGGCGCTGGCCCGCGGGCTGCCGCTCGTAGCGGTCAACCACCTGGAAGGGCACGCGGTGTCCGCACGGCTGGGGGCCGAGATCGCCTACCCCTTCCTGCTGCTGCTGGTCTCGGGCGGGCACTGCCAGCTGCTGGAGGTCGCCGGGGTCGGCGCCTGCACGCGCCTGGGGTCGACCATCGACGACGCGGCCGGCGAGGCTTTCGACAAGATCGCCAAGACCCTGGGCCTGCCATATCCGGGCGGCCCAGCCCTGGAACGGCTGGCGGAGGGCGGCGACCCCAGCCGCTTCACGCTTCCGCGCATGCTGCTGGGCCGGAAGGACTGCGACTTCTCCTTCTCGGGCCTGAAGACCGCCGCGGCGCGGATCGCCGAAGGGCTGAGCTCGGACGCCGACCGCCGGGACCTGGCGGCCGCCGTGCAGACCGCCATCGCCGACCAGCTGGCCGAACGCACCGACCGGGCCATGAAGGCCTACGCCCAGCGCCACGAAGGCCGCGGCCTGAGGTTCGTGGTGGCGGGCGGGGTGGCCGCCAACAAGGCCGTGCGCGCGCGTCTGACCGAGACGACGCAGGCGCGGGGCTTCGCCTTCTATGCCCCGCCCCTGGCTTATTGCACCGACAACGCCGCCATGATCGCGCTGGCCGGCGCCGAGCGGCTGGCGCTGGGCCTGTCGGACCCGCTGGACGCGGTGGCCCGGCCGCGCTGGCCGCTGGACGAGGCCGCCGCCGCGGCCAGCCCCACCCACCTGGCCGGACGCAAGGGAGCCAAGGCATGAACAAGGCCGGTGTGATCGGCGGCGGCGCGTGGGGCACGGCCCTGGCGCAGGTCTGCGCCAGGGCGGGGCGCGAGGTCGTGCTGTGGGCCCGCGAGCCCGACGTCGTGGAGAGCGTCAACGCCCGCCGCGAGAACGCGACCTTCCTGGCGGGCGTCACCCTAGATCCCGCCGTGCGGGCGACGGGCGACTACGCCGAGCTTGCCGACGTGGACTTCGTCCTGGCCGTGCCGCCGGCTCAGCACATGCGCTCCACCCTCACCGCGTTTGCGCCGCACGCCCGCGACGGCCTGCCCGTCCTGCTCTGCTCCAAGGGCATCGAGCAGGGCTCGCTGAAGCTGATGACCGAGGTGCTGGCCGAAACGATTCCGCAGGCGCGGGCCGCAGTGCTGTCGGGGCCGAGCTTCGCCGGCGAGGTGGCGCGCGGCCTGCCCACGGCGGTGACCCTGGCCTGCCCGGAACAGGGCTGCGCCGAAAGCCTGGCGGAGGCGATCGCCACGCCGACCTTCCGACCCTACTTCGCCAGCGACATGGTCGGCGCCGAGGCCGGCGGGGCGGTGAAGAACGTGCTGGCCATCGCCTGCGGCATCGTCGAGGGCCGCGGCCTGGGCCGCTCGGCGCACGCGGCGCTGATCACCCGCGGCTTCGCCGAGCTGACGCGGCTTGCCGTGGCCTTGGGCGCCAAGGCCGAGACGGTGGCCGGGCTCTGCGGGCTGGGCGACCTCGTGCTGACCTGTTCCAGCCCGCAGTCGCGCAACATGAGCGTGGGCCTGGCGCTGGGCGGCGGCCAGAGCCTGCAGGAGGCGCTGGCCGGCAAGCTGACGGTGGCCGAAGGCGTCGCCTCGGCGCCCGCGGTGCGTCAGCTGGCCCGCAAGCTGGCCGTCGAGACGCCGATCTGCGAAGCCGTGGCCGCCATCCTGGCCGGGGAGGCCGACGTCGACACCGCCATCCGAGGCCTGCTCTCCCGGCCGCTGAAAGACGAACAGGACTGACCGAATGCTCTTCGCCCTGATGTGCCTCGACAAGCCGAACGCCCTGGACGTGCGCATGGGCGCCCGCGAGGCGCACCTGGCCTATGTCCGCGAACGGCTGGACCAGGTGAAGCTGGCGGGGCCGCTGCTGGACGACGAGGGTGGGATGGCCGGTTCGCTGCTGATCCTGGATGTCGCCGACCGCGCCGCGGCCGAGGCGTTCAACGCCGCCGACCCTTACACGCTGGCGGGCCTCTGGGGCTCGGTCGAGATCCGGGCGTTCAAGGCGTCCATTGGCCAGGTCTGAGCCCGACAATCCCGCCCGGCCGCCGCCTGGCGTCCGACTCTGCGCCGTCGCCGACCTCGCCGATCCCGGGACCAAGGGGTTCCGCTTCCGAGAGGGCCAACGCCTGTTCGCGGGCTTCGTCGTACGGCAGGGCGAGACCGTCCGCGGCTTCGTGGACTCCTGCCCACACGCCGGCTGGCCGCTGTCGGGCCTGCCCGACCGCTACCTGACGCGGGACGACCGGCACATCCTGTGCGCCGGCCACGGAGCCCTGTTCCGGCTGAGCGGCGAATGCGTGGCGGGTCCGTGCGTGGGCGACCGGCTGACCAATTGGCCCGTCGAGATCCGCGATGGCGAGGTCTTCACGGCCTGAAGCAGGGCGCCAGAACATGCCCCTGCGAATACTGAAGATCGTCTGCCGACCTATTGAATCTCCAGCTGGAACCGACCACGCCGCACGCCTGATCGGTTAACCTTCTATTAAAATTAAGACTAGCTTTACGAACAGCTTCACCCTACACGGTCGCGCTTCCGACTAGCGTTTCGAAGGGCTCGGGGGCGTGCTTCTCCGTCTGCGCAGGATCTGGCTTCGCGACCACGCCGCGCACCTCGCGGGCGCGCAGCTGGCCCTGGCCGCCTGCCTGACCGCCGGCGTGGCCCTGGCCGGCGCGCCCCAGGCGACAACGCCGCAAGTCGCAGTGGCGCCGGTCGCCGCGACGGCCACGCCCGCGGCCGCCAGCGCCGAGCCCCAGGCCGACGTCGTCCGCCTGCAGGACATGACGCCCGAGCAGGCGCAGCTCTGGAACGCATCGAACCCCATCTCGACCCTGCCGAACCCGCCGGCCAAGCCGTTCCGCCTGAAAGCGGAGAGCGTGCTGGACGAGGCCCGCGCCCTCGATTGCATGACCGCGGCCGTCTACTACGAGGCGGCCTGGGAAAGCACGGACGGCCAGCGCGCCGTGGCCCAGGTGGTGCTGAACCGCATGCGCCACCCGGCCTATCCCAAGACCGTCTGCGGCGTGGTCTTCCAGGGCTCGGAGCGCCGGACCGGCTGCCAGTTCACCTTCACCTGCGACGGCTCGCTGGCGCGGGCGCCGAACCCCGCCGCCTGGTCCCGCGCCCGGCAGGTCGCGACCGCGGCGCTGAACGGCTACGTGATGAAGAAGGTGGGCAACGCCACTCACTATCACGCCAACTACGTCGCCCCGTACTGGAGCCCGAACCTGCTGAAGGTGGCCCAGGTCGGCGCACACATCTTCTACCGCTGGACGGGCGGCTGGGGCCTGCCGCCGGCGTTCGGCGGCCGCTACCAGGGCGGCGAGGCGACCCTGCAGATGGCCAAGCTGGACGGCCTGCCGAAGGACGCCGCCAGCCTGCGGCTCGCGTCCATGGCGGTGGAAAGCGCCCAGCCGGCTCAGGCGCCGGCGGTGGAGGCGGCCAAGACGGCCGAGATCGCGCGGGTCGTCACCGAGCAGCTGGTCGTCGCCGCCGAGGTGGTGGCCAAGGACGCCGGCGAACTCGCCAAGCCGGAAGAGCTCGACTGGGCCGGTCGTCCGAAGCCAAAAGGCCCGGCGCGCATCGCCGCCCCCGGCGGTCCCGGCCAGATGGGCGGCGGGCTCTCGTACTGAGCTAGCGCGGCGACGGCTCGGCGCCGAACTCGGCGACGTCTTCCAGGAGCGCGGCGGCGGCGGCCTTGACCAGCTCGCCGCCCTTTTCCGGGGTGGCCTGGCCGGGATCGGAGCCCATGCGCCCATCCGCATAGCGGGCGCGGAAGTCGGTCGCCTCACGGATCGGACCGGTCGGGGCGATCTGCGGCGCGTAGTTCGCGGACTTGATGCTCTCGGGGTAGGCCCACTGGGTCACCGCGATCTCGGACGGGGTCGCGTGGCTGCCGTGGCCGGTGGGGAACTGGCGGTTGGCGAGCGCGGTGACGCCCTTCAGGTCCCACCAGTTCTTCAGTTTACAGGCGAAGCCCCGCGGCCGGCCGGCGTAGCTGGCCTCGGCGTAAAGTTCCGAGAACGCCGCCTCGATGGTGGCCACGTTGCCGCCGTGGCCATTCAGGAAATACAGCTTCTCGAACCCCGCGTGCGCCAGGCTGCGGCACCAGTCGCCGATCGCCAGCATGAAGGTCGAGGGCCTGAGCGCAATGGTGCCGGGGAAGTCCAGGTGGTGCTGGGCCATGCCGATGTTGAAGGTCGGCGCCACCAGGATGTCACCCGCCTTCTGCGCCTCGTGCGCGATGATCTCCGGGCAGAGCCAGTCGGTGCCAAGCAGCCCGGTGGGGCCATGCTGCTCGTTCGAGCCAATCGGGACGACCACCGTCTTCGAACGCGCAAGGAAGGCCTCGATCTCGGCCCAGGTGGAAAGGTGCAGCAGCATGACGGCCTCGTCGTCTAGTCGCCCGCCTCGGCGACCTGGATGGTCAGACCCATGGCCTGCATCCCCACGAGACGCCAGCGTTTGTCGCTCTTGCCGAAGGTGAGCAGGCATCGGTCGGCGGCGTCGTCCGCCGGCAGGCAGACCTTGCCGTCCGCGACCTTCATCCGCGCCTTGAGGGGCTCTTCGTCTTGGGAGCGCACGACGTGGAAGGCGTCGGGGCTGATCATCCGGTCCAGGGCGAACTCGGACGGCCCGCCATCGACCTCAAGCCCCTGGCCGCGGGCCAGCTCGACCAGCTGACGCCGGACGTCCTCGCGCACGGCGTCGCGGTCGATCTCGGCCTCGAACGCGACGCGGTCGCCAGCCTGCGCAGCCGCCAGCAGGCGCTCGGCGCTCGCGGCGGCATCGGCCTTGGCGCGGCCCTCGCAGCCGCCCAAAGCCAAAGCCAGCGCCCCCAGCGCCACCACCGCACCCGATCGAAGCATCGGCGGAAAATGCCGGCGGCGCTGAGTCACGGCAAGCTTGGCCGAGGCGTTATCCCCTGCGGCGTGTTGCGTGAGGGGGGTCACTCCGCATACTCGTCCTGCATCGGTCGCGTGTGAGGAGCGTCAGCATGTCGGACGGCGAGGTTTTCCCGGTTCCCGCGGAATGGGCCAAGCGCGCCCATCTGGACGCCGCGGGCTACGCCGCCGCATGCAAGCGGGCGGACGAGGATCCCGACGGCTTCTGGGGCGACATCGGCCGACGGCTGGACTGGATCACGCCCTTCACCCAGGTGAAGGACGTCTCGTTCGACAAGGATGACTTCCGCATCCGCTGGTTCGCCGACGGCGTGCTGAACGTCTCGGTGAACTGCCTGGACCGCCACATCCCGGAGCGCGGCGATCAGATCGCGGTCATCTGGGAGAGCGACGACGGCCAGTCGTATGACGCCCTGACGTACAAGCAGCTGCTGGCCCTGGTGTGCCGCTGGGCGAACGTCCTGAAGATGAAGGGCGTCAAGAAGGGCGACCGGGTCACCATCTACCTGCCGATGATCCCGGCCGCGGCCGCCGCCATGCTGGCCTGTGCGCGGATCGGGGCAGTGCATTCGGTCGTGTTCGGCGGCTTCTCGCCCGACAGCCTCGCCGGCCGCATCCAGGACTGCGACTCCAAGATCGTCATCACCGCCAACGAGGGTCTGCGGGGCGGCAAGGTCGTGCCGCTGAAGGCCAATGTGGACGAGGCGCTGAAGTCCTGCCCGGGCGTCACCGACGTGATCGTCGTGCGGCGCACGCCCACAGAGGTTCCGATGGTGGAGGGCCGTGACGTCTATTTCGGCGACCTGAAGAACACCGTCCCGGACACCTGCGACCCGGAGCCTATGAACGCCGAGGACCCGCTGTTCATCCTCTACACGTCGGGCTCGACGGGGAAGCCGAAGGGCGTGCTGCACACCACCGGCGGCTACCTGGCCTGGGCCAGCTGGACCCATGAGGTCGTGTTCGACTACCGGCCGGGCGAGATCTTCTGGTGCACCGCCGACGTGGGCTGGGTGACCGGCCACAGCTACGTCGTCTATGGCCCCCTCGCGAACGGCGCCACGACCCTGATCTTCGAAGGCGTGCCGAACTTCCCGACCTCGTCGCGCTTCTGGGAGGTCTGCGACAAGCACAAGGTCGAGATCTTCTACACCGCGCCCACGGCCATCCGCGCCCTGATGCGCGAGGGCGAGGAGCCGGTGAGGAAGGCCAGCCGCCACACCATCCGACTGCTGGGCACCGTGGGCGAACCGATCAATCCGGAAGCCTGGCGCTGGTACCACCGGGTGGTGGGCGAGGGCCGCTGCCCGATTGTCGACACCTGGTGGCAGACCGAGACGGGCGCCTGTCTGATGAGCCCGCTGCCAGGCGCGCATGCGCTGAAGCCCGGCTCCTGCGCCCAGCCGTTGCCGGGGATCAAGCCGCAGCTGGTCGACGCCGACGGCAAGCCGCTGGACGGCGCGACCTCGGGCAACCTGTGCCTGACCGACAGCTGGCCTGGCCAGATGCGCACCGTCTATGGCGACCACCAGCGCTTCATCGACACCTATTTCACGACCTATCCCGGCAAGTACTTCACCGGGGACGGCGCGCGCCGGGACGAGGACGGCTACTACTGGATCACCGGCCGGGTGGACGACGTGATCAACGTCTCGGGCCATCGCCTGGGCACCGCCGAGATCGAGAGCGCCCTCGTCGGCCATGACGCCGTCGCCGAGGCCGCGGTCGTGGGCTATCCGCACGAGATCAAGGGCCAGGGCATCTACTGCTTCGTGACCTTGAAGGTGGGCGTCGAGGCCTCGGAGATCCTGCAGGTGGACCTGCGCGGCCATGTGCGGCGGGAGATCGGGCCGTTCGCCGCGCCCGACGTCATCCAGTTCGCGCCCGGCCTGCCCAAGACGCGGTCGGGCAAGATCATGCGCCGCATCCTGCGCAAGATCGCCGAGGACGACCTGTCGAACCTGGGCGACACCTCGACGCTGGCCGACCCCGCGGTCGTCGACGACCTGGTGAAGAACCGCGCCGCGCGGACCCAGACGGACGTGATCTACGTGGGCGGCAAGGTGTTCCCCGCCGCCGACGTCGAGCAGCTGCTGATCAAGAATGCGCCGGTGGCCGAAGCCGTGGTGCTGGACGCCGGCGCCAGGGGCCTGGCCCTGTTCCTGACCCTGGAGCGCGGCTTCCAGCCGACCGACATCATGCGGGCCGACATCCGCGCCATGCTGCGGCGGGAGCTGGGCGAGGGCGCAGTCCCGGGGTTCATCCACTTCGGCCGCCTGCCGCGCACGGCGGCGGGCGAGATCGTGCGGCCAATCCTGCAGCGCATCGCCGAGGGCCAGCCGGCAGGCGATGTCGCGGGCCTGGAAGACCCCGCGGTGATCGACGAGATCCTCAAGACCCAGACCGAAGCTGTCGCCTGACCTGCCGCCGCCGCTGAAGGCCGCCATCGCGCGCGAGCTGGAAGGCGTGTCCCGCAAGGGACTCGCCGAGCGGACGGCCGCGACCACCGCCGCCTACCGCTCCGGCGGCACCTCGGCGCGTGCGATCCGAGGGCCCGAGGACGCGCTCGCCTATGCGCTGGCCCGCCTGCCGGCCACCTACGCCGCCTGCGCCGCGGTCTTCGCCGAGGCGCGCCGGATGGCGCCCGACTTCGCGCCGGCCCGTCTGTTGGACGCGGGCGCAGGACCCGGCGGCGGGAGCTGGGCGGCGCTGGAGGCCTTTCCGGACATCGGCACGGTGACCTGGCTGGACGCCAGCGCGCCCTTCTTGGCGCTGGCCGACCGGCTGGCGCAGGCCGGGCCCGAGGCGCTGCGCCAGGCCGACGCGCGCCGCGCGGACCTGACCGCCGCCGCCGAGCTGCCGGCCGCCGACCTGGTCATGGCGAGCTATGCGCTGGCGGAGATACCGGACCCCGCACAGGGACCGCTGGTCCGCCGGCTCTGGACCGCCTGCGAGGGCGTGCTGGCGCTTGTCGAGCCCGGCACGCCGGCCGGCTTCGCCCGGCTGCTCAAGGCGCGGGACGCGCTGATCGACGAAGGGGCGGCGATCCTGGCGCCCTGCCCGCACCACGCCGCCTGCCCGCTGACGGGCCCCGACTGGTGTCACTTCAGCGTGCGCCTGCCCCGCTCACGCGACCACCGCCTAGCCAAGGGCGCCGAGCTGCCGTTCGAGGACGAGAAGTTCGCCTATCTGCTGGCGGCCCGTCCCACGGTGGCGGCCGAGACGCGCCGGGCGCGGGTGCTGACGCCGCCGCGCGCCGGCAAGCCGGGCATCGAGCTGCGCCTGTGCGGCCCCGAAGGCGCGCAGACCCGCTTCGTCGGCCGCCGCGAGAAGGCCGCCTACGCCAAGGCCCGCCGGCTGGGCTGGGGCGACGTGTTCGAGGACTAGCTGGCCGCCTCGCCGGCGCGGCCGACGGCGTGCAGGTCGTTGGCGGCGGCCTGCGCCTGCATGCGGCGGCCGTGCTCGAGCTGCAGCCTGCTCTGCTGCTGCAGGTAGGGAACGATGAAGTCGATGAAGGCCCGGACGCGCGGCGTGTCCTTCAGCTCGCGGCGGGTCAGCAGCCACGATGAGCCCCGCGCCTCCTCGATCTCGCCCGAGCACCGCACCAGGTCGCGGTCGGCGTCGGCCGCCTGGCAAGCCATCGGCGCCACCCCCAGGCCGGCCTTGATGGCGTGCAGCAGGTTGTTCAGCGTGTTCGACCGGGTGACGGGCGCCTTGCCGCCAGCGGCGCGGAACATCCACCCCATGCCAGGACCCTCGGCCATCTCCATCTCGCCGCCGATCAGGTCGTGATCCTTCAGGGTCTCGGGCGTCGGCAGGCCGCGACGGGCGGCGTAGTCGCGGCTGCAGTAGAGCGCGAAGTCGTGGTCCATCAGCTTGCGCGAGATCAGGTCCGAGGTCGCCAGGGTCACGCTCGAACGGATCGCCACGTCGGCCTCGCCGGCCTGCAGGTCCAGCGGCCGGTCGGTGACGATCAGGTCCACCTGCACCTCGGGATGCTTGCGGCGGAATTCGGCCAAGCCCGGCATCAGCAGCAGGTTGGCCAGGAGTTCGGTGGCGGTGACCCGAATGGTTCCGGCCATGCCGCGCTGGTGGCCCGCCGCGCGGTTGGCGAACCGGTCGGCGGCCTGCTCCACGCGTTCGGCCTCGCCCACCAGGTCCTGGCCGGCGTAGGTCAGGCGGCTGCCGCTCTGGCCGCGCTCGAACAGCTTCAGGCCAAGCGCGGCTTCCAGACTCTCGATCCGGCGCGCCACCGTGGTCTGGTTGACGCCCATCGCCTTGGCCGCCGCCAGGGTCGAGCCGCCGCGGGCGACCGCCAGGAAGGCCTTCAGGTCGTTCCAGTCGTACATGAGCCTACTCTGCAGTTGTGCAGAACCTCGCTGCAAGGACGCAGATTGCACCTTGGCCGTGACATAGGTACTCCCCGGCGCTTCCTACAGAACCACGATCGTCGAACCTCGGCGGCCAAATTCCCGTGAAGGCGCCATGAAGCTCTACTGCGACCCGATCTCCACCACCTCCAGGCCTGTGCTGCTGTTCATCGCCGAACACGAGCTGCCGGTTGAGATCGTGCACGTGGACCTGATGGCCGGCGGCCACCTGGAACCGGACTACCTGGCGCTGAACCCGAACGGCATTGTGCCCTTCCTGGTCGATGGCGACTTCAAGCTGGGCGAGAGCGCGGCGATCCTGAAGTATCTGGCCCGCAAGGCCGGCTCCGGCGCGTATCCGACCGATCTGCAGGGTCGCGCCCGGGTGGACGAGGCCATCTCGTGGTTCTCGACCCAGTTCCACGCGTACTTCTGCCTGATGGTCTGCTACCCGAACATTGGCGTGCCGCACGGCGCGCCGCCTGAGCTGACCCAGGCGCTGATGGCCTACGGCGCCGACCACGCGCCGCGCTGGCTGAAGGTGCTGGACCAGCACATGCTGGCCGGCCGGGACTATCTCTGCGGTTCCGAAATCACGCTCGCCGACTACCTGGGCGTCTCGTACGTCCTGCTGGGCGAGCTCGCCGCCTACGACTTTGCGCCCTATCCGAACATCCAGGCGTGGCTTGCCCGGATGCAGGCGCGGCCGCACTTCGCTCCGGTGTTCGAGCGGTTCTTCGGCCTAGTCGCGTACCTGCGCGGCCAGCAGGCGGCGGCGTAACCGGCGCGTGACAATCTCGTAAGCTTCCGCGGGCGGCGCGGGATGCTAGGTGTTCGGGCTCGTCATCTCTGATCCGGACCGTCCATGCTCCGCACCGCCCGCGCCGCCGCCCTCGGCCTGCTTCTCGCGACCACCGCCCTTGCGCCCGCCGCGCTCGCCCAGACGCGGCCCACGGCGGCCGCGGCCGAGGTTCCGCCGATCGCCTTCAAGCAGCGCACGCTCCCGAACGGGCTGAAGGTCTTCACCTCGCTGGACAAGGCGACGCCGAACGTCACCGTCCAGGTCTGGTACGGCGTGGGCTCGAAGGACGACCCGCAGGGCCGTTCGGGCTTCGCGCACCTGTTCGAGCACATGATGTTCAAGGCCACGCGCAACATGCCGGCCGAGACCATCGACCGGATGACCGAGGACGTGGGCGGCTTCAACAACGCCTCCACCTGGGACGACTTCACGAACTACTACGAGGTGGTGCCGGCCAACCACCTGGAGCGCCTGCTGTGGGTCGAGGCCGAGCGGCTGTCGTCGCTGGTCGTCGACGAGGCCACCTTCAAGTCCGAGCGCGACGTCGTGAAGGAGGAGTTCCGGCAGAATTACCTCAGCCAGCCGTACGGCCGGCTGTTCGGCCTCTATGTGCCGCAGGCCAGCTACTCGGTTCACCCGTACAAGCGCCCGGGCATCGGCAACATCGAGGAGCTGGACGCCGCCACCATCGACGACGTGCGGGCCTTCCATCAGACCTGGTACCGCCCCGACAATGCGGCCCTGATCGTCGTCGGCAACTTCGACGAGGCCCAGCTCAACGCCTGGGTCGACAAGTACTTCGGGCCGCTGAAGCGCCCCGCCCAGCCGATGCCGCGCGTCACCGCCAAGGAGCCGCCGCGCACCAAAGCGGGCGTCTTCGAAGGCTACGGCCCCAACGTGCCGCTGCCGGCGGTGGCGATCACCTGGCAGGCGACGGACGCCGCCCATCCGGACGCGCCGGCGCTGATGGTGCTGGACGCCATCCTGTCGGCGGGCAAGTCGTCGAGGCTCTACAACAGCCTGGTCTATGAGAAGCAGATCGCCGCCGAGGCGATGTCCAACGCCGACCTGCCGCAGGACCCGGGCCTGTTCATGGTGGGCGCGGTGATGGCCAGCGGCCACACCATCCAGGAGGGCGAGGCGGCCTTGCTGGCCGAGGTGAAGCGGCTGCGCGACGCGCCGCCCAGCGCCGCCGAACTCGCCGAGGCCAAGAACGAACTGATCGCCGGCCAGCTGCGCGAGCGCGAGACCATCGACGGCCGCGCCTTTGCGCTGGGCCAGATGCTGATGCTGACCGGCGACGCGGCCAAGGCGAACACCGTGTTGGCCGAGCTGCAGGCTGTCACCGCGGCGGATGTCCAGCGCGTGGCGCAGAAGTACCTGGCTGACGACAAGCGGATGACCATCCGCTACCGCGCGGAGTCCGAGCGTCCGGCGGGCCAGACCGAGCCGCCGAAGTCCGCCCCGCCCAAGACCGTGGCCAAGTACGAAGGTCCCGTCTTCACGCTGGCGCCCGAAGCGCAGCGCGTGAAGCCGCCGGCTCTGGGCGAGCCGCTGCAGCCGACGCTGCCGAAACCCGCCGAGCGGACGCTCGCCAACGGCCTGCGGGTGATCGTCGCCCGCTCGTCGGACCTGCCGCTGGTCACCGCCGACCTGACGGTGAAGACCGGCGCCTGGGCCGATCCGCAGGGCCTGTCCGGGGCCGCGGCCATGACCGCCGGCATGCTCACCGAAGGGACGAAGACGCGCTCGGCCCAGCAGATCGCCAGCCAGACCGAAGCGCTTGGCGCCACGCTGAGCGCCGGCGCCAGCCTCGAGGCCTCGTCGGTCACGCTGAACGTCATGCCCGACAAGTTGGTCCCCGCGCTGGAGATCATGGCCGACGTGGCGAAGAACCCCGCCTTCGCCGCCGAGGAGCTGGAGCGCCAGCGGCAACAGGCCCTGGACGGACTGCAGGTCGCCTTCCAGCAACCGGGCAGCCTCGCCGGGTTCGCCACGGCGCCGGTGGTCTACGGCGGCACGCCGTTTGGCCACCCGCCGCAGGGCTCGCCGGACTCGCTGACGAAGCTGAAACCGGAGCACCTGTCGGCCATCCACCGCGCCTGGTACCGGCCGGACAACGCCGTCCTGGTGCTGACCGGGGACGTCACGCCCGAGCAGGGCTTCGCCCTCGCAGAGCGGGCGTTCGGCGACTGGGCCAAGCCCGCCGCGCCGCTTGCCGCCGCTCCGACGATCCAGCCCAGCGTGAAGCCGCGCGCCGTGGCCATCGACCTGCCCGGCACGGGACAGGCGTCGGTCAACGTCGTGAAGCCCGCGATCCCGCGCACGGACCCGGCCTACTATCCCGGCATCGTGGCCTCCACCGTTCTGGGCGGCGGCTATTCCGCCCGCCTGAACCAGGAGATCCGCATCAAGCGCGGCCTCTCGTACGGCGCCCGCGCCAGCCTCTCGACGGCGCGCACAACCGGCTCGTTCCGGGCCTCGGCCCAGACCAAGAACGAGTCCGCGCCCGAGGTGCTGGACCTGATCAAGGCCGAGATGACCAAGCTCGCCGCCGAGCCCGCTTCGGCCGACGAGCTGAAGGCGCGCAAGTCGGTGCTGGTCGGCAGCTTCGGCCGGGAGCTGGCCACCTCGGGCGGACTGGCCGACATCCTGGGCGGCTTCGCCCTCTACGGCGTGCCGCTGGACGAGGTGGCGCTCTACACCCGGAAGGTGGAGGCGGTGCAGGCCAGCCAGGTGCAGGACTTCGCGCGACGGGTGTTCGACCCGGCCCAGTCCAGCGTCATCGTCGCCGGCGACGCCAAGGCCTTCTCGGCCGGCCTGAAGCAGCGGCTGCCGAACCTGGAGGTCGTGCCGGCCGCCGAGCTCGACCTGGAAAGCCCGACCCTCAGGAAGCCCGCATCGTCCACGCGCTGAGGTCGGGCTCGCGCCCCATCAGCGCCAGGCCCGAGGCGATCGACTCCAGTTCGGCGCCGCTCTCGATCCGGTCGGCGGGGAAGCGGCGGTGGAAGATCGCCCGGACCGCCGGCACCAGCGACGAGCCGCCGGTGAGGAACACCCGATCGACTCCCTCGGCCGGCAGATGGGCGTTGGCCAGGGCGCGGTCGACGGCCTGCTCGATCAGCCCGAGTTCGGGGGCGATCCAGCCCTCGAACTCGCGGCGCGCCACGGGGGCCGCGATGTCGATGGAGCCCGCCTCGAACCGGAACTCGGCGTCGGCCTCGAAGGACAGCGTCTCCTTCAGCTTCGAGACCGCGCGGTAGAGCCGGTAGCCGTAGTTCTCGTCCAGCACCTCGATCAGTCGCTCGATCTTTTCGGGTTCGACCGCGTCGCGGGCCAGCTTGCGGATCTCGCGCATGTCGCGGCTGGCGCGCATCAGGGCGAGCTGGTCCCAGCGGGCGAAGGCCGAGTACCAGCGATTGGGCACCGGCAGCACCTTGCCGAACGAACGGTAGGACGAGCCCTTGCCCAGCCTCGGCGAGACCAGCCGGTCGATGATCCGGTAGTCGAAGGCGTCGCCGGCCACGCCGACGCCCGCGCGGCCGAGCGGCGTCGCCCGCAGAACGCCGGCCTGGCGTTCGAAGCGGATGATCGAGAAGTCGGAGGTGCCGCCGCCGAAGTCGCCGACCAGCACGGTGGCGTCATGGTCCAGCTCGCGGGCGAAGAAGAAGGCCGCGCCGACCGGCTCGTAGGCGTAGAGCACTTCGCGCACGCCCATGCGCTTGAACGCGGTCTCGTAGCGCGAGAGCGCCAGCTGTTCGTCCGGGTCGGCGCCCACGAAGCTCACGGGGCGGCCGACGATCACCCGCTCGGGGATTTCCCCCAGCGTCTCGCCGGCGTAGTCGCGGACCTTCAGCAGGAACGTCGAGAGCAGGTCCTCGAAGCGGTACCGCCGCTCCAGGATCTGGGTCTCGGTGAAGCTGGCCTGGGCGGCGAAGCTCTTGAAGCTCTGGATGAACCGGGTCTCGGCCGGGTCCTCCACATAGGCTTCGATGGCCCACGGCCCGGCCGCGATGGTCCGCTCCTGCGGCAGGTCGGGCGGGGCGTAGAACGACAGGCAGCTGCGGAAGGCGAACAGGTCTCCTTCCGGTGCGGGAAACCGGACGAGCTCGGCAGGACCGTCGTGGCCTGCCAACGCAAGGACGGTGTTGGTGGTCCCGAAGTCGATTCCCAGAGAAGAAGGTGGGCTACTGGGCCAGGTCACGGATCATGCTCCTTTTGCGGGGACGGGCGACGGATCGCCCGCTCCCCGTTGCGGCGCACGATCCCTAGACGAACTCGCGGACGCGACGGCGCATCACACCTCGACCTCGGCCAGCGGCCGGTCGTAGGCGCAGACGGTCGCCTGCTGGAGGATGCGCGACACCGAGGCCGACAGCGGGCAGATCTGCACCGGCCGCGACAGGCCCAGCAGGATCGGGCCGATCACCGTGGCCCCGCCCATCGACTTCAGCAGCGCCGTCGAGATGGCCGCCGAGTGGATGGCCGGCATGATCAGCACATTGGCCGGCCCGG
The DNA here is from genome assembly GCF_031181185.1 of Phenylobacterium sp. Lineage (GTDB taxonomy): Bacteria > Pseudomonadota > Alphaproteobacteria > Caulobacterales > Caulobacteraceae > Phenylobacterium. The sequence goes on along the minus strand of NZ_JAPSKZ010000012.1, from coordinate 13,877 downwards.
ACAGGCGCATGAAGGGGTAGTTGCCGCGCCGCTCTGGCTCCAGCGCCAGCTCTGGCGGCATCTCGCCCTCGTACTCGAAGTCGACGCCGTCCATCTCGTCCAGCATCGCGACAGCCTCGCGCAGCTTCTCGGAGCGTTCGCCCATCGGGTTGCCGAAGGCGGAGTAGCTCAAGAAGGCGACGCGCGGCTTGTAGCCCAGGGTCTTCACCGCGCGGGCCGCCTCGATGGCGATCTCCACAAGGTCCTCGGCCTCGGGCATTTCGGTGACGTTGGTGTCGGCGATGAACAGCGTGCGGCCCTTGGCCAGGACCACGCTCATGCCGATGATCCGGCCGTCGGGCGCCGGATCGATGACGCGCAGCACCTCCTCCAGCACCTGGTCGTAGGCGCGGGTGACGCCAGTCACCAGGCCGTCGGCGTGGCCCAGGGCGACCAGCGAGGCGCCGAAGGCGTTGCGGTCCTGGTTGATGAGGCGCTGCACGTCGCGGCGCAGGTAACCCTCGCGCTGCAGGCGGGCGTAGAGGTTGTCGACGAACGCCTCGTTCCAGTGCGAGACCCGGGCATTGATCACCTCGAGCTTCGCCTCGGCGGGGTCGAGGCCGACCTGGCGCATGTTCTCGTGCACCAGGTCCTCGCGGCCGACCAGGATGGCTTGGCCCAGGCCCGCGGTCTGGAAGGCGTAGGCGGCGCGGATGACGCTGGGCTCCTCCCCCTCGGCGAAGACGATCTTCTTCTTCGGCCCCGACAGCACCGCGCCCTGCAGCTTCTGCAGGAAGGCCGCCGTCGGATCGAGCCGCTGGGCCAGGGCCGCGCGGTAGGCGTCCATGTCCTCGATGGGCTTACGGGCCACGCCGGTGTCCATCGCCGCCTGGGCGACGAAGGGCGGGATGTACCAGATGAGCCGCGGGTCGAACGGGGTCGGGATGATGTATTCCGGGCCGAACTTCAGCTGCGTGCCGTGGTAGGCGGCGGCCACCTCGTCGGGCACGTCCTCGCGGGCCAGCTGCGCCAGCGCGTTCGCGCAGGCGATCTTCATCTCCATGTTCACCCGCCGGGCCCGCACATCCAGCGCGCCGCGGAAGATGTAAGGGAAGCCCAGGACGTTGTTCACCTGGTTCGGATAGTCGCTGCGGCCGGTGGCGACGATGGCGTCGGGGCGGACGGCGTAGACCTCTTCCGGCGTGATCTCCGGATCCGGATTGGCCATGGCGAAGATGATCGGCTTCGGCGCCATGGTCTTCACCAGTTCGCCCGACAGCGCGCCCTTCGCCGACAGCCCGATGAAGACGTCGGCGCCTTCCAGCGCCTCGGCCAGGGTCCGCTTGTCGGTGTCGACCGCATGAGCCGACTTCCACTGGTTCATGTCCTCGGTGCGGCCGCGGTAGAGCACGCCCTTCCGGTCCACCGCGATGACGTTCTGGTGCGGCACGCCCATCGCCTTGATCAGCTCCAGGGTGGCGATGCCCGCCGCGCCGGGGCCGTTCAGCACCACCTTTACGTCCTTCAGGTCGCGGCCGGTGATGTGGCAGGCGTTGATCAGGCCGGCGGCCGAAATGATGGCGGTGCCGTGCTGGTCGTCGTGGAAGACCGGGATGTCGAGCAGCTCCTGCAGCTCGGTCTCGATCCGAAAGCACTCGGGGCTCTTGATGTCCTCGAGGTTGATGCCGCCGTAGGTCAGGCCGATGTTCTTCACGACCGTGATGATCTCGTCGGCGTCCTTGGAGGCCACCTCGACGTCGATGGCATCCACGTCGGCGAAGCGCTTGAAGAGGACGCCCTTGCCCTCCATGACCGGCTTGGACGCCAGCGCGCCCAGATCGCCCAGGCCCAGGATGGCGGTGCCGTTCGAGATCACGGCCACCAGGTTGCCTTTCGACGTGTAGTCGTAGGCGGCCTCCGGATTCTCGGCGATCTTCAGCACCGGCACGGCGACGCCCGGCGAATAGGCGAGGGAGAGGTCCCGCTGCGTCGCCATCGGCTTGGTCGCCGCGATGGCGATCTTCCCGGGGCGGGGCAGGCGGTGGAAGCTCAGGGCCTCCTCGTCGGTGAAGGTGCGTTTTTCGGCGTCGCTCATGCGCGCGGCGGACCCCCGGTTGGGCGCGGATACAGGAAGGCGCGCAACCTATAGAGCGGCTGCGCCACAAACAACCTTCCCCAAGGGAAACATTTGCCTCGAACAAAAACGCGTGCAGCGGGAACCTTCCAGCGCCCGGCAAGTTTTCGCCCTCGCAGGGGTGTGGGGGCGCCCATGGAGCATGCCTATGAGACAACTCCTTTCCGCCGCCGCGGCCATCGCGGCGCTGGGCCTTGCCGCCCCCGCCTTTGCGCAGACGACTTCCGGCTCCACCGCTCCGCCGGCCGGCGCCTCGACCGACGCCCGGGCGGGTGCGACCACCGGCGCCACGACGGGCGCTGCGGCCGGAACGAGCGCCGGCGCCTCGACGGACGCCGCCGCGCCTAGCGCGGCCTCGGCAGGCGCCAACGCCAGCGTCACGGCGGGCATGACGGTCAAGGACAAGACCGGGGCCAGCATCGGCCAGGTCAGCGACGTCAAAAGCGAGGGCGGCAAGACCATGGCCACCATCAAGATGGGCGCCGAGACCTTCGCCGTGGACGCCTCGAACCTGGGCGTCGCGGACGGCGCCGCCACGATCAACGCCACCCAGGCCGAGATCCAGTCGATGTTGAAGAAATAGTACCCCCTCGAGGGACGATGGTGGGAAAGGCGGTCGCGGCGACGCGACCGCCTTTTCTCTAGGCGCGCAGGATCATCCCCAGCGCCGCGTCGGCGACCCGCTTCAGCTCGGCGCCGTCGGCGCCGGTGCGGGCGCGGATCGCCAGGGTGTGCATGGTGGCGGTGATCATCGTCGCAGCCGCGCCCGGCTGCACCCCCGGCGCCAGCTCGTCCGCCGCCGCCTCGAAGCGGTCGCGGAACACCTTCTCGGTCCGGGCGATGAAGTCGGCGACCAGCTCGCGGATCTCGGCGTCCTCGACGGCCTGGGTGACGGCCGTGCCGATCAGGAAGCAGCCGCGCTGGGCCACCTCGCCCGATCGGTAGACCTCCACCGTCCGCTCCAGGATCCGGCCCATCAGCGACCCCAGCGGCGCATCCGTCGCCAGCGCCCTGCCCATCGCGGTCAGCGCCTCGTCGCGCGAGCGGCCCAGAGCCGCCAGGTACAGCGCCCGCTTGTCTCCGAAGGCGGCATAGAGGCTGGGCCGGTTCAGACCGGTGGCGGCGGCCAGGTCGTCCAGCGAGGTCGCCGCATAGCCCTGGTTCCAGAACACGGCGCGGGCTTTGTCGAGCACCACGTTCGGATCGAAGCTGCGGGGCCTGCCGCGGGGGCGCGCCTCTTTCTGTACCATTTCGCAAACAATCCTTGACCGTCGCTATTTTGTGCGAAACGGTATGGAAATTCCACCCTCGAGAAGGACGGAGCCTCCCCAATGGACGTCTACTATTCCCCGCTGGCCTGCTCGCTGGCCAGTCGCATCGCCCTCTACGAGGCCGGCGCCGACGCCCGCTTCCACCGCGTGGACACCAAAAGCGGCCGCACCGCCGATGGCGGCGACTACCGCGCCGTCAACCCCAAAGGCCTGGTGCCCGCGATCCGCACGCCCGAGGGCGAGGTGCTGACCGAGAACGCCGCAGTGCTGCAGTACATCGCCGACGCGCATCCCGCCGCCAAGCTGGCGCCGCAGGGCTTCCAGCGATACCGCCTGCAGCAGTGGCTGAGCTTCATCGGGGCCGAGCTGCACAAGAAGGTCTTCGACCCGCTGCTCACCCCTAAGGCGGACGAAGCGGCGAAGGCGCTGGCGCGGGAAGCGGGGGCCGAACGCTTCGCTCACCTGGACGAGCACCTGACCGGCCGGGAGTGGTTGCTGGACGAGTTCAGCGTGGCCGACGCCTACCTGGCCGCGGTGCTGAACTGGGCCCAGTTCGTGAAGTTCGACCTGGACGCCTATCCGGCCGTAGTCGCGTACCGGGACCGCCTGCGTGCGCGACCGGCGGTCGCCCGGGCGCTGGGCGAGGAGTTCGCCGAGTACCGCATGGCCGCGTGAGGTCCGACGCCGCCGCCGTCCCCGGCGGCGGCCCGGAGGGAGCGCCGCGGGGGATATAGTCGCGGCGCTCCCGCTCCCTGCGCTTGACCCCGCGCCCCGGCTCGCGTGAGTCTCCGGCCACGTTTCGCGGGAGGGGTCGTGGCCGACGTCATCAGGATCGCCATCGCCGGCGCGCTGGGCCGCATGGGCAAGGTGGTGACCGCCGCCCTGGCCGACGATCCCGCCTTCCAGCTGGCGGGCCGCTTCGACCGGCCCGGCGCGTCCGGCGAGGGCCTCGTCTCCGCCGACGAAGCCATCGCGGCCTGCGACGTGATCATCGACTTCACCATCGCCGCCGCCTCGGCCGAGCTCGCGCCCAAGGTCGCCGCGGCCGGCAAGGCCCTGGTCATCGGCTCGACCGGCTTCGACGGCGCCCAGCTCTCGGCCATCGGCGAGGCCGCGAAGGCGATCCCCATCGTGCGCGCCGGCAACTTCTCCCTGGGCCTCAACATGCTGATGGGGCTGGTGACGCGCGCCGCCCGCGCCCTGCCGCCCGACGCCTGGGACATAGAGATCGTCGAGGCCCACCACCGCCGCAAGGTGGACGCCCCTTCGGGCGCGGCGCTGATGCTGGGCGCGGCGGCGGCGGACGGCCGGGGCGTCAGCCTGGCCCAGGTCGCCCGCAAGAGCCGCGAAGGCATCACCGGCGAGCGGCCGGTGGGCGAGATCGGCTTCGCCGCCATCCGCGGCGGCGGCGTGGTGGGCGAGCACAGCGTGGTGTTCGCCGCCGAGGACGAGATCTTGACCCTGTCCCACTCGGCCCGCGATCGGACGCTCTTCGCCCGCGGGGCGTTGGCCGCCGCCCGTTGGGTCGCGGGCCGCCCGCCCGGCGAGTACGACATGCAGGACGTGCTGGGCCTGAAGGAGGCCTAGGCGTGACCGACCTCCTCGATCTCGACGCGACCGCCATGGCCCAGGCGCTGATCGCCAAGCGGGTCTCGGCCGTCGAGCTCCTGAAGGCGGCGCTGGCCCGCCACGAACAGACGCACGACAAGCTGAACGCCGTGGTGGCCGCCGATGTCGAGCGGTCGCTGGACCGCGCCCGGGCGGTGGACGACCAGCGGGCGAAGAACCTGCTGCAGCTGGGCCCTTTGGCCGGCGTGCCGATGACCGTGAAGGACACCTTCGACGTGGCCGGCCTGCCCGCCTCGTCAGGCCTGGCCGAGCTGCGCCGGCGCCAGGCGGAGGACGCGACGGTGGTGAGCCTCGCCCGCCGGGCGGGTGCGGTCATCTGGGGCAAGACCAACGTGCCGGTGATGGCGGCGGACTGGCAGAGCGCCAACGGGCTCTACGGCGTCACCGCCAACCCCTGGGACCCGTCCCGCACGCCGGGCGGCTCCTCCGGCGGGGCGGCGGCGGCGCTTGCCGCGCGCGTCACGCCCATCGAGATCGGCTCGGACATCGGCGGCAGCTTGCGCGTGCCGGCCAGCTTCTGCGGCGTCTTCTCGCACAAGCCGACGTGGGGGATGGTCTCGCAGCGCGGGCACGTGCCGCCGACGCCGGGTTCGTACGCCGAGCGCGACCTGAACGTCGTGGGACCCATGGCGCGGTCGGCTCGGGACCTGCGCCTGCTGCTGTCCGTGCTCGAGGACGGGCCGCTGGCGCCGAAGGCCCCGCCGGCGGACCTGGCGACCGTCCGGATCGGCCTCTGGGTCGAGGAACCGGCGTTCTTCCTCGATCCCGAGGTGCGCGACGTGGTCCTGCAGTTCGCCGCCGAGCTGCGCGCCGCCGGCTGCGAGGTGGAGCCGATCCCCTGCCCCGTGGACGTGAACCAGCTGATGGGCGCGTACCAGACCCTGCTGGGCGGCGTGCTGGCCGAGGACCTGCCGCCGCGCATGCTGCGCTCGATGGAGATGACCCGGCCGCTGGCCAAGCTCGCGGTGCGCCGCGGCGCAGGGCCCCTGTCGGTGGCGGCCATGACCCTGGCCTACACCGCGCGGCACACCGAGTGGTTGGCGGCCGACGCCGTCCGCGCCCGCCTGCGCCATGAGATCGCCGGCGCCTTCGAGCGCTTCGACGCGATCCTGGCCCCGATCGCGCCCGTGCCGGCGTTCCCGCACGACCTGCGGCCGTTCCAGCGCCGCAGCCTTATGGGGTCGGACGGCAAGCCCCGGCCGTACAACAGCATGCTGCAGTGGATCGCGCTGGCGACGGCGCTGCGCCTGCCGGCCACCAGCGTCCCGGCGGGGTTCACCGGCGGTGGCCTGCCGGTCGGCGCCCAGCTGATCGGGCCGTCGGGAAGCGACGGGCGGCTGCTCGCGCTCGCCCAGGCGATCGACGAGAACGTCCGCGGCTTTCAGCCGCCGCCGCTGTAGCGGCTACTTCGCGCCGGTGGACCCGAACCCGCCGGCGCCGCGGGCGGTCTCGTCCAAGGCGTCCACCTCGCGCCACGCCGCCTGGACCACCGGCGCGATGACCAGCTGGGCGATGCGGTCGCCGCGGCGGATGTGGAAGTCCTCGGCGCCCAGGTTGGCCAGGATCACCTTCACCTCGCCGCGGTAGTCGGCGTCGACGGTGCCCGGCGAGTTCAGGCAGGTGACGCCCGACTTCAGAGCCAGGCCCGAGCGCGGCCGCACCTGGGCCTCGTAGCCGGCCGGCAGGGCGAAGGCGAAGCCCGTCGGCACGGCGAAGCGTGCGCCCGGCTTGATCGTCAGGGTCTCCCCATCGGCGACGGCGGCGCGCAGGTCCATCCCGGCGGCCTGGGCGGTCTCGTAGGCCGGCAGCGGCAAGCCTTCGGCGTGGGGCAGGCGCAGGATCGGGACGGTCGGGGTCACTTGCAGGCTTCCCTAAGAGAAATGGGCGGCGATGCGGGCGGCGAGCCGTCGGGCCACCTCGGCCTTCGGCGCCTGCTCCCATCGCTCGATTCCGCCCTTCGAGACTATGGCCACCGCGTTCAGGTCGCCGCCCATGACGCCTTCGACGCTGACGTCGTTGGCGACGATCCAGTCGCAGCCCTTGCGCTCGAGCTTGGCCATGGCGTGGGCCTCGACGTCGTCGGTCTCGGCGGCGAAGCCCACCACCAGTGTCGGCCGCGACCGGGATTGGCTGAGTGTCGCCAGGATGTCGGGGTTCTCGGTCAAGGTGATTGGCGGCGGACCGTCTGAGCCCTTCTTGATCTTGCTCGCGCCGACGCGCTCGGGCCGCCAGTCGGCGACCGCGGCCACACAGACGGCGATGTCGGCCGGAAGGGCGGCTTCGCACGCCGCCAGCATCTCGCGGGCGGTCTCGACGCCGACCCGCGTCACGCCCGCCGGGGCCGGGAGCGCCGTGGGGCCGCTGACCAGCGTGACCTCGGCCCCGAGCTCGGCCAGCGCGCGGGCGATGGCGTAGCCCTGCTTGCCCGAGCTGCGGTTGGTCAGCACCCGCACCGGGTCGATCGGCTCGGCGGTCGGTCCTGCCGTCACGACGGCGCGGCGGCGGGCCAGCGGTCGGGCGGCCGCGCCCGCCAGCGCATCCATGATCGCCTGGAAGATCGCCGGCGGCTCGGCCATGCGGCCGGGGCCGTACTCGCCGCAGGCCATGGCCCCCTCGTCGGGACCGACGAACAGCACGCCGTCGGCCTTGAGCGTCTCCAGGTTGCGGCGCGTAGCGGGATGCTCCCACATCCGGACGTTCATCGCCGGCGCCATCAGCACCCGCTTGTCGGTGGCGAGCAGGGTCGTGGACGCCAGGTCGTTCGCGATCCCATTCGCCGCCTTGGCCATCAGGTCGGCGGTGGCCGGCGCGACGACGACGAGGTCGGCCGAGCGCGACAGCTCGATGTGCCCCATCTCGGCCTCGTCGGTCAGCGAGAAGAGCTCGGAATAGACCTTGTCCTCGGCGAGCGCCGAGAGGGACAGGGGCGTGACGAACTCCGCGCCAGCCGTCGTCAGGATCGGCCGCACGCCGACGCCCGCCTTGCGCAGGAGCCGCGTGAGCTCGAGCGCCTTGTAGGCGGCGATCCCGCCCCCCACGATCAGGAGCACCCGCTTCTCGTCCAAGGCCATACGCCCCCTCGCGAAAGAGGGTCTTCATGTAGGCCAAGCCGGAGGACTCGACAAACAGGCGCAGCTGTGTTCTCTCTTCGTTCCAGCTCGGCTTTGGACGGAGAGAACGAGATGGTTCGGGTGAGGATGGCGCTGGCGGCCAGCGTGGCCGCCGTGGCGCTGACGGCGTGCGACAACGGCCCTTCGGCGGTGACCCAGCACCAGGCGGCGGGAACCCAGATGGCGGTCCCGCAGACCGATGGCGAGGCGACGGCGCGGGAAGAGGCGCGGGTCGACCACCGGAACGACCCGGTGAAGCAGATCGACGGCAAGCCCATGTGGTCGGCCAGCCGCCGCTACTCGGCGGAAGCGAACGCCGAGCGCGCCTTTCAGAGGAACGGAGAGGCCTTCGGCGCCGCGACGGTGGATCAGTTCGTGAAAAAGGCGCACGCCTTCGTGGAAGACCCGCCGCGGGGGACGCTGACGCTGACCCGGGCGAACGGCGACACACTGTTCTACGACCCCAAGGGCAACGTCTTCGCCATCGCGACGAAGGACGGCGCGCCGCGCACGATGTTCAAGCCTGACGAGGGCATGGCCTACTGGGAAGAGGTGAAGGCCCGCGAAGCCAGGCGCCAGGCGGGGCGCCAGACGGCCCGGCGCGAGCGGCAGGACGACGACGCCTAGATCGCCATCCCGGCGAGGAAGGCGGCGCCTGAGACCAGGGCCCCCAGGGCGAACCACAGGAGGGGCGAGCCTTCGCGGCGCTCCTCCACCACCGCCACGGCGGTGGGCGTCGGCGGGTCCTGGGTCAGGCGGGCGAGGTTGCGCACCGCGATCTCGGCCTCGCCGGCCAGCCGCTTCAGCCGCGTGGCGGGCGACAGCTCGCGGGCGATCCACCGGCGGACCACCGGGTCCGACGCGGCCCAGATGTCGTGCTCGGGGTCGATGCGGCGGGCGACGCCCTCGACCGTCATCATGGTCTTCTGCAAGAGGACCAGTTCCGGCCGCAGGCGCATGTCGAAAAGGGCGGTGATCTCGAACAGCTGGGTCAGCACCCGGCTCATCGGCACCTCGGCGGCCGCGCGGCCGAAGATCGGCTCGCCCACCGCCCGCAGCGCCTGGGCGAAGGCCGACACGCTGTGGGTGGCCGGCACATAGCCCGCCTCGAAGTGGATGCGGGCGATCTCCTCGTAGTCCCGGTTCAGGAAGCCCCACAGGATCTGGGCCAGGTAGCGCCGCTCGGGGGCGCCCAGCCGGCCGATGATTCCGAAGTCCACCGCCGTGATTTGCGCCGGCGGCGCCACGAACAGGTTTCCTTCGTGCAGGTCGGCGTGAAAGACGCCGTGGTCCAGCGCCTGAGCCAGGAACGCGCGGATCAGGTTGTCGGCGAGCGCCTTGCGGTCGAGCGCCGGATCGGCCAGGGCCTCTTCGTCCGACAGCGGACGGCCCTTGGCCCACTCCATGGTCAGCACCCGCTTGCCGACGCCTTCCCAGACGACGACGGGGGCCGCCATGTACCCGTCCTCGGCCATCACCTCGCCGAGTTCGTCGGCGCCGGCGGCCTCGAGGCGGAGGTCCAGCTCCAGCTCGGTGGCCCGCATGACGGTGGCGGCGAAGGCCCGGGGCTCAAGCCGCCGCGCCGCCGGGACCCAGCGGTTGACCAGGCGCGCGGCCAGCGACAGCACCTCGCCGTCGTCGGCCACCCGGCGCGCGATGGCCGGGCGCAGCACCTTCACCGCCACCCGTCGGCCGTCCAGCAGCACCGCCTCGTGCGCCTGGGCCAGCGACGCAGCCGCCACCGGCTCGCCGAAGGTCGCGAAGAGGGTCTCGATCGGCCGCCCCAGCGCATATTCCACCTCCGCCCGCGCGACCGCGGTGGGGAACGGCGGCAGGCGATCCTTCAATCTTGAAAGATCCTCGGCGAACTGGCGCCCGAAGATGTCGGCGCGGGTGGAGAGCAGCTGGCCCACCTTGATCGCCACCGGCTCGAGCGGCTCGAGCGCGCGCGCCAGCCGCTCGCCCGGCCGGCCGTTCCGCGCCTGGCGGCCGGCGAACACCCGCAGGAACCGCGACAGCGCCCGTGCGCCCGAGGAGTAGAGCGGATCCAGCTCGCGCGGCAGCAGGGCGTCGTTGCGGACCAGGGTCCAGCCGGCCCCGATCAGCCGGATGAAGGCTCCGGGTCCGGCCATGGGCTCAGATCGCCCGCCCGGTATGCAGCGCGGCCACGCCGGCCGTGAAGTTCGTGAAGCTCACCTGGCTGAATCCCGCTTCGCAGATCATGGCCGCGAAACGCTTCTGGTCCGGAAAACGTCGAATGCTCTCGACGAGGTATTGGTAGCTGTCGCGGTCGCCCGCTACGCGCGCGCCGATCTCGGGGATCACCTTGAACGAGTAGGCGTCGTAGGCTTTGCGCAGCGCCTCGGTCGTCGGACGCGAGAACTCCAGGCACAGGAACCGACCGCCCGGCTTCAGCACGCGGCGGGCCTCGCGCAGCGCGGCCGGGATGTCGGTGACGTTGCGGATGCCGAAGCTGATCACATAGGCGTCGGCGCAGGCGTCGGGCAGCGGCAGCTTCTGGGCGTCGCCGACCGCCCAGGCGATCTCGGGCTCGAAGCCGCGTTCGCGCCCGGCGGCGATCATCTCGGCGTTGTAGTCGACCACGAACACCCGGGCGTCGGCGCCGCCCCGCCGCTCCTGCGCGCGACGGGCCATGCGCGCGAAGCGGCGGGCCATGTCGCCGGTGCCGCCCGCCACGTCCAGGATGAGCTCGCCCGGCTGCGGGTTCAGACGCGCGGCGACGGCGTCCTTCCACAGCCGGTGCACGCCCCCGCTCATGAGGTCGTTCATCAGGTCGTAGCGGCGCGCGACCCGGTCGAACACGCCGCGCACCAGGCCCGCCTTCTCGCGGGCGTCGACGTCGCGAAAGCCGAAGGTGGCGGTGGGTCCGGTCATGGCCGGGGTCTTAGCCGTTCAGGTATCGACGCGCCAGCGATGGCGTGCCAACCAAGACCCATGCCCGAATTGCCCGAAGTGGAGACGGTCCGCGGCGGCCTGGCGCCGGTGCTGGAGGGCCGCCGATTGGCGAGGGTGGAAGCCCGCCGGCCGGACCTGCGCTTCCCGTTCCCCGACAACTTCGTCCAGGTCCTGACCGGCGCCACGGTCGTGAAGATGGAACGGCAGGCGAAGTACCTGCTGGCCAGGCTCGACCGGGAGGACACCCTGGTGATGCACCTGGGCATGAGCGGGCGGTTCGAGATCAGCCGCCCGGAGGGACAGGAACGGCCCGGCCAGTTCCACTACGCGCCGGATCCCGACCCCAAGCACGCTCATGTGCTGTTCGAGACGGAGGAAGGCGTCCGCGTGACCTACTACGACCCGCGGCGCTTCGGCTACATGGCGCTGGTCAACACGGCCACCATGCACCTGCATCCGTGGTTCGCCGAGCTGGGGCCCGAACCCCTGTCGGACGCCTTCGACGCCGCCCGCCTGAAGGCGGCCTTCGCCGGCCGCAAGCAGGGCCCGAAGACCCTGCTGCTGGACCAGCGGATCGTTGCGGGCCTGGGCAACATCTATGTCTGCGAGGCCCTGCACCGCGCCCGCATCTCGCCGTTCAAGCCCGCGGGGAAGATCGCCGCCGCCAAGCTCCCGCCGCTGGTTCAGGCGATCCGCGACGTGCTGGGCGAGGCCATCCGGGCCGGCGGCTCCACGCTGCGCGACTACGCCCAGGCCGACGGCGCGCTCGGCTATTTCCAGCACAGCTTCCGGGTCTACGACGGCGAGGGCCGGCCGTGTCCGAACGAGGGCTGCAAAGGCGTGGTCGCGCGGGAGGTCCAGGCGGGGCGATCGACCTTCTATTGCCCCGTTTGCCAGCGATGACGCAGGCATGAGACGCCTCCTGCCGCTCGCCGCGTACCTGACCGCGATCGCCTGCGCCGCGCCCGCCGCCGCCCAGCCGCCGGTGTGGGTGGTGAAGGACGCCGATTCAGAAATGGTGCTGTTCGGCTCGGTCCACGTCCTGCCGCCCGGTCTCGCCTGGCGACCGCCGGCGCTGACGGCGGCTCTGAAGGCGGCCGACGACCTGTGGTTCGAGCTGCCGACCGGCGCCGATGTCGAGCGCGAGAGCGCGCGGCTGGCGGGCGAGCGGGGCGTCCTGCCGCCCGGCCAGTCGCTGTTCGCCCGCCTGCCGCCGCAGGACGCCGCCCGGCTGATACGCGTGGCCGAGGCCTACAAGGTGGACAAGGCCGCGCTCGACCGGTTCGAGCCCTGGCTGGCCGAGCTGGCCCTGGCCGGCGCGGCCTTCCGCCGGTCGGGCGCCGGCCTGCAGGATGGCGTCGAGAAGGCGATCGAGGCCGCCGCCCCGGCGGGCGCCGTCCGCCAGGCGCTGGAGACCCCGGCTGAGCAACTCGCCATTTTCGACGAGGCGCCCGAGGCCGATCAGCTGGCGTCGCTTCGCGAGACCGTGCGCGAGATGGACGAGGACCCGCAGGCGTTCGACAAGCTGGTCGCGGCGTGGGCCGCGGGCGACCTGGACATGATCGACCGCGAGGCGCTGCAGCCGCTGCGCCGCGCCTCGCCGCTGCTGTTCCGCCGGCTGGTGGACGAGCGAAACGCCCGCTGGACCGCCCGGCTCGACCAGCGCCTGAAGGGCCGCGGCCGCACCGTCGTCGTCGTCGGTATGGGGCACCTGATCGGCCCGGGCGGGGTGCCGGCCCGGCTGCGGGCGCTTGGCTATTCCGTCACGGGGCCGTAAGTCCGGGCTCCAGCGTGAACGGAGCGGGCCATGAGCTTTGAGACCCTGATCGTCGAGAGCCCCAGCGCGGGCGTCACCCTGATCCGGCTGAACCGGCCAGACGCCCTGAACGCGCTGAACAGCACCCTCCTGGGTGAACTGGCCCAGGCGCTGGACGCCGCCGAGGCCGACGAGGCCGTGCGCTGCCTGGTGATCACCGGCTCGGACCGCGCGTTCGCCGCCGGCGCCGACATCAAGGAGATGTCGGACAAGACCTACGCCCAGATGTTCAGCCTGGACTTCTTCACGGCGGCCTCCCGCCGGATCGAGCAGTTCCGCAAGCCGATCATCGCGGCGGTCTCGGGTTACGCCCTGGGCGGCGGCTGCGAACTGGCCATGCTGTGCGACTTCATCATCGCGGCCGAGACAGCCAAGTTCGGCCAGCCGGAGATCAACCTGGGCGTCATGCCGGGCATCGGCGGCACCCAGCGGCTGACCCGCTTCGTCGGCAAGTCCAAGGCCATGGACATGATGCTGACGGCCCGAATGATGGACGCCGCCGAAGCCGAGCGCGCGGGCCTCGTCAGCCGCGTCGTGCCGGCCGACAAGCTGCTGGACGAGGCGCTCGCCGCCGCCGCCAAGATCGCGTCGCAGTCGCCTCTGGCCGTGATGATGAACAAGGAACTGGTCAACACCGCCTACGAGACGACGCTGTCCACCGGCGTTGCGGTCGAGCGGCGGCTGTTCCACTCGCTGTTCGCCTTCGAGGACCAGAAGGAGGGCATGGCCGCCTTCGTCGAGAAGCGGAAGCCCGACTTCAAGGGGCGCTAGCACGATGGCCGAGGCGCGCGACTGGGGCGACTTCCGCAGCCGGATGGAAGGGCTGCTCGAACGCCAAACCGGTCACGACCTGGCGCATTGGAACGCCCACGTCGCCGAGGTCGCGCCTCGCGACGAAGCCGTCCTGCGCGAGTGGCTGACGCGCGAGGGCGTCACCGGCTATGCGCGCATGCTGCTGGTCATGGAGCGGTTCGGCTATCCCGACTTCATGAGCGCCTCGGCCGAGGCGCTCATGAAGTCGG
>NZ_JAPSKZ010000207.1 GCF_031181185.1 Phenylobacterium sp. | reverse complement strand
GGAGCGCGTGCCACAGCTCCTCGATCTCGGCCGGGTCGACGCCGCCCATCTCGGCGGCCGCCCGCTTGGCCAGCCGCGCGGTGAGGCCCACGCGCAGCTCCCGCGTCATCAGCTTCAGGAGGGCCCAGCGTTCGCGCGGGTCCGGCAAAGCGTCCAGCCAGCCCTCGATCAGCCGCTGGACCTCGGCGCGCGAGGCGGTGCGCAGGCCCTCAACCACCTCGGCCAGGTCGGGCTCGCGGTTGGCGCCGGGACGCCTGGGCCAGCACAGCGACACGGCCTCGGCCAGGTCGCCCACATAATCGTAGGACCACCAGAACAGCTGGGGGTCCATCCGCGCCTCGATGGCCTTGCGGATGAAGGTTGGCTTGGCGGCCGAGAAGGTGAGGTCGCCGGTGAGCGCCGCGAGCGCCCAGCCGCGGTGCGGATCGGGCGTCTCGCGCAGGTAGTCGCGGACGAGCGTCAGCTTGGCGTTGCGCGACGGCGTCAGAGACAGCCGGTCCAGGAGCTCGGCGAAGGCCCGCATGCTCAGAAGCTAGGACCGCGGAGCTTCGCCGCCAACTCAGACGTCCCGGCCGTCGTCGCCCTCGCCGATCATGCCGCCTGGGACGTCGGCGCCGATATCGCCGTCGCCGGACATGCCCGGGTCGCGGGAATCCTCGGTCCCGATGTGGCGCACCTCGCCGCCGCCGGTCTTGGGCGGCAGGCCTTCGCCGTGGGGACGGTCCATCGGGCCGCTCTCGCCGCCGGCGCTGCCGGGATTGGGGGCTTCGGACATGGCTTGGCTCCTTTTCGCCCGAGCCAACGCCACGCGCCCCATCGCGTTCCTAGTCGTCGCCCTCGTCCTCGTAGCCGACGAGGGCCAGGGCGCGGGCCGGGACGCCGTGCAGCTCGGCCCAGCGGGCCAGCGCCTCCTCCCGGCCGTGGGTGATCCAGAGTTCGCCCGGCCGAATCTCGTCCACGGTGGCGGTGAGCTCGTCCCAGTCGGCGTGGTCCGAGATGACCAGCGGCAGCTCGACGCCGCGCTGGCGAGCCCGGGCGCGGATCTGCATCCAGCCGGACGCAAAGGCGGCCACCGGCTCGGGGAAGCGCCGGCTCCAGCGGTCCTGCATCGCCGAAGGGGGCGCGATGACGATCTCGCCGGCGAAGTCCTGCTTGCCGGCCGTGGTCGCCGGCGCCAGCGGGCCCAGGTCGACGCCGTGCCGCTGATAGAGGGCGTTCAGCCGCTCCAGCGCCCCGTGGACATAGATGGTGCGGTCCCAGCCGGCCTCGCGCAGCAGGCGGATCACCCGCTGGGCCTTGCCCAGGGCGTAGGCGCCGACGATGTGGCTGCGCTCGGGGAACTGGGCCACCGAGCGCAGGAGGCGCGCGACTTCCTCAGCGTCGTCGGGGTGGCGGAAGACCGGCAGGCCGAAGGTCGCCTCGGTGATGAAGACGTCGCAGGGCACCGGCTCGAACGGCGGACATGTCGGGTCCCGTCTTCGCTTGTAATCGCCGGAAACGACCATGGTCAGGCCCTGCCAGCGCACCACCGCCTGGGCCGAGCCCAGGACGTGGCCGGCGGGGACCAGGGTGATGTCGACGCCCTTGTGGGAGATGGTCTCGCCATAGGCGAGCGGCTGGCCATGGCCGGTGAAGTCGCGGCCGTAGCGCTCGTCCATGATCGCGAGTGTCTCGGGGGTGGCCAGCACCGTGCCGTGGCCCGAGCGGGCGTGATCGGAGTGGCCATGGGTGATCACCGCCCGGTCCACCGGCCGCACGGGGTCGATGTAGAAGTCGCCGGGGGCGCAGTAGAGGCCCTCGGGCTTGGGGCAGAGCAGGTCCTGGGGGCGGATCATCAAGGTGGAATGTAGGACGGCCGATCCGGCTCCGCATTGACGGACGCGGCGGGATGGACCTAGGCGGGAGCGGATGAAGCCGCTGCGAAAGATGCTGGGCCGGGCGATGACGCTTGCGCCGCACGCCCGGGCGCTGGGCCTGAAGTTCGAGGCCATGGAGCCGGGCCGCGGACGGATGTCGGTGGCCTGGCGCGACGACCTGGTGGCCGACCCGGAGAGCCTGGTGATCGCCAGCGGGGTGGTGACCGCCCTGCTCGACCACTGCTGCGGCCTGGCGGTGAACGCCACCGGCGAGATCAGCTTCCCCATCGCCACCCTGGACCTGCGGATCGACTACATGCGGCCGGCCGCGCCGAAGACGGGCGTCACCGCCGAGGCCCACTGCTACAAGCTGACCCGGTCGATCGCCTTCGTGCGCGCCGAGGCCTGGGACGTGGACCGCAACGACCTGGTGGCGACCGCCCAGGCGGCGTTCATCCTGAACCGGGGCCAGGGCTGATGGACCAGACCGCGACGCTGAAGGCGTTCCTGGCCGCCTCACCCTACATCAAGTTCCTGGGCATGAGCGCGAGCCTCGAGGGCCAGCTGGTCACGGCCAAGCTGCCCTTCCGGCGGCGGCTGATCGGCAACCCGCTGATCCCGGCGCTGCACGGCGGGGTGCTGGGGGCGTTCATGGAGATGACGGCCCTGGCGCAGCTGGCGGTGGCCGAGCCCTCGGGGCGGATGCCCAAGACCATCGACGTGACGATCGAATACCTGCGGCCGGGGCGCGCGCAGGACCTCTACGCCCGCGCCGACCTGCGCAAGGTGGGCCGGCGGATCGCCAATGTGCACGTCGAGTGCTGGCAGGAGAGCCCGGAGACGCCGGTGGCGGCGCTCCGGGGCCACTTCCTGCTCAGGAACGAGACCTAGAAGAGGTCGTCGTAGGCGTAGGTCACGCCGCCGGCGTAGGCCTTGTACTCCGAACCCTGGACCAGATGGCCGGTCGGGACGGCATCCTGATCGAGGTTGTTGTCGAGGCCGTAGTAGAACTCGCCGCCGCCGGACTGCGGGCTGCCGTACTTCAGGGCCGCGCCGACGAGTTGGGCGTTCGCCAGGTTGGGGTTCCGCGCGAGGATCTCGGTCAGCGCGCCGGCCTGCCAGGCGTCCAGGTCGTCGTTCACGTGGCCGGGGGTCTCGACCTTGGCGAAGAAGAACGCCTGGTCGGTCAGGTCCTGCGGCGTCAGGTCGAAATAGAACGTGACGTGCGACAGGTCCTTGGGGGCCAGCGGGAAGTGGTCGGCCGCCGGCGGCGTCGGGATGGCGGGGTTCGGGACCACCGGCTCGTTCACGCCGTTCACCGTCCACTGAACGGTGGCCGGCGTGGTGGCGAGGCCGTCGGACACGCCGTAGTTGACGGTGACCACCGTGCTCTGGCCGGCGTTCAGGCTCTGAAAGGCCGCGTGGGTCGGGTCGAGGGTGAAGGTCTGGGTCTCGGCGTCGAAGGTGACGCCGGGGGGCAGGTCCGAGGGCTGAACCACCACCAGCACGTCGCCGGCGTCGACGTCGGCGGCGTTGGCCAAGGCGTCGAGCGTGACCTTGGCGCCGTCTTCCGTGGCGAGGCCCGCGACCGGGCCGGCGACCACCGGGGCGTCGTTGGTCCCCGTGACGGTCCACTGGACGGTGGCGGGGGTGACGGCGAGGCCATCCGACACGGCGTAGCTGAGGGTGACGAGGGTCTTCTGGCCTTCGGCGAGGCTCTGGTAGGCCTTGGGGTCAAGGGCGAAGGTCTTGGCCGCGGCGTCGTAGGTGACCCCGGCCGGGAGGGCGGCGGGAACGTCCACGACGCTCAGCACGTCGCCGTTGTCCACGTCCGAGGCCAGCGCCAGGGCGTCCAGGGACACCGGGGCGGCGTCTTCCACCGCCTCGCCGATCACCATGCCGCTGACGACGGGGACATCGTTGACGCCCTTGATGTCGAAGGAAAGCGTGGAGGTCTCGGTGAGCTGGCCAACCTTGCGGCCGGCGGCGTCGAAATAGGTCTGGGCGATCCCGTAGGTGACCACGAAGGGGAAGCTCTGAGCGGCGCTCAGCGCATCCGAGCCGTTCGCGTCGATGGTGTAGGAGCCGTCCGCGTTGAGGACGATGGTCGCGCCGGTCGCACCCAGCGCCTGCGGCTGGCCGAATGCGAACGTCGTCGCGCCGCCGTCCAGCGAGGCCCAGGTCAGGGTTTCGGTCATGCGGCCGCCGCCCAGGGTGGCCACCGTGTCCTGCAGCACGTCGCCCGCCACGACCGTGTCCTCGCTTGCGGCGCCGATGTTCTCGTCCGCGTCCTCGACCGCCACGAAGGCCGAGCCGGTCAGCTTCACAGAGCCGCCCCGGTCGCCGCCGAGGGCGCCCACCGAGGTCATGCGCACGCCGAAGTCCTGGCCGGCCACATCGGTAAGGCTCATGCCGGGCAGCTTCAGGGTGAAGCTCGCCGAACGGACGTCATCCTTGCCCACGCCCGACGTGCCGAACTCGAGGCCGAGGTCGTAACCCTTGGCTTCCTGACCTGCGCCGCCGAAGGCGAGCGCGCCGTTCATGGTGTTGTCGCCGCCGCCCACGCCCGTGACGCTGTCGTCGCCGTCCGCCACGGCCGCCGTCGTGACCGGGCCGATCACGCCACCCGCCTGAGTCTTCGCGACCAGGGCCGAGACCGACGCCTGGGTTCCGGCGCCGCTGACGAGCGACTCCTTGGCGATGTCGAAGAAGAGGCCGCGCAGGTCGCCGACGACGGCGCCCGACTGCGTGACCTCGAACCGGAACTCGCCTGCGGCGACTTCAGTGATCTTAACGGTGACGGCCGGCGCAGAACCGCCGCCGAGTTGAACGTATGCCGTGGCCATGAGCGCCCCTTAGGTCTCGCGTTTGCGACCTGGGGCCGCTTGATGGGGGCGGCAGATACGACGCGGGTATTCGAATCCGAACTAAGTGAATCTACGATGAGCGCGGAGGTTGCAGCGCTCGCCTAGCCGGGCTCGATTGCGGCGCGTTCCTTGCGGATGGCGGCCAGGGCGGCCTCGGCCTTGGCCACGGCGGCGACGTCGCCCTTCGCCTTCGCCTGCAGCAGCTCGCCGGTGGCCTCCATCTCGCGGACGGGCAGCAGGTGGGTGTCGTCGGCGGCCTTGAACGGCAGGGTCTGGATCCGCTCGAGGATCGCCCGCTGCCGGGCCGCCTCGGGCGTGTCGCCGACGCCGTAGCTGAACATGAAGTCGGCGATCTTCTTCTTGAGCGCCGGATCGAGGTCCTTGCGCCAGACCATCGGGTCCTCGGGGATGCGCGGCGAGCGCCAGATGATCTCGACCGAGGCCAGCGTGCGCTTGGCGATCGGCGTCTCCAGCATCGCCAGGCGCTCCATCGAAGCGGTGTTGTTGGTGGCCGCGTCGACCGTGCCCGAGCTGACGGCGAAGAGGTTGGCCTCGTGGTTGGCGGCGCGGACCGTCTTGAAGCAGGCCTCGGGATCGATGCCGCGGGGCGCGAAGAGGTAGGTCATGGGGGCGAGCGTGCCCGAGGTGGACTTGGCGTCGCCGATGCCAAAATCGATCGTGCGGTCGCACTGGAGCAGCTTCTCCAGCGTCAGGCCTGAGCCCTTCGGAACGACGATCACCGCCTCGTAGCCGTCGACGCCGTTGGGGTTCACCGAGCGGGCGAAGACCTCGCCGCCGGCGCGGCGGACCGCCTCCAGGCCCGACTGGTTGGTGAACCAGCCGAGGTCGGTCTGCTTGAAGCGCATCGCCTCGATCAGGCCCGTGTAGTTCGAGCCATAGTAGGCCTTCACCGGCATGCCCAGCGCCTTGGACATGTCATCCAGGAACGGCTGCCAGTCGGCCTGCGCGCTCTGCTGGCTCTCGGCGGAGAGGATCGAGAAGTTCAGCTCGCGCTTCTCGGCCGGCGTGTCGCCGCCGTTCGAACAGGCGGCCAGGGCCGAGAGCGCCAGGATCAGCAGGCTGCGACGGATCATTTCCCCTCCACCTTTGGCAGGCGCATGGCCACCACCTCGCGGATCGTGCTCTCTTCGGCATCAGCCGGCCGAACCGCGGACTTGTCGAAGGCGATCGCCTGGCCCTCGATCGGGGCGGCGATGGTGGCGAGGTGGTCCAGCTTTGAGCCGCCCTTCGGGAG
>NZ_JAPSKZ010000206.1 GCF_031181185.1 Phenylobacterium sp. | reverse complement strand
CTTTTGTCGCGGATGCTTGACGTAGGGGGCGCGGGGGGCCATCTGCGCCCGGCTTTATTCTCCGAGGGGTCGATGAGCTTCACCGTTCCTGCCGAATGGGCGCCGCACCGGGCGATGTGGCTGGGGTTCCCCAGCCATGCGGACCTGTGGGAGTCCGACCTCGAGGCCGCCCAGGCCGAGGTGGCGGCCCTGGCCCGCGCGCTGGCGGGCCCCGGCGGCGAACGCGTGCGCCTGATGACTGGTCATCCCGACGGCGAGGCCGCCGCCCGCGCCCTGCTGGGCCACGTTCCGAACATCGAGATCGTGCCTGGGCGCTTCGGCGACATCTGGCTGCGCGACACCGGCCCCATCTTCGCCGGCGGCAAGGCGCGCGGCTTCAAGTTCAACGGCTGGGGCGGCAAGTACGCGCTGGAGCACGACGACACGGTCGCGGCCCAGATCGCCCAGGCCTCGGGCGCCGAGCTCGTCCCCCACGACTTCATCCTGGAAGGCGGCGCCGTCGACCACGACGGCTTCGGCACCGTCCTGACCACCGGCCAGTGCCTGCTCAACCCCAACCGCAACGCCGGCTGGGACGACGCCAAGGCCGAGGCCGCGCTCGCCGCCTCGCTGGGCGCCAAGAAGGTCATCTGGCTGGGCGAGGGTCTGCTGAACGACCATACCGACGGCCACGTGGACAACCTGGCCCGCTTCGTCGCGCCGGGCGTCGTCGCCGTGCCGGTCGCCTGGGGCCGCGGCGATCCCAACGCCGAGGCCTACGACGACGCCGCCCGCAGGCTCGCCCACCAGACCGACGCCCGCGGCGAGCCGCTGAAGGTCGTGCGCATCCCGTCGCCGGGCTTCGTCGAAGGCGACGAAGGCGAGGGGCCGATCCCGGCCAGCCACATGAACTTCCTCATCGCCAACAAGGCGGTGATCGTGCCGATCTACGAAGAGCGTCCGGGCGAACTCGCCCGCCAGGCGCTGGAACAGCTGTTCCCCGACCGGCAGGTCATCGGCCTCACGTCGACCGCCATCCTCACCGGCGGCGGATCCTTCCACTGCATCACCCAACAGGAGCCCGCCCTCTAGATGACGCGCACGCTGAAAGTCGCCGCCATCCAGACCTCGTACGGCGAGGACATGGCGGCCAACATCAAGAAGACCGAGAGCTTCATCCGCGCCGCCGCGGCCGAGGGCGCGCAGGTGATCCTGCCGTCCGAGCTCTTCCAGGGGCCCTACTTCTGCGTCGCCCAGGAAGAGCGCTGGTTCGCCACCGCCTATCCCTGGCGCGAGCATCCGGCGGTGACCGAACTCGCCCCGCTGGCGAAGGAGCTGGGCGTGGTCCTGCCGATCTCGATCTTCGAGCGCGAGGGCCCGCACTACTTCAACAGCCTGGTGATGGTCGACGCGGACGGCAGCCTCATGGGCGTCTACCGCAAGAGCCACATTCCCGACGGCCCGGGGTACATGGAGAAGTACTACTTCCGGCCGGGCGACACGGGCTTCAAGGTCTGGAACACCCGGTTCGGCCGCGTGGGCGTCGGCATCTGCTGGGACCAGTGGTACCCGGAGTGCGCCCGGGCCATGACGCTGATGGGCGCCGAGGTGCTGCTGTACCCCACCGCCATCGGCTCAGAGCCGCACGACCCGACGCTGGACACCGCCGCCCCCTGGCGGCGCGCCATGCAGGGCCATGCGGTGTCAAACGTGATCCCGGTCGTGGGCGCCAACCGCACGGGCTTCGAGCCCTGGGAAGGCTACCCGAACGGCGGCCAGCAGTTCTACGGCTCCAGCTTCATCGCCGACCACCGGGGCGACCTGGTGGCCGCGCTCGGCCGCGAGGACCAGGGCGTGCTGGCGGCCGAGTTCGACCTCGACTTCCTCAGCACCCACCGCGCCGCCTGGGGCTTCTTCCGCGACCGGCGGACCGACCTCTACGGCGCGCTGGCGGGCGCGCGGCCGGCCTAAGCGCCGCAGCCCTCCGCCGGCGGCGCGGCGGCGAGTTCGCGCTTCATCGTCGCCAGGTCGGCCGTGAACGCCGGCTCGGCGTGCAGGCGCGCGACCATCCCTGAGGCCAGCACGCGGCCAGCCTCCACGTCCGACGGATAGTGCACGCCGCAGATCACCCGGCTGTCGCCCGACTCCTGGCCCAGCTTCAGCAGGGCGTCGGCCTTGGCCGGCATGGCTTCGGTCAGGATCAACGCCCACGACCAGGCCACCATCGAGTGCCCCGACGGATAGGACGCATTCGTGCGCATCCAGTCTTCGCGCGGCACGCAGATCGGCTTGTCGTTGTCCAGCGCCGGCCGCTTGCGGTCGAAGTGGTTCTTGGCCGGCGTGCCGATCACGCGGACGTCCAGTTCGATCTTGTGCAGCAGCTTCCAGGCCACCGGAGTCTTCTGGGCGCTGATCTCCTTGCCCATGGCGCACGAGAACCGCTTCAGCGCCCCGCCCTGCCACAGGTCGTTGTCCTGCTGCGCCAGCTTCCAGCGGGGCGAGCCCTCCAGCGACCGGGTGGCGTCGTAGTTGGCGCGGTCGGCCACGTCATAGGCGCTGCCCGGCGCCGGCGGGCCGGGCAGGATGTCCTTGCCGCTGAGCGCCGCGGCCGTCAGGTAGCCTTCCGTCTGCCCGCCGGGCGCGCGGTGGCCGGCCGGCGCCTGGGAGAGCGCCGGGTCGGCAGCGGGGGCCGCCGCGCAGGCGGCCATGGTCGCGACTGCGCAGGCGGTCGTCAGAGTACGGAACAAAGGTATCCCCTTAGGCTCGAAGGACGGTCTTGCCGTTCTTGATGACGGTGACGCCGCGCTCCTTAACCCGCGCCTCGAACGAGATCACCTGCCCATCGCGCCACATATCGACAGTGATCGTGTCGCCGGGGAACACCGGGGCGGAGAACCGCGCCTGGTGGCTCTGGATCGGGGCCGGGTCGAAGTCGGTGATCGCCTGCAGCACGGCGCGGCAGGTGATCCCGTAGGTGCAGAGGCCATGCAGGATGGGCCGGTCGAAGCCCGCCATCTTCGCCACGTCGGGGTCCGAGTGCAGCGGGTTGCGGTCGCCGTTCAGCCGGTAGAGCAAGGCCTGGTCCGGCCGGGTCGTGAAGTCCGCCGACACGTCCGGCGCGCGGTCGGGGACCTGGTGCGGCTCGGGCGCGCCTTCGCTCGGCCCGCCGAAGCCGCCGTCGCCTCTGGCGAACGTCGAGCCGGTGAGCGTCGCCACCTTCTCGCCGGCCGCGTCGGTCCAGACCGTCTCGTTGATGATCACCGCGCCCTTGCCGGGGCCCTTGTCGAAGGCGCCCACCACCCGCATCTCGGCGGTGAAGGTCCCGTAGTCGGGCAGGGGCTTGTGCAGCTCCACCTTCTGCTCGCCGTGCACCACCATCAGGTAGTTGATCTCGCTCTGCCGCCAGCCCTCGCGCGGCGTGTGGGCCTGGGCCCGCTGGGCGCGCCCGACGCCCGCCGACGACAGCACCGTGGCGGCCGTGGGCACGACCTTCAGCTCGCGCTCATAGACGAACGGCAGCTCCCGCCGGTCCGTCGGATCGGCGCCCATCCCGATCCCCAGGGCGTACAGCATCACGTCCTTGTCGCCGTAGGTGAAGGTCCAGGTGGTCGGCGGGTTTTCCAGGATGTCGGGATAGTAGATCGGCATGGGCGCTCCCCTCGGGCTGCGGCCCCGATTGAAGGCCCTGGGCCCCGGCGGCGCAAGCCAGCGTGCCGCATTTGCCGGTCCCGGCCGGATCGGCTAGAAGCGGCGACTTCGCGCAAGGCGGGCCGGGAGGGCCTCGTCGGCGCCTACAGAGATCCGAAGGTTTCCGATGTCCGAACCGACCCAAGCGCCCGCAGGCGGCGAGCTGACCGGCAGCGTCCTCTTCTACAACAAGCCCGAGCCGCTGGCCCGCGAACTGCACGGCAAGCTGGGCGTCAAGCGGATGGACGGCCCGTTCAAGTTCGCCAAGGCCGGCCACGCCATCCCGCTGACCGTCGGCGAGTTCCCGCTGGCGGCGGTCACCGGCCCGATCATCTTCGTGGGCGACGAGAAGCTGCCGATCGCGGTCATGGGCCTGAACGCGGGCGAGAACATGTTCGTGCAGGACAACGGCCTGTTCGAGCCGGGCGTCTACATCCCGGCCTACGTCCGCCGCTATCCCTTCGTGTTCGCCAACGACAACCAGAACAACCAGATGGTGCTGTGCATCGACCGCGCCGCCGAGTTCGTGGTGGAAGGCGGCGACATGCCCTTCTTCGACGACAAGGGCGAGCCCAGCGACTACACGAAGAACTGCATCGAGTTCTGCAACAACTTCGAGATCGAGCGTCAGCGGACGATGAGCTTCGTCGAGCTGCTGAAGGGGCTGGACCTGTTCGAACTGAAGACCGCCCAGTTCACGCCGACCAATCCCGACGGCACCGCCGGCCAGTCCCAGAAGATCGCCGAGTACTACGGCGTCTCGGAAGAGAAGCTGAACCAGCTGCCGGCCGAGAAGATCCTCGAGCTGCGCGACAACGGCGCGCTCGGTCAGATCTACGCCCACCTGCTGTCGCTGGTCGGCTGGGACCGCCTGATCGCCATCGCGCTCGCCCGCTCGGCGCAACAGCCGGTCGCCGCGAACGCGTAAGCCGTCCTTCTCCCCTTGCGGGAGAAGGTGTCGCCAGAGGCGACGGATGAGGGGTCGCACCTGGCGTGCGGCCCTTCTTCGTTGTTGAACCCTCTGGGAAACCCCTCATCCGACCTGCTGCGCAGGCCAACTTCTCCCTTGAGGGGAGAAGGAATGCGCTTCACCGGCTGAACACGCTCCGCGTCAGGCACGAGAAGACCAGCCGCCCGGCCTCGTCCAAGAGGTCGTGCTGGGCGATGATGATGCCCTTGCCGTCGCCGACCGGGTCCTTGGCCATGATGGTCATCCGCCCGCGCAGCAGCTCCCCGGCCGGCGGGTTGCGCATCCACCGCAGCGCATCCACGCCCAGACGTTTGGTCTGAGGCCAGTCGGTGTGCGCCACCGCGTCCAGCTTCGCCCAGATCGCATAGACCATGGCGTCCGGCGCGCCACGATCGACGGTCCAGCCTGGGGTGAACGAGCCGCAGAACGCCGTCAGCGCGTCTGGGTCCACCGCGCAGGCCCCCAGCGGGACGACCTGTCCGATCTCGATGTCGTCGAACCTGGCGGGCACGCGCGCTCCTCTGTCTGAAAGCGAAAACGGCGGCGAGAATGGACAACGCCGTGCGTCCAAGTCGAGCCCCGCTTTGCGCTATCGAAATTCACGCGCCATATTGCATCCGTAATCTCGGTCCTACGGTCCACTCCAAGGGGTGACGATGCGGTTCCTGTGCGGCGTCCTGTTCGCCCTGGCGTTCGCCGGCTGGGCCCACGCGGCGCCCGTCAACACCGGCCATCTGACGGCCGAACTCGCGCCGCAGGCCCAGGGCATAGCGCCGGGCCAGACGATCCACGTCGCCCTCGTCCAGAACATCCAGAAGGGCTGGCACACCTATTGGCGCAACCCGGGCGACTCGGGCGAACCCACCACCATCGCCTGGGAGCTGCCGGCCGGCTGGACCGCCGGCGAGTTCGTCTGGCCGACCCCGCACCGCCTGCCTGTGGGCCCGCTGGTCAACTACGGCTTCGAGGGCCAGGTCGTGCTGCCCGTGCCGGTCACCGCGCCTGCGAGCGCCACGCCGGGCCAGACCGTCACCCTGAAGGCCAAGGCGAACTTCCTGGTCTGCGAGGAGATCTGCGTCCCCGAAAGCGCCGACCTCACCCTCGATCTGCCGGTCGTCGCCCAGCCTGCGCCCGCCCATCCCAAGTGGGGCGGGACGATCCAGAAGGCGCTCGCCCAGTCGCCGAAGCCTGCCGGCCTCACCGCCGCCTTCGCCAAGGATGCGGCGGGCCTGAAGCTCGCCATCGTCGGCGCGCCGCTGAAAGGCGCCGACGTGGCTCAGGCTTACTTCTTCCCCTTCTCCGGCACGGTCATCGACCACGCCAAGCCCCAGCCGATCGAGCGCGGTCCCGACGGTCTGACGCTGACCCTGCCGCCCGGCGTCGACTTCCAGGCGGGCGAAGGCCCGGCC
>NZ_JAPSKZ010000205.1 GCF_031181185.1 Phenylobacterium sp. | reverse complement strand
CCCTTGGCGGTTTTGCGAAGAAGCACGAATTGCTGCAGCCCGCCATGACGCTGGCCGGTGTGCACGATTTCGACGATCGCTTCGCGGCCATCGGGGCTCAGAACCGGCAGCGACAGGCGGTTCACGCCGCTCTCGGGGCGGTTTTCTGGCGCGGCAGCTTCGGCAGCTGTCAGGATGGCGCGCCGGTCTTTACGAGCTGCCGCCTCGACCGCCGGGCAGACCAGGATCGACGCAGTCGGTGCGGCCTTGAAGGCGCGGACCGCGGCCGCCGATGGCGCGACGTCGCTCCAGCCCAGACGCATCTGGGCTTCATCCGGCCAGGTGCGGCGGGCGGGGCCTGCATCGACGATGGCGGCGAACTTCCACCCTTCCGCCCACCGGCTGTAGGCGACGAGCGCGGCTTCGCAGGCGCCCGCCGGCGCGGGCGCGGGAGAGGCTTGGAGCGCCGCGGTGACGGCGAGACTTGTGAGCGAGGCAAGCAAGACCGGCTCCCTGGAGCGCGCACAGCCTAGCCGAACGATCGACGTGCGGCGCTCACGATCCGTTTACATGTGTAGTCGCCCATCAGTCGTCGCGCAGGTCGGCGCGGATCTTCGAGAGGATGAGGCTCACGTGGTCGTCCACCTCGGCGACGAAGGCCTGGAAGGCCTCGTCGGGGCGGGCGGCGGTCTCGTAGGGGCCGGCCAGACGGTCGATGGTGCCGGGCAGCTCCAACTCCAGCTCGGCGATGAGCCGGCGCAGCAGCACCTCATGAGCGGCGAGGCGGACGCGTAGCTCGCGGTCGGGATCGGTGGTCATGGGGCGCTCCTCAGGGCCTTGGGCGCGTGCGGCCGGGCCCGGGCGGCGGGGACGTTGGCGAGAACCCCGGCCTCATTGCCCGGCTGGCCGGCGGGGACCAGATCGTAGAAGCCGGCGAGGCGTAGGCGGACCACGACCGGATCGTCCCCGGCGTTGGAGAACTGCCAGCCCTGGATCCCATCGAAGGGCGCGGTGATCGCGCCTCGCTGCTGCAGGCTCGAGCCCTGGCGGAAGGTGACGACCTGCATCGCCTGCCCCGCCTTCGGCGTGGTGTGGCCGTGCTGGTCGAAGCGGAAGTCACGTCCGTCCTGCGCGCCGACGACCTCCCAGGCGTAGGTCAGGACGGCACCCTTGCGCATGCGCACCTTGTACTCGAGCTCGGAGTTCTCGGCGCCGCTCAGGAAGCCGCCCAGCGGGATCTCGACCACGTCGCTGCGAAAGGGCTGGTCGAACTCGCGAGCCAGCGGGCCGGCGCCGGAGCGGGCCTCGATAGTCTGGTCCTCCGGCGCCCAGAGGCGGGCGACACCCGTCAGCCGACCGACGCCCAACGGATCGCGCCCGTATTCCGCAGGCGCGACGAAGCCCAGCACGACCAGCAACGCGAGGGCGAGGGCGGCAAACGTCGCCGCGACGAGGCGTCTACCGGAGAGCGGCGGTGGAGCGGAGGCTTTCGTCATGCGACAGGTCCTCCATAGGCGTAACCGGCGAGCTGCTGGGCCGCCAGCACGAAGCCCGCGAACATCAGCAGGATGTTCGCCGCCGTGGCCGTGGACGCGAAGGCGCGGGTCCTACGCCAGAGAGTCATGGCGAGCAGGATCAGCGAGAGCGCCAGCAACTGGCCAACCTCGACCCCGACGTTGAAGGCCAGGAGGTTGGCGAGCAGCCCGTGGCGTTGAAGATCCAAGGCTTGGAGCTTCGTGGCCAGGCCGAACCCGTGGATCAGGCCAAAGACCAGGACAGCGGCGCGCGTGTCAGGCTGGACGCCGAAGAGGGACCGAAAGCCGTCCAGGTTGTCGAAGGCCTTGTACGCCCCAGACAGCCCGATCGCCGCGTCCACGAGGCGGCTGTCGACGTGCAGGTCGAAGAACACGCCGGCCAGCAGCGTGAGCGAATGGCCCAGCGAGAAGAGGCTGACGTAGAGCGCGATCTGGCGCAGCCGGAACAGGAAGAAGATGACGCCGATCAGGAAGAGCAGGTGATCGTAGCCCGTCACCATGTGCTTGGCGCCGAGGTAGGCGAACGGGAACGGCGCCGGCCCCTTGGCCGCGGCCACGAAGGCCGCGTCCGAGCCGCCGATGTCGTGCGCCAGGGCTGGCGTTGCGGCGCCGGCCAGCGCCAAGGCCGCCCAGACGACACGCCTCACTGGCTGGCGCCTCGCGCTTCGATGGGGATGATGTCCACCAGGACGTCGCCGCGGACCAGGTGCAGGACGTCGTAGCGGTCCAGCGTGGGGTCGATGTGGCCCGGCGCGAATTCGACCCGCTCGCCGCGCGCCACCGGAGCGGCCGGGCGGGCGAGGCGGCCGTGCTCGTCGCCGAAGAAGCGATAGCCGCAGCCGGCGAACTTTGCGGTCAGCGCTGCTGGCAGCGGTCCGTCCGTCGAGAACGCCTTCAGGCCGGCGTCGACCGTCACCCAGTCGGGCTGGTTGGCGCTGATGACGGTGGCGGCGATCGCCAGGCTCTGCTGGAAAGCGCCTTCGGGATCCTCGCCGAGAGCGTCCCGGTACTCGCGGTCCATGAAGGCGTAGGAACCCGGCTGCACCTCCGTGAGCACGCCCTGGGCGGCGTCGGCGGTGAAGGTGCCCGTGCCGCCGCCCGTCAGGAGATCGACGCCGAAGCCCGCCTGCGAGAGCGCGGACTGCACGGCGCGCAGCCGGTCCATGCCCGAGGCGACGGCGGCGGCGCGGGCGTTGGCGCCGGCCATGTGCTGCCAGTGGCCGCCGTAGCCCTGGAGGCCGATCAGGCGGAGGTTGGACTGCGCGCCGACGGCGTGGGCCACTTCGAGCGCCTGGGCGGGATCGCGGACGCCGGTGCGGCCGAGGCCAACGTCGACGTCGATGAGGACCTGGATCGGGCCGCGGGCGGCGGCGCCCAGCTCGGCGGCCGCGTCGGGGTGGTCGAGGACGATGCGGATGTCGGAGAGGCGGGCGGCCAGCGCCGCAGCGCGGTGGGCGGGCGCCTCGCCTACGATGGGGGAGGTGACGAGGATGCCATCGACGCCGGCCGCGGCGAGGGCCTCGGCTTCGGCGAGCTTGGCGCAGCAGACGCCGACGGCGCCGGCCTCGATCTGCTGGCGCGCCACCCAGGCGCACTTGTGGGACTTGGCGTGCGGCCGCAGCGCCAGGCCGGCCTGGCGCGCCCGCTCGGCCATCAGGGCCACGTTGGCCTCGAAGGCGTCGAGGTCGAGGACGGCGGCCGGCGTCGGGATGCGGTGACGCGAGCCGGGCTGGCCGATGAGCGCCTGCGCCTGGAGAAGGTGCGGGCGGCCCGTCACGATCAGGCCGTCTCGCCCATGTAGGCCGGCATCCATCCCTCGTGCGCCTGGCGCAGCTCGGCGAGGGGGATGTCGAACAGGCCCGGGCAGGCGAAGGCCTGGCCGCCGGCCTCGCCCACGACGTCGGCCAGGACGCCCGCCTTCCGCGCGGCGCCCAGGATGAAGTCGGGATCGGTGGTCGCCACCAGGTAGCGGGCCTGGTCCTCGCCGAACAGGATGGCGTGGGCGCGCGGGCCGGGTTCGATGTTGAGGGTCACGCCCATGTTCGAGGCCAAGGCCATCTCGGCGGCCGCGGCCACCAGGCCGCCGTCGGAGAGGTCGTGAACCGTGGCCACCTGCCCGTCCTTGATGAGGGTGCGGACGAGGTGGCCCACGCGCTTTTCGGCGGCAAGATCGACCGGGGGCGGGGCGCCGTCCTCGCGGGCGAGGATCTCGCGCAGGTACATCGAGGCGCCGAGCTCGCCCAGCGTCACGCCCAGCAGCACCAGGCTCTCGCCGGCCTTCAGGTTCGAGAAGTCCGCGCGCTTGGAGGAGTCGGCGATGAGACCCACGCCGCCTACGGTCGGGGTCGGCGGAATGGCCTGGCCGTTCGTCTCGTTGTAGAGGCTGACGTTGCCGCTCACGACGGGGAAGTCGAGCGCACGGCAGGCCTCGGCCATGCCGTCGATGGCGCCGACGATCTGGCCCATGATCTCGGGCCGTTCCGGATTGCCGAAGTTCAGGTTGTCGGTGATGGCGATGGGATCGGCGCCCACGGCCGTCAGGTTGCGCCAGGCCTCGGCGACGGCCTGCTTGCCGCCCTCGTACGGGTCGTTCTGGACGTAGCGCGGCGTGACGTCCGACGTTACCGCGAGGGCCTTCTTCGTGCCGTGCACGCGGACGATGCCGGCGTCGGCGCCGGTGGCGCTGTCCTCCAGGGTGTCGGCCATGACGTGGCGGTCGTACTGCTCCCAGATCCAGCGCTTGGAGGCCATGTCGGGGCAGGACATCAGCTTGATCACCGCCTGGGCCCAATCGGCGGGCGGCGGCACGTCGGCCGGATCGAGGCGGGGCTCGGGCTTGGGCGCCACGTGCGGCCGGTCGTAGAGGGGCGCGTCGTCCGAGAGCGGCGCCAGCGGCACGTCGCAGACCACCTCGCCCTTGTGCTTGAGCACGATGTGGCCCGTGTCGGTGGTGCGGCCGATGACGGCGGCGTCGAGGCCCCACTTCTCGAAGATGGCGTGGCCGTCGCGCTCGCGGCCGGGCTTCAGGATCGCCAGCATCCGCTCCTGGCTTTCCGACAGCATCATCTCGTAGGCCGTCATGCCCTCTTCGCGCTGGGGCACCATGTCGAGGTCGAGCTCGATGCCGACGCCGCCCTTGCCGGCCATCTCAACCGAGGAGGAGGTGAGGCCGGCGGCGCCCATGTCCTGGATCGCGGCGACGGCGCCCGTGGCCATCAGCTCGAGGGTGGCCTCGATCAGCAGCTTCTCGGCGAAGGGGTCGCCGACCTGAACCGTCGGGCGCTTCTCGTCCGAGGCGTCGTCG
Organism: Phenylobacterium sp.; assembly: GCF_031181185.1. Lineage (GTDB taxonomy): Bacteria > Pseudomonadota > Alphaproteobacteria > Caulobacterales > Caulobacteraceae > Phenylobacterium. The sequence continues at coordinate 1,238 of NZ_JAPSKZ010000205.1, read as the reverse complement.
AACTCAGCCGACGCCATGGTCGCGCCGTGGATGCCATCGCGGCCGGTCTTGGAGCCGAAGTAGACGACCGGCAGGCCGGCCGCCGGGGCGGCCGAGTAGAAGATCTTGTCGGCGTCGGCCAGGCCCACGCACATGGCGTTGACGAGGATGTTGCCGTCGTAGCCGCGGTGGAAGTTGGTCTCGCCGCCGACGGTCGGCACGCCCACGCAGTTGCCGTAGCCGCCGATGCCGGCGACGACGCCCGAGACCAGGCGCTTGGTCTTGGGATGGCTCGGGTCGCCGAAGCGCAGCGCGTTCAGCAGCGCGATGGGCCGGGCGCCCATGGTGAAGACATCGCGCATGATGCCGCCGACGCCGGTCGCCGCGCCCTGATAGGGCTCGATGTAGGAGGGGTGGTTGTGGCTCTCCATCTTGAAGACGCAGGCCTGGCCGTCGCCGATGTCGACGACGCCTGCGTTCTCGCCCGGTCCCTGGATCACGCGGGGGCCCTTGGTGGGGAACTTCACCAGGTGCTTGCGCGAGGACTTGTACGAGCAGTGCTCGGACCACATCACCGAGAAGACGCCGAGCTCCACGTCGTTGGGCTCGCGGTTCAGGCGCTTGACGATGAGGTCGTATTCCTCGGGCTTCAGGCCGTACTCGGCGGCCTTGTCGGCCATGCTCTTCGCGGGGGAGGCGCTCATGGGGCGCCTAATAGCGGGACTCTCAGGAGAGGGCGATAGGGGGAGCATCGCCGAACGGCGGCGGCGACCGTCGCGCGCACGAGTCTTGCCTCCCCTGCGGAGCGGGGGAGGGGGCGCCGGACCTGTCCGGCGGAAGTTCGTCGTGTCGGTGGCGGGGTTCTGAGAGACCCCTCATCCGGCCTGCTGCGCAGGCCACCTTCTCCCGCAAGGGGAGAAGGAGGGGTCAGGTGGTGTCGTGGGGGTCGGGCTTCGCGTGGGGGTAGGGCTCGGGCTTGAGGTCGAGGCGTTTGATGATGCGCTCGGCCTGCTGTTCAAGGGTGAGCGTCGCGAAGACCGGATCGAGGCCTTCGTATTCGAGGGCGCGGTCGAACTCGGCTGAGAGTTCGTCGTCGTCCTCCCAGTCGGCCTCGCGCCAGGTGAGGGTTTCCACCCGGTGGCGGATGCGGTCGTCGCGCTCGCGGGCGCGGCGCTCGGCCTGGGCCTCGGCGATGCGCTCCTCGTCGCGGGCCAGCGCCCGGATGTCCTTCCGCAGCTTCACGCGCAGGGCATAGGTCA
>NZ_JAPSKZ010000204.1 GCF_031181185.1 Phenylobacterium sp. | reverse complement strand
GGCCGGCTTCCGGCTGCGCGCCGTCCACGTCCAAGGCGCCTCGAAGATGGCCACGCCTGACATCGTCCGCGCCGCCGCGATCCACAAGGACCAGCCGCTGCTGGGCATGGACCTCGAGGCCCTGCGAGCCCGTGTCGAACAGGTTGGCTGGGTGAAGGAGGCCAAGGTCGTGCGGCTTCTGCCCGACACCCTGGTGATCGCCGTGGAAGAGCGGCGGCAGCTGGCGGTGTGGCAGCACGCCGGGCGCAGCGTCGTGATCGACGACCAGGGCCGGGTGATCCCCGAGGCCGATCCGGGCCGCTTCCCGACCCTGCCGCTGGTGGTCGGCGCCGGCGGCGCCCAGCACGCGGGCGAGATCCTGCCGATCCTCGCGCAGCGGCCCAAGCTGATGCAGCGCATGGAGGCTTTGGTGCGGGTCGATGACCGGCGCTGGGACCTGCGGCTGAAGGACGGCTCGCTGATCCAGCTTCCCGCCGCCGGCGAGGAGGAGGCCCTGGGCCAGCTCGAACAACTCGATCTGCGCTCGCGGATCCTGGAGCTGGGTTTCGAGCGGATCGACCTGCGCAATCCCGATGTCGTGGCCGTCCGGCCGCGCGCCCCTCTGGACCCCACCGCGCCGGGCGGCCTCGCCGCCGCCGGCGTGTAAGGAGAAGAAACGTAACGACGATGCTGAAGACCGCCGCCCGCACCGAAGCCTCCAAGAAGGACGGCCGCGAAGGCCTGAAGGCCGCGCTCGCGCCGCCGAAAGTCATCGCCGCCGTGGACCTGGGCGCCTCGAAGGTGACCTGCTTCATCATGAAGCCGGAAGGCGTGCGCAAGGCCGACCGGACGCTGACTACCTGCGGGGTCGGCTACGTCCAGTCGCGCGGCGTGCGGGGCGGCTCGATCGTTAATCTCGACGAAGCTTCCGAGGCTATCGCCCAGGCGGTGGAGCGGGCCGAGAACGTGGCCGGCGTGAACGTCCAAGGCGTGACGGTTGCGACGGCGGGCGGCCAGCTCAGCTCGTCCCGCGTGGCCGGACGCGTCTCGATCGGCGCGCGGCCTATCAGCGACAACGACCTGGTGCGCGCGATCCAGAACGCCCTGGCCCAGATCAAGCTGCCCGGTCGCCGCGCGGTCCACATCCTTCCGGTCGCCTGGTCCGTGGACGGTCAGGGCGGCGTTCGCGATCCGCGCGCGATGTTCGGCAAGACCCTTGGCGTCGAGCTGCTGGTCGTCTCGGTCGCCGAGACCGTGTTCCAGACGTTGGGCGCCTGCGTCGAGCGCGCCCACCTGCAGCTTGAAGGCGTCGTGGCCGCGCCCTTCGTCTCCGCCCTGGCGGCGCTGGAAGAAGACGAGATGGACTTGGGCTCCGTCTGCATCGACATGGGCGGCGGCTCGACTTCGGCCGCGGTCTTCTCGGGCGGCAGCCTCGTGCACGTGGAGACGGTGCCGGTCGGTGGGCAGCATGTGACCCAGGACATCGCCCGCGGCCTTTCCACCTCCATCGCCGGCGCCGAGCGGATCAAGACCCTGCACGGCTCGGCCATCGCTTCGGCCAACGAGGACCGCGAAATGATCGAGGCGCCGCCGCGTGGCGACGATCCCGGCGCCGGTCCGGTGGTGGCCCCGCGTTCCCTGCTGAAGGGGATCATCGCCCCGCGCGTGGAAGAGACGCTGGAGCTGCTGCGCGACCGCCTGAAGGCCTCGGGCGCTCCGGTGGAGCCGGGCGCGGGCTTGGTGCTGACCGGCGGCGCGAGCCAACTGGCTGGTGTGCGAGAAGTGGCTGTCCGCGTGTTCGATCGACCCGTCCGGCTCGGCCGGCCGCGTCGAGTGCCGCATCTGGCCGACGCCGCCTCGGGCCCGGCGTTCACGGCCGCGGCGGGCATCCTGCACCGGGCCGCCTTCGGTCCGCGCGAAGCGGTCTCGTCGAAGTCCCTGGCCTCGGCCAAACTGCGCCGGGAGCCGCTCGACCCGCGCGCCAACCCGGTCGCCAAGGCCGCGGCCTGGTTGAGGGAAAACCTCTAACGGTTGTTAAGCTCGGGCCATGCTGTCGCAGCCTTGGCGAGGCGTCAGCTGAGTCCTTGAGGGACAAGCGGAATTTTCCCTGTGGCTAAGCTCGCGGGAATCGCGACTCGCGCTATGGCCTTAACCCTCGCTTAAGGATGTCGGTCGCCAAATAAACCCATCCTTAAACAAGGGTGCGTCGGGCGTGCGGGTCGCCGGCGCTCTGACCGCATTTGGGAAGGACGCAGGGTCCATGGCCATCTCTCTTTCAGCGCCGCGCGCCACGGAACTGAAGCCGCGGATCGTCGTCTTCGGCGTCGGCGGCGCCGGCGGCAACGCCGTCAACAACATGATCGAGGCGGGGCTCGAAGGCGTCGAGTTCGTCGTCGCCAACACCGACGCCCAGCAGCTCCAGTTCGCCAAGACCGACCGGCGCATCCAGCTCGGCGTGCAGGTGACGCAAGGCCTGGGCGCCGGCGCGCACCCGGAAGTCGGCATGAGCGCGGCCGAGGAGAGCATTCCCGAGATCGGTGAGCACCTCGACGGCGCCCACATGGTCTTCATCACCGCCGGCATGGGCGGCGGCACCGGCACGGGCGCGGCCCCGATCATCGCCAAGTGCGCCCGCGAGCGCGGCATCCTGACGGTCGGCGTCGTCACCAAGCCCTTCCACTTCGAAGGTCGCCACCGGATGCGCCTGGCCGACGCCGGCATCCAGGAGCTGCAGCGCTACGTCGACACGCTGATCGTCATCCCGAACCAGAACCTGTTCCGTGTCGCCAACGAGCGGACGACCTTCGCCGAAGCCTTCGGCATGGCCGACCAGGTCCTGCACTCGGGCGTGCGCTCGATCACAGACCTGATGGTGCTGCCCGGCCTGATTAACCTCGACTTCGCCGACGTCCGCACGGTCATGACCGAGATGGGCAAGGCGATGATGGGCACCGGCGAGGCGACGGGCGAGGACCGCGCCCTGATGGCCGCCCAGAACGCTATCCAGAACCCGCTGCTGGACGAGGTGTCCCTGAAGGGCGCCAAGGCCGTTCTGGTGAACGTCACCGGCGGCCTCGACATGACCCTGCTGGAAGTCGACGAGGCGGCCAACGCCATCTCGGAACAGGTCGACCCGGAAGCCAACATCATCTTCGGCGCGGCCTTCGATCCGACGCTGGAGGGCAAGGTGCGCGTGTCGGTGGTCGCCACCGGCATGGACGGCGCGTCCATCGCCGCCATCGAGCCGAAGGTCGAGCGTCGCTCGCTCACCGCCGAGCCCCTGCGCGCCACGGTGACGCCGAGAGCCGCCGAGCCCGTGGCCGAGCCGGTCATGGCCGCCGCGCCGGAATCCGTCGCCGAACCGGCCTTCGCGCTCGAGGAGCGTGAGGAAGAGCAGCCCGACATCTTTGGCCTGCCGCTGGCGGCTGAGGCGGAAGCCGCCGCCGAACCCGCGCCGCGCATCTTCGCCGCCGAGGCGCCGCCCGCCCGCGAAGAGGACGAGCCCCTGTTCGCAGAGCCGGCCTACGAGGCGCGCAAGCCGCGCGGCGGGTTCCTGAGCCTGTTCGGCGGCCGTCCGCGCTACGACGCGCCGCAGGCCGCACCGCAACAGCCGGCCCGCATGGACGCCCGTCCGGTCGCTTCGGCCGCGCCGGTCCGCGGCGGCGCCCAGCCGATGGAAGCGCCGCAGATCGAAGAGGACGTCGACACGGCCGAGGACCTGGAGATCCCTTCCTTCCTGCGCCGCCTCGCCAACTAATCGTCGTTCCTTCACACAAACGAGAAAGCAGGGGGCCTCGCCCCCTGCTATTGTTTCCGCCGTCCACCTGAACGGGAGGGCGGATATGAGCTACGCGAAGGTCATCTGGGTCTCGCCGCTGGCTGGCGGCTGGACCGTGCGTTGCGCCGAACTGGAGCCGCTGGTGTTCCGCTCGGGCCGCCGCGCGGAGGAGCAGGCGAGGGCGCTGGCCCGCTGCATGTCCGACCTCGGCCGCCACGCCCAGGTGCGGATCCAGGATCGGGCGATGAACCTAGTGGGCGCCCAGGATTATCCGGCCCGCTGAGCCTCGCCGCGGCGGCGAAACATAGCGAAACAGCAAGTGTTTTGCTGCGCTGCATCGAAGCAGCCTAAGCAGCAGTTGAGGGGCGAAGGCTCGATCCGTCTTGGATCGGACCCTTTTGTGTTTGTGGAAGGTCCACTTTGTCCGCACCCGCGTTCCAGCACACCGTGAAGGCTCCGGCCTTGTTCGCCGGCGTGGGCGTCCACACCGGCGCCTACACGCGGGTGGCGGTGCGGCCAGCGTCGGTCGACGCGGGCGTCGTCTTCGTCCGCACCGACGTGTCGGACCGCGACAACCGCGTGCCCGTTTCCGCCGAGGCCGTCTGCAAGACCCAGCTGGGCACCGTGATCGGTAACGCAGCCGGCGCCACCGTCTCGACGATCGAGCACCTGATGGCCGCTTTCGTGATGCTGGGCGTCGACAACGCCGTCGTCGAGCTGGACGGACCCGAGATGCCGATCATGGACGGCTCCAGCCTGCCGTTCCTGCGCGTGCTGGATCGCGTCGGCCTGCGCGAGCAGCAGGCGCCGCGCCGCTACATCGAAATCCTCCAGCCCGTCGAGGTCGTGGACGGCGACAAGCGCGCCGCGGCGAAGCCCGCGGATGGCTTCCAGGTCGCCTTCGAGATCCGGTTCGACAGCGCCGCCATCGGGACGCAGGCGATCGACCTGGCGATGGACGAGCAGGCCTTCCGCGCGGAACTCGCCGACTGCCGCACCTTCGGCTTCCTGCAGGACGTGGAGGCGCTGCGCGCCATGGGCTTGGCCCGCGGCGGCTCGATGGAGAACGCCGTGGTGATCGACGGCGACCGCGTGCTCAATCCCGAAGGCTTGCGCCGGCCCGACGAGTTCGTGCGGCACAAGGCGCTGGACGCCATCGGCGATCTCTACGTCCTGGGCCTGCCGGTCCTGGGGCGTTTCGAAGGCGTGCTGGCGGGCCACGGCCTGAACAACGCCCTGGTCCGCGCGCTCGCCGCCCGGCCCGACGCCTGGCGCGTCCGCACCTTCGTGGCCGACCTCGCCGAAGCGGTCTAATCGTCTGCGACCCCGCCGCCGTTTGCTCGCCACAGTCGGTGGTGTAGAAGCGACTCTCCGCGTGGGGGCGCGCGCGCTGGTCTTGAGGTGAAGGTGTCTTCGGTTCGAACTTCTACGCGAGTGGTCCTCGTCGCTGCCGCGTGCGCGCTCGCCCTGTCCGCTTGCGCCGGCAACAAGAAGAAACCCCGTCTGGTCTATGAAGAGCGCCCTGTGGAGCTGCTCTACGCGACGGGCGCAAACCGCCTCGACCGCGGCCTGTGGAACCAGGCGATCAACTACTTCCAGGAAGTGGAGCGCCAGCACCCCTATTCGGAGTGGTCGCGCCGAGCGATCCTGATGCAGGCCTACGCCCATTATCAGTCGAACGACTATCCTGAGGCCATTGGCGACGCCGAACGGTTCATCCAGCTGTACCCGGGCAATCCGGCCGCAGCCTACGCGCACTACATCAAGGCCATCTGCTATTTCGAGCAGATCGTCGACGTGGGCCGGGACCAGGCCGCGACCGCCCAGGCGCTCGAGGCCCTGCGCACCGTCGTCCAACGCTATCCGGCGACCGAATATGCGCAAGACGCCCGCCTGAAGATCGACATGGTCAACGACCAGCTGGCCGGCAAGGAAATGACGATCGGGCGCTGGTACCTGCGCAACGGCGATACGCTGGCCGCGGTGAACCGTTTCAAGACCGTCGTCGACCGCTACCAAACCACGACCCACACGCCCGAGGCGCTGTACCGGCTGGTCGAGTCGTACCTGACGCTCGGCCTCATGGACGAGGCGCGGAAGAACGGCGCGGTGCTGGGCTACAACTATCCGGGCGACCCCTGGTATCGCGACGCCTACCGCCTGCTCAGCGACAAGGGCCTGCGCCCCGCGGTCGAGCCGGAGAGCGGCGGCAAGAAGGGTCTGCTGCGCCTGCCGTTCCGCAAGGACAAGCGCGACACCATCAAACCGCCCGCGGCCCCGCCGGCGCCCGCCACCGCCACTGACGCGGCGG
>NZ_JAPSKZ010000203.1 GCF_031181185.1 Phenylobacterium sp. | reverse complement strand
AGTGTCGCTTCCGACGCCGCCGCGGCCGAGAGCTGGATCGGCGTCAGCGGGTTCTTGATCTCGTGGGCGATGCGGCGGGCGACGTCGCGCCAGGCGGCGTTCCGCTGGGCCGTCACCAGGCGCGTGATGTCGTCGAAGGTCAGCACCAGGCCGCCTTCGCTGTGACTGGCGCGGACGCGCAGGCGACGGCTGTCGCGGCCGCGAACCACGTCCACCTCCTCCTCGGCCTCGCCGCCGCGGCCGGCGTTGGCGGCGACCTCGGCGAACTCGGGTGCGACATCGTCCAGCTTTCTTCCGCGGCCGTGGTCGCCGGGCAGCGCCAGCAGGAGCGCCGCCTGCCGGTTGGCGACCGAGATGCGGCCGCGGCGGTCCAGGCCGATCACGCCGGCGCTGACCTCGGCCAGCACGGTCTCGATAAACTGGCGGCGGCTCTCGGCCTCCTCGCCGGCCCGGCGCAAGGCTTCCTGCTGCGCCTGAAGATCATGCGTCATGCTGTTGAAAGCACGAGACAAGACGGCGATCTCTTCAGGATCATTTTCGGCGTCGACACGCGCGTCCAGGTCGCCGCCGGCGACGCGCCCCGCCGCCTGCACCAGGCGCGCGACCGGGGCGGAGATGGCGTTGGCGGCGGCGAGGCCCAGCCACACGGCCCCCACGAGCACCAGCAGCGCCGTCTCGGCGTAGCTCAGGGCGAAGATGGCCTGGATGCGCTCGCGGTTCTGGGCGACGTCGCGGTACGAAACCAGCGAGCCCTCGGCTTGGCGCAGGTAGCTGATGATGCCCTCGCGCAGGGGCCTGGCGATGTAGAGGTAGACGTCGTCGTAGGCGTTCAGCCGATAGAGGCCCCGCATCACGTCCGCCCCGGCGAAGTCCGGGACATAGATCTCGTTCTGGTCGGCGGCGTCGAAGCCGGCCGGCGGCGGGGCGACATAGGGCGGCGCATCCGCGCTCTCGGCCTTGGCGAGAATGCGCCCCTCGCGGTCCACCAGATAGGCCGCGGGGAAGGCGTGGTACGAGGCCAGCGCGCCCAGATAGCTGTTCACCTGGTCGGGATTGGCCTGCAGGGCGCCCGCCTCGCGGTTGAGGTCGGCGGCCATGGGCGTCACGTGCTCGACGATGTAGCGGGTCTGTTCGTCGACGTAGGAGCGGAACACGGTGGCGGCGTTCTCGACCACCGTCTGCACCCGCTCCGAGAACCAGTTCTCGACGCCGCGGCTGACCAGCACGCCGTAGAAGATGAAGACCACGGCCGCGGGGACGACCGCCGCCAGGGCGAACAAGCGCACAAATCGCACGTGCAGCCGGGCGCCGGCGTCCTGCGCCCGGGCTCGCATGAGGTCGGCGATCCGCAGGCCCACCGCCGTCATCAGCAGCAGGATGATCACCAGGTTCAGGCCGAGCAGCGTCAGGATCAGCTGGCTGGCGGGGCCCAGCGGGCCCGTCTGCGGCGGCGCGGCGGCCAGGACGATGGCCAGCGCCGTCAGGCCCACGGCCACGCCGTAGCCGATCCCCAGCACCACCTTCGACTGCAGCGACCGGCGCGCCCAGGCGATCGCCGGCGGCACGAACGCGGAACTGTTGAGCAACGCCATTAGCCATAGAGCCTAAGGGACTGTGCCCTAAACTCAACAGCTATGTTGCGGCGACGCTGCACACGTCGCACCTCGGTCGCGTCAGCGCCGGCCGCGGCTCATCTCGACGCCCAGGTCCTGGATCTTCTTGCGCAGGGTGTTGCGGTTCAGGCCCAGGATCTCAGCGGCGCGTACCTGGTTGCCGCGGGTCGCGGCGAGCGTCAGCTGGATCAGCGGCCGCTCCACCTCCTCCAGCACCCGATCATACAGACCGGGCGGCGGTATCCCGTCGGGCTGGTCGGCGAAGTAGCCGGACAGCTTCTGCTCGACCAACTGGGCGAGCGTGGCCGGACCCTCTTGACCTTGGACGACCGGCTGCTGGTCGGCCAGCTCCTTCTCGACGATGCGCGCGGTGATCAGGTCCTCGGCGTAGAGGGCGCAAACCCGACGGACCAGGTTCTCGAGCTCGCGCACGTTGCCGGGCCAAGGGTGACGCTTCAGCCGCTCCAGAGCGGCGGCGTCGATCGTCTTGGCTGGGAGTCCCTCCCGGTTCGCCCGCAACAGGAAGGCGCGGGCCAGGTCCGGGATGTCCTCGGCGCGGTCGCGCAGCGGCGGCAGGCGCAGCGGCGCGACGTTCAAGCGGAAGAACAGGTCCTCGCGGAAAAGCCCCTGCTGGATCAGCGCCCGCAGGTCGCGGTTCGTGGCCGCGATGATCCGCATGTTCGGCCGCCGGCCGGTCCTGGGGTTCAGCGTCGGCTCCGAGCCGTCGATGACCCTAAGGAGCCGCGTCTGGGCGTCCAGCGGCATGTCGCCGATCTCGTCCAGGAACAGGGTGCCACCATCGGCCTCGACGAGCTTGCCATAGTCGCCGTCCTCCTTGCCGAACAGCTCCGTCTCGACTCGTTCGCGCGGCGTAGCGGCCAGGTTGATGACAACGAACTTCCCGTCGCGCCGACGGCCCATGTCGTGCAGGGCGCGGGCCACCAGCTCCTTGCCGGTGCCGCTCTCGCCGGTGATCAGGACGGTCAGATCCGCGCCGACCAGGCGGGCGATGGTGCGATAGACGTCCTGCATCGGACCCGAGCGGCCGATCAACGGCAAGCGGTCGTCGCGCACGGCGCGGGCCTGAGCCTTGGCCGCCTCGCCGTCGGCCGGCCGCGACAGAGCGCGGCGGGCGGCCGAGGTCATGTCGTCCAGGTCGAACGGCTTGGGGACGTATTCGAAGGCGCCCACCTCGGCCGCGTTGACCGCGGTGATGAGGTTGTTCTGGGCGCTCATCACAATGACCGGCAGCTTGGGCCGCTGCTTGCGGATGCGCGGCAGGACATCGAAGACGTTCTCGTCCGGCATGACCACGTCAGTGACCACGAGGTCGCCCTCGCCGTCCGAGACCCACTTCAGCAGGGTGGTGGCGTTGCCGGTGGCCCGCACCTGGTAGCCCAGGCGGGTGAACGCCTGGCTCAGCACCAGGCGGATCGAGGAATCATCGTCCGCGATCAGGATCTTCTTCGAAGCGGCGTTCATGCGGAGACGTCCTCGCCGGGAGCGATCGGGAGCAGGACGCGGAAAACCGTCCTGCCGGGTTCGGATTCGAAGTCGATGAGGCCGCCGTGACCGGCGACGAGCTTGGCGACCAGCGCCAGGCCCAGCCCCGCGCCGGAGGGCTTCGAGCTGACGAAGGGCTGGAAGAGGCTTTCGCGGATGTGCTCGGGGACTCCCGGCCCATTGTCCTGGATGCGGACCTCGAGCGGCGCGCCCCGCAAGGCCTGGCCGCTGGCCGCCCTCACCCGGACGCCGTGGCGGTAGGCCGTATGGATGACGATTTCGCCGCGGCCGTCTCCGCGGGCATGGGCCGCCTCCGCCGCGTTCTTCACGAGGTTCAGGAACACCTGGATCAGCTGGTCCTCGTCGCCGAGCGCGGGCGGCAGCGACGGATCGTAGTGCTCGCGCAGGCTGAGGCCGTCGGCGACCCCGTTGGCGGCGAGCGCCCGGACCCGATCCAGGATCTGGTGGATGTTGATAGGGCTGAGCGTCGGCAGCGCGTCGTCGGAGAAGGCCTCCATACGCTCAACCAGGCGCTTCACCCGGTCGGTCTCGTCGACGATCAGCTGGGCCAGCGGCGCGTCCTCGGCCTTGGCGCCGGACTTCAGGAGCTGGGCCGCGCCGCGGATCCCCGCCAGCGGGTTCTTGATCTCGTGGGCCAGCATGCGGCCGAGCCCCACCAGCGAACGCAGGCCGGCAGCCTCGGTCGGCGCGCGTTCGACGCCCAGACCCGACTTCACCGTCAGCGTCAGCAGCACGGAGCCATCTTCCAGCGGGGCGGCGGCGCCGTCGGCCTCGAAGGGCGGCAGCCCGAACAGGCTGATGTGAACGCCCCGCTCGCGGACCCGCGCGCCCTCGTCGATGGCGCGGTTCAGCAGCGACACCAGGGCGGAGCCCGGCGGCAGGGCGGCCCGGAAGCGGCCGCGCGCCAGGAGGCCCAGGCCCTGACCGAACAGCGCCTCGGCCGCCTCGTTCACCGCCACCAGCGCGCCGTCGGCGTCCACCACGAGCGAAGGATCGGGGCTGAGGTCGAAGGCCGCCGCCTTCAGCGCGTCGGGGTCGCGGCCCGTCGCGCGCGTCCGTGTGTTCCCGTTCATGCCGCCAGCCTATGGTCGGGCGCGCCCCAAAGGGCCGCCAGGGCCCGCTCCACCTCGGCGGCGTCCTCGAGGCGGCAGAGCGTGGCGCGCGCCTCGCGGCGGGCCTGGGTGTCGGCGGGCCAGGGCGCATTGTCGATGTAGGCGGCCAGGTGCTTGCGGAAGATCCGCAGGCCCAGGCGGTCGCCGTAGAACCTTAGGCTGTCGCGCAGATGAGAGAGCGCGATGTCCAGCCGGGCGTGGACGTCCGGCTCTTCGTAGGCCCGGCCGGCCAGCTCGGCCTCGATCTGGGCGGCGATCCACGGCTTGCCGTAGACCCCGCGGCCGACCATCACCGCATCGGCGCCGGACGCCGCCAGCGCGGCCTTGGCGGATGCCCCGTCGACGATGTCGCCATTAACGATCACCGGGATCGAGACCTCGTCCTTCACGGCTTTCACTGCGCTCCAGTCCGCCGCGCCCTTGTAGAACTGGCATCGCGTCCGGCCGTGGATGGTCACGGCGCTGACGCCGAGCGCTTCGGCGCGGGCGGCGATCTCGGGCGCGTTCTTAGAGGCCTCGTCCCAGCCCAGGCGCATCTTGACCGTGACCGGAACGTCCACCGCCTCCACGGCGGAAGCCATCAGCTCGGCCGCAAGGTCCGGCTCGCGCATCAAGGCCGAGCCCGAGAGCACGCCGGTGACCTCCTTCGCCGGGCAGCCGAAGTTCAGATCGACGATCTGGGCCCCAGCCCGCACCGCCAAGCGCGCGCCATTGCGGACGTGCTCGGGGTCGCGGCCCACCAGCTGCACCACCATCAGCGGCAGCCCCTCGCCCACCGCCGCCCGGCGGACCACGTCGGGACGGCCGCGGGAGAACTCGGCGCAGGCTACCATCTCGGTGGCCACATAAGCCGCGCCCTGGGCGCTGGCCGACTTGCGGAACGGCAGGTCGGAGACGCCGGTCATCGGCGCGATCCACGCCCGGCCGCCCACCTCGACATTGCCAACCTTGAGCGTGTTGCTCATTTTCTACTCATCCCCACCGCCGACTTTTTAGGCAAATTGTGCGGCGCCGTAAAGCTGGAACAAAGCGGCGCAGTTTTCTAAGACGGAGCCCATGAGTTTCTCGGCGGTCGTTGTCGCGGCGGGGGCGGGCCTGAGGGCCGGCCCGGGCGAGCCCAAGGCCTGGCGCAGCGTGGGCGGGCGTCCGCTCGTCCGCTGGTCTGTGGAAGGCCTGCTATCGGCCGGCGCCCGCGAGGTCGTCGTAGTCGTCGCCCGCGATCGCCTGTCCCAGGTGGACGAGGCCTTGGACGGGCTGGTGAACTGGCGCGCCGTCACCGGCGGGAAGACCCGCGCCGAGTCGGTCCAGGCAGGCCTCGCCGCCGTCACCGCCAACCGCAACCAGCCGGTGTTGATCCATGACGCGGCGCGGCCGTTCGTGACCCAGGAGCACGTCGAGCGCCTGCTGGCCGCGCTGGACGTGTCGGACGGGGCGATCCCCACCCTGCCCGTTCCCGACACCCTGAAGCGCGGCGATGGCCTGGTGGACGAGACGGTGTCGCGCGACGGTCTCTGGCGGGCGCAGACGCCGCAGGCGTTCCGGTTGGGCCGGCTAAAGGCCGCCTATCGCAGTTGGCCGACCGGAGAGGAGCCCACCGACGACGCCTCGGTGATGGAGCGCGCCGGAGGGACCGTCGCCATGGTGCCCGGCGACCCGATGCTGATGAAGCTGACCTACCCGCAGGACTTCCTGCTGGCGGAGCAGCTGGCCGCGGGGCGGCGGATCGTGCGCACGGGCCACGGCATCGACGCCCACAGGTTCGGCCCGGGCGAGGTCGTGTGGCTGTGCGGGGTGCGAATCCAGCACGACGTGGGGCTGATCGGGCATTCGGACGCGGACTGCGGCCTGCACGCGCTCACGGACGCTGTGCTGGGCGCCATCGCG
>NZ_JAPSKZ010000202.1 GCF_031181185.1 Phenylobacterium sp. | reverse complement strand
CCCAGCGGCGCATGGGGTTGAGGTGCTCGACCATGGCCGGCAGCAGGCGGACGCCGAACCGGCGGGCCGCGCCGCTGGCCTTGTAGCCGGCCTTGTGCTGGTCGAAGCGCAGGTCGGGGTCGCGGGAGGTCTGGCCGACGTAGAGGCCCCAGGGGTCGGCGCGCCGCTCGTCGTGCAGCAGGATGACGTAGACGTGCTGGCCGGCGCCGCGGGCGCCTCGCGTGGTGGCGCGCAGGCCCTGCGCCGCGCGCAGGGCGCGGCCGATCCAGGGCGGTCCGCCTGCGGCGGGCATCCAGGAAGCGGCCGGCCCCTTAGCGCCCGCGCCGGGCTAGGCTTCCTGGATCGCCGAGAGCTTCCACGGGCCGCCGTTCTGCCGGACGAAGGTCCAGAGTTCGGTGGTCTGCGTCGGGCGGGCGGGGTCGCCTTCGATGACCGCCCCGGTCGCGCGGTCCCGCACCACGTCGATCGCCTGGTAGCGCATGGCGGCGGTGGCGTAGTCGCGGTCGCCTTCACGCCAGGCCTCGGCCACGTCGGCCTCGAGCAGGGTCGTGCCGGAGATCTCGTTGCGGCGGCCTTCGGTGGCGTTCTGGGCGAGGTCTTCGGCCAGGAAGCCCATGACCTCGGGCGTGGTGCGCTCGCGAAGCGCGCCGTAGTCCTCGCGGCCGAGCGCGTCCTGGATCTCCATCAGGAGCCGCTCGAAGGTGTCGCGGTCCTGACCCGTGACGCCGATCTCGACCGGGGTCGCGGGCTCGGGCGTGACCGGCGTGTAGGTGGGTTGCGGCGCCGGGCGCGAGGCGCCGAAGCCCTGGGGCGCCTCGCGGTGGGCGGCGTTCGGCCACGGCGCGCCGCCGGCCATGGCGGGCTGGGCGCGGCGGCGGAACAGCTTCATCAGCAGGAAGACGACGCCGGCGGCGAGCGCCAGCTGGAACAGCACGGCCATGAACCCGGCCATGCCGGCGCCGAAGCCGTTGCCCAAGAGCGCGCCGATCAGGCCGCCCAGCAGGAGGCCGCCGATCAGGCCGCCCATCATGCCGCCGCGACGCGGCTGCGCCGGACGCGCCGCCTGGCCAGGGGCCGCAGCCTTGGGCGCGGCGGCCGTAGAGCCGGGCGTGGCCGGGGTCATGGAGCGCTGGATCGGCTGGGCCGGCTGGGGCGCCGTGCGGGTGGCGGCCGGCGCCTGGTAGGTGCGGGCGCCGCGGCTGCCGAAGCCGCCGCCGCGGCGGGCGGCGTCGGCGGTGTCGGCCGCGATCAGGCAAAGGGAGAAGGCGACGCCGAGGACGGCCGCCAGCCTGGATTTGGAACCGTTCATCGGCCGCTCCTTGAGGTGCATCCCCTTCATATAGGCGGTCTGGCGCGGGATGATACGGGCAGACGAGCCCGCCAGGCGCTTTAGTCCTCGCGCCGGCCGGCGCCTTCGCGGTCGCGTTCGTAGCTGTGCTTGACGGGCAGCGGCGGCAGCCAGGCCTCGCGGCGGACGGTCCAGTTCTCGTAGGTGGGCGCGAACTGGCTGGGCTCGTCGAGGGCGCCCAGCATGACCTCGACCTCGTCGCCGGTGCGGGCGAAGACCGAGGAGCCGCAGCGCGGGCAGAAATGGCGCCCCGCCCAGGCCCGGGCCTCGCCCTGGATGGTGACGGCGTCCTCAGGGAAGATCGCCGAGGCGTGGAAGACCGCGCCGTGATGCTTGCGGCAGTCGAGGCAGTGGCAGAGGCCGACGCGGTAGGGTCGGCCCCGCGCCGCGAGGCGGACCTCGCCGCACAGGCAGCCGCCGGTCACCTGGTCCATGCCGCGTCTCCTCAGTCAGGAACCGGCCCCGATCCTAGGCGGATGGGCGGCAAGGACCAGCCCCGCTCAGGTCTGGCCGGTGAGGCCGGTGGACTGCTGGCGCTCCTGGGCGATCTGCCGGTCGCCGTCCGGGCCGTCGGCGCTGCGGTCGGTCTGTGGCGGGGAGGCGTCGTCGCGGTCGGGGCGGACGCCGGGCTTGCCGCGCTCGTACTCGGGCTGGTCTTCGCGCTTGTCGCTCATCGGAAACTCCTTGGAAGGCGGCCGCCTCAGCCCGCCGGGACGGACGAGGCGGGCGGGGTGGCGGACTCGCTGGGGGCGCCGGGCGGCGAGGCCGTCTCGCGACCGCGGCGCTCGGGATCGGCGGGGCGCAGGAACAGCATGAACAGCAGCACCAGGAAGACGGCGATGCCGATCAACGCCATCCACGTCATCCGACCCTTGGGCGCGGCGGCGCCCCGCACGTTCGACGGCTTTTCCTGACCTACGACCATGGCTTTCGCCTCCTGTGTACGCGTGGCGTCGAACGGCGGGGCCCGAGGGCTGTTCCGGAACCCATCCTTTGAGGGGGATCAGTGCATCTGGTGCTTGAGGCGGCTGATGTCGTCGTGGTCGGACTTGATCGAGCCATAGGCCTGCTGCAGCACCTCGCGGGCGTGGGGCGGCAGGTCGTCGTCGCGCAGGGCCTGTTCGAACTTGGCCTTGATGACGTCCTCGCCGCGCTCGACCTCGTCGATCACCGCCTTGTCGCTGCCGCCGGTGACGGCGTTCTTGATCTCGACGAACTTGTTGTGGGCCTTGCCCAGCGTGGACTGGGTGGTCTCGGGCTCGCCTCCGAACGAGCGGACCTCCTGCTGCAGCTGCATCGCGAGCTCGCGGCGGCGCGAGGCGCGTTCGGCGAAGAGCGTCTTGCAGTCGGCGCGGTCGATGCTTTCGGCGGCGTCCTTGTAGCCGTTGGCGGAATCGAGCGTGGTCTCGATCAAGCTGTTCAGGACCTTCACGGCGTGATCGGTCTGCATGGGTTGCTCCTTGGCTTCGGCTTTTCGGGTGTGCGGGCAGAACCGCCGGCCCCGGGCCCCTGTTCCGACGGCGAGGCTTGCGGCGGAATGACGCTGTTCCCGCAGGCGTGCTCGCGGGCGATAGTCGGGAAGTCGGTGAAGTGACGGGCGCCGGCGGCCATGAGTTCGAGACGCGCCCGATGCCGACCTTGCACCAGCTTGACCTTTCGACCCTGAGCGGGCCCGAGCTGCGGAGCCTGCTGGACAGCGCCCGCGACCGCGGCCAGGCCGCCCAGTCGTACGAGATCCTCCAGGAGATGGCCCGGCGGCGCGAAGGCGGCGAGGCGCCGAAGCGGCGGTTCGGCGGCCGCCGGCGCGAGGCCGGCGAGCCGCACATCATCACGCTGGACTTGGGCGACCCGATGGATCGCGGGGACGACCCGTTCGACGTGCCGCCGCCGCCGGAGCTCGCCGACGCCGAGCCGCCGCTGACCCTGGCGCGCGAGCCGGAGCCTGCGCCGGCGCCGCGGGCGAAGGCGTCGAAACCCCCGAAGCCGCCGAAGGCGCCGCGCGTGCGGCGCGGGCCGGGCAGTCCGCTGGGTTTCGCCCTGGGCGGTCTGGCCGGGATCGTGCTGGGCGTGGGCGTCGGCGGAAGCGTGCGCGAGATGCTGATGCCGCCGCCGGACCTGGGGGCCAAGTGGGAGCTGGCCGAGGCCGTGCAGCTGCCGCCGCCCCCGCCGCCGCTGCCGCCCGAGCCGGCGCAGCCGGCGCCCGAGATCGCCGCCGCGCCGCAGGCCGAGACCGTGGCGACCGCGCCGCTGCAGGCCGCCCCGCCGTCGGCGGAGACCGTCGAGATGGCGCAGGACGCGGCGACCGTGGCCGAGGCGCCGGAGGCGGCGCCTGAGCCTGAGCCCGCCGCCGCCTGTGCGTCGGAGCCGACGGCCGCCGACCGGGCGATCTGCGCCGACTCCGAGCTGCGGAAGCTGCAGAAGGACCTCCGCGACGCCTATGCGCAGGCGCTCGCCGCCCACGACGACCGCGCGACCCTGCGCCAGCGGCAGCTGGCCTGGCGCGACGCGCGCAACACGGTGGAGGACCCCGGGCGTCTCGCCGGCCTGTACGAGGCGCGGATCCGCAAGCTGAAGGCCGCCACGGCCGCGGCCAGGTCGGCCCGCTAGCTCAGCGCGGCCAGACGATCGCCTGGCACATCTCGGTCTCGCGCGCCCGGTCCCAGGCCAGGACGCGGCCGACCGGGCCCGGGACCTCGGTGACCCTGAGGCCGCGATAGGTGCAGGGCGGGCCGGGACCCCAGTCGGCGGGCGCGCCGGCCTGCTGCAGCTGGACGAACTGGCGGTGGGTGAGTTCGAGCACGCGCGGCTCGCCCAGGCGATGGGCCGCGAGGATCGCGAAGTTGACCGCATGGGCCACGGCTTCGCTGGCGGTGGGATTGCCGCTCATGGTCAGTCCTCCCGAAGAGGGAGGTTCGCGCCGGGAGGGGGCGAGCGTCAACCGTCGCCGTCTCAGCGGAAGGTCACGCGTCTTCACGCTCGTGGGCGGTGAGGTGCTTCTGGCGGCGCTCCAGGTCGATCTGGCGGAGCTCCCAGTCGGGGACCATCGGCACAAGCAGGGCGCCACCGTTGGGCATACGGTATTCGTCCACTCGCCAGCCTTGGCGGGTGCAGCGTCGTTTCGAGGGCGCAGCGTCGATCATGGCGGAGGTCGCGAAGCTTGGGGAAGCTGATCCTATGCAACCGACGCCGATGCCCGCGGTTCCGAGCGACGTTACGTCAAATTTCCCCCGGCCGCGGCAGCTCCAGCGGCGGCCTCTTCGCCACGCTTCTGCTTGGACGCCATGACCCGTTCCTCCGCCTCGGCGAGCCGGGCGTAGGCGTCGGCGGCTTCGACGTACTTCTGCCGCAGGCGGGGCAGGGACTCGGCGTCCGCCAGTTCGCGGTTCATGCGCTCGCTGTCGCGGAAAGCCTGCGCGCGGACGCGCGCGGCCTCGGTCCCGAAGTTCAAAACAGTCGGTTCTTCGCTCATTAGCTCGGCATCTATGGGTGGGCTGCACCTTTGAGAATCGATGGCGAGCGGGTTCGTTCCCCCGGATGTGTGCGAAACACGACGTTAGATGCGGCTGTTGGTTTCCCGACCGGCTCAAAAAGCGATGCCGAGCTGTATGGCTCAACACTGCTCCTGAAAATGCTGAGGCTCAGGTCTGGTGGCTCCGGACCATCATGCCGGCGATTTCCTTGACCAGCTTGGCGGCCACGAGCGCGGTTTGGCCCGCGATGTCGCAGGTCGGATTGTATTCGACGACGTCGGCCCCCACGACCGGCTGAGCCACGGCCTGGATATAGTCGATCACCTGGCGCGTCGTCAGGCCGCCAGGCTCGCGGTGCGAGACGCCCGGCGCGAAGGCGGGATCCAGCGCGTCGATGTCGACCGAGATGTAGACGGGCGTTTCGAACCGGAGGCTGGCGGGATCGGGCAGTCTGCGGATGTCGTAGGCCTCGACGCCGAAGCGCTCGAACTGCGCCCGGTGTTCGTCGTTGACCGTCCGCAGACCTACCTGCACCAGCCGGTCGGCCAAGCCCTCCTCCATGATCCGCGCGAAAGGCGAGGCATGGGAGCGGGGATTGTCCTGGTAGGCGTGATAGATGTCGGCGTGGGCGTCGATGTGCAGGATGGTCAAGGCGCCGTGCCGGCGGCGCAGGCCGCGCAGGATCGGATAGGTGACCGCGTGGTCCCCGCCCAGGCAGATCAGCGGGCCGGCCGCGGCGGCGGCTTCAACGCCGTGGGCGATGACGTCCCAGGGATCGAGAGCCTCGTCGAAGGTCAGGTCGCCTGCGTCGGCGAATACGTCCGCCCCGAGGTCGACCCCCGTCTCGCTCCAGAGGCTATAGGCGTCCGAGAAGAGCTCGCGCCTGATCAGCGGCGGCGCCTGGGCCGGGCCGCGGAGATACGACGAGTTGGCGTCGTGCGGGACGCCGAGCAGGGTGACCTTGACCATGCGCCAGAGATAGGCCGCCGGGCGGTGCGCGGCCAGCGGCGCCGCTCCGACGAAACTGGCTTCTTTTCCCGAGCCGCGCGCGGCGCCACCTGCAGGCGATGCCCGATCCCGCCCTCTGGTTCGCCTTCGCCCTCGGGCCCTCAGTCGCGGGCATCGGGCGCGAGGTAAGCGTCCACCGGGCCTTCGAAGGCGATGAACAGGGTGCACGGCGCGCGCCCTTCGCAGCTGGCCTCATGGGCAAGCCCGGCGGGTCCATAGGCGTACATGCCCGGCGTCAGGACGGCGGCGGGGGCGCCCTGATATTGCACCCGCAGCCGCCCAGCGACGAGGATCATGCGCTCGGCCGAGGTGTGGGTGTGGGCAGGCAG
>NZ_JAPSKZ010000201.1 GCF_031181185.1 Phenylobacterium sp. | reverse complement strand
CTTCGACAGCTCGAACTTGGTGCGCCGGACGACCACCTCTTCGCGGAAGTCCACGAAGGCGGTGACCATCTCCTTGAGGCCCATCTGCTCGGGCCTGCCGCGGTTCAGCGCCAGCATGTTGACGCCGAAGGAGCTCTGCAGCGGCGTGAACCGGTAGAGCTGGTTCAGGATCACCTCGGCCGAGGCGTCCCGCTTCATCTCGACAACGACCCGCATGCCGTCGCGGTCGCTCTCGTCGCGCAGGTCGGCGACGCCCTCGATCCGCTTCTCGCGCACAAGCTCGG
The DNA here is from genome assembly GCF_031181185.1 of Phenylobacterium sp. GTDB lineage: Bacteria > Pseudomonadota > Alphaproteobacteria > Caulobacterales > Caulobacteraceae > Phenylobacterium. Next base: position 5,893 of record NZ_JAPSKZ010000201.1, on the reverse strand, counting down.
CGATGCGCTCGACGAGCGCGGCCTTGTTCACCTGGTACGGGATCGAGTGGATGACGATCGCTTCCCGCTCCTTGCGGATCTCCTCGATCGAGGCCTTGCCGCGGATGATCACCGAACCGCGGCCGGTCATCAGCGCCTGTCGCGGGCCGGTCCGGCCGATGATCTCGCCGCCGGTGGGGAAGTCGGGGCCCGGCACGATGTCCAAGAGCTCGTCCAGGCCGATCTCGGGATTGTCGACATAGGCCAGGCAGGCGTCGACGACCTCGCCCAGGTTGTGCGGCGGGATATTGGTGGCCATGCCCACGGCGATGCCGCCCGCCCCGTTGACCAGCAGGTTCGGGATACGCGACGGCAGGACGACAGGCTCCTGCTCGGAGCCGTCGTAGTTGTCCTTGAAGTCGACCGTGTCCTTGTCGAGGTCCGCCAGGATCGCCATGGCGGCGCGCGTCATGCGGCTTTCGGTGTAGCGCATGGCCGCCGGCGGATCGTTGTCGACCGAGCCGAAATTCCCCTGGCCGTCGATCAGCAGCAGGTTCATCGAGAACGGCTGCGCCAGGCGCACCAGGGTGTCGTAGATCGCGACGTCGCCGTGCGGGTGGTACTTACCCATCACGTCACCGACGACGCGGGCGGATTTCACATAGCCGCGGTCGGGGGTGTGCCCCTGCTCGTTCATCGAGAACAGGATGCGGCGGTGGACGGGCTTGAGGCCGTCGCGGACGTCCGGCAGCGCGCGGCTGACGATCACGCTCATGGCGTAATCGAGGTAGGAGCGCTTCAGCTCGTCTTCGATCGCGATAGGGGCGACGCCCCCGCGACGATCGTCCGGAGGCGTGTGGGTTTCGTCGGTCAAGGGAGGGATTTAGCCGTGAGAATCGGACGGGTTACGTAGGCATTCCAGTTAGCATTTGCAGGACCTGCGCGCCACTTTCCTCGCGCGTGCGCATGTGCGCGAGCGCGTGCGTCAAACGGCGCCGCAGCACCGCGCGTGACGGGGAACGCGGGCAAGGCTAAGGAGCAGCCATGCCCCTTCGCTTCGGGGAGCCGGCGCCGTGGTTCACGGCGCCCACGGCTTCCAATCCGGAATTCGTCTTCGACAGCGCCGCCGGCCGCTATGTCCTTCTGCTCTTCGCGCCGAAAGACCAGGGCCGGACGATCGCGGCGCTGAAGGCGCTTGCCGCGCGACAGTCGCTGTTCGACGATGCGCGGGTGTCGGCCTTTGTGGTCATGGCCGACGCCAGCATGATCTCGGGGCAGCGCGATCTGCGGGGCCTGCGCTGGTTCCCCGACACCGACGGGATTATCGCACAACGCTTCCAGGCGGAGACGCCCCACTGGCTGCTGCTGGATCCGAGCCTCCGGGTGATGGCCGTGGAACCGCTGGAGCGCGCGGACGAGATGCTGGACCAAGTCGCGGCGCTCGGCCCTCCCGGCGCCTATGCGTCGGTTCCTCTGAACGCCCCGGTCCTGATCGCGCCGCGCATCTTCGAGCCCGACCTCTGCCGCAAGCTGACCGGCCTGCACGAGGACAACGGCGGGCGCTTCACAGGCGTAATGCGCGATCAGGGTGATCACACGGTCTACGTGATGGATCAGCTGAAGCGCCGACGCGACGTGATTGTCACCGAGGCCGACCTCGTCCAGGCGATCCGAGAGCGTCTGGAGCGGCGGCTGTTTCCGCTGATCCAGCGGGCCTTCGCCTTCGCCCCGACGCGCATCGAGCGCTACCTGGTCAGCTGCTACGACGAGCAGGACGGCGGCGTCTTCCACCCGCATCGGGACAACACCACGCAGGCCACCGCGCACCGCGCCTTCGCCTGCTCGATCAATCTCAACGACGACTTCGAAGGGGGCGACTTGCGCTTCGCGGAGTTCGGACCGGCCACCTACCGGCCTCCGGTGGGCGGCGCCGTCGTCTTCTCCTGCAGCCTCATGCACGAGGCGATGAGGATCACCCGCGGCCGCCGCTACGCCTTCCTACCCTTCCTCTACGATGAGGCCGGCGCGCAGGTGCTGGCCGCCTACGAGGCGCGCACCGCGCCGGCGGCCCTGTAAGCTGCGGTTCATGCCCGCGCCGCCACCATCCCGCCGATCTTCGGAACCAAGCTCCACCCCATGACCCGTCTGATCCTCGTAGCCCTTCTCGCCTCGGCCGCGCCGGTCGTCGCCCTGGCCGCCGCCCAGCCGCCGATCCAGCCCGGCTACTGGGAATCGACCAACAAGCTGCTGTCGCCGATCCGGCAGACCAAGGTGGAGCGGCGCTGCATCACCCCGGCCGACGTGGACAAGTTCCTCGCGGGTCCGTCGAACCGCCACTACAAGTGCGCCTATCCGCACAAGATCATCGCCGGTGGAAAGATCAGCCTGAAAGGCACCTGCGTCTCGAAGAAGGGCCGCAAGGTCGAGGTGGAGGGTTCGGGCGCCTACAACCCGACCAGCTTCAACCTGACCGCCAGCATCGCCACCGAGTTCCTGGGACTGGACATCGCCGGCAAGGCCTCGACCGAGGCGCGGCGCATCGGGGACGTCTGCCCCGCGCCCGAAACCCCGCCGCCCGCCGAGAACTAGGCGTTCGACAAGCGTTAACTCTGTCTTCCCATCCTGCACCCCTGGTCACTGGGATGGATTCGATGGGTCGGCTCGACGTCGCCGGGGGCTCGGCGGCCCTGCTCCGCCGCGCGGTCGACGCCGAGGCCCGCAAGGATTTCGCCGGCGCCGCGCGGTTCGCCGACGAAGCGGCCGCGGCCGACCCGCACAACGTGCGGGCCTGGCGCATGGCCGGCGTGTTCCGCGAGAAGCTGGGCGACTACGCCGGCGCTTTCGAGGCCTACGACCGGGCGGCGACCCTCGCGCCGGCGGACGCCGGCCTCGGACGAGACCTCGCGAGGCTGGCGAGCCTGATGGGCTTGGCCGAACTGGCCGAACAGTTCCTGTTGCGGGCCAAGGCCCAGGACCCCGCGTCGGTGGAGATCGTCAACGACCTGGCCTGCGCGTATTGCGCCCAGTCGCGGTTCGGCGAGGCGATCGAGCTCCTGCGCGAGGGGCTCACCGCCCAGCCGGGCGCGGCGCTGCTGTGGAACACCCTGGGCTGCGTGCTCTTCGAGGCGGGCGACGCCAGCCAGTCGATCGTCTTCTTCGACGAGGCGATCCGGCTGGACGCGCGGATGCACGCCGCCTCCTTCAACCGGGCCAACGCCCGCAAGGCGGTGGGCGACGTCGCCGGAGCCCTGGCCGACTGCGAGAGGGCCATCTCGCTCGGCGCCGACAGCCCGACCCAGGCGGCCATGTACCGTTACGCCCTGGCGCTGCTGCGGCTGAACGCGGGCGACGTCGCTGGGGGCTGGGACGCCTACGCCGTACGTAATGAGGAGGCCTACGCCGACTACGTGCATCACCGGCTCGCGCGGCGGGCGTGGCGGACGGGCGAGCCGCTCGCCGGCAAGCGGCTGCTGGTGATCGGCGAACAGGGCCTGGGCGACGAGGTGCTGTTCGCCAACGTCCTCGCCGACGCCGTGCGTGAGGTCGACCGGCTGCTGATCGCCGTCCAGCCGCGGCTGGTCTCTCTATTCCAGCGCTCTTTCCCTACGGCCCAGGTGACGGGCTACGCGACCCGCCGGGACGGGCTGCAGACGACGCGCGAGGTCCCCGGCCTTCCGGACGACGCCTACGACGCCTGGGCTCGCATGGGCGACCTGCTCGGCCGTTACCGGCGCACCGTCGCCGATTTCCCGACGCAGCCGGGCTTCCTGAAGGCGGACCCCCAGCGTGTGGCGCACTGGAAGGCGGTGCTGGCGGGCCTCGGCCAGGGTCCGAAAGTGGGCGTGATCTGGCGCAGCCTGCTGGTGACCTCGCAGCGGCAGAAGTTCTATCCGCCGCTGGCGAACTGGGGGCCGGTGTTCGCCGCGCCGGGCGTCACCTTCGTCAGCCTGCAGCCCGGCGACTGCGCGGACGAGCTCTGTGACATCGGCAAGACCATGGGAGCCGACATCCGCGCCCTGCCCGGCCTGGATCTCAAGGACGACCTCGACGAGATCGCCGCGCTCAGCTGCGCCCTGGACCTGGTCGTAGGCCCCGCCACGGCGACCACGAACATCGCCGCGGCCGTCGGCGCGCCGACGTGGTTCGCGACCACGCCCGACGCCTGGCCGCGGCTGGGGACGGCCGCCTTCCCTTGGTACCCGCAGGCCCGCGCCTTCTCAGGCGAGCAAGGCTACGACTGGCCGGGCGTGATGGCGCAGATGGGCGCGGCGCTGCGCACCGAGTTTCCTTAGAACGGGATCTCGTCGTCGAGGTCGGCCGAGAACTCCTCGCGCGGGCCCGAGCTCTGGGCGCGAGGGCCCGAGCCGAAGCCGCCGCCGTAGCCGCCCTCGTCCCGGTCGCTCATGCCACCGCCGGCGTCGCCGCGTCCGCCCAGCATGGTGAGTTCGCCGCGGAACTTCTGCAGCACGATCTCGGTGGAGTACTTCTCCTGGCCCGACTGGTCGGTCCACTTGCGGGTCTGCAGCGAGCCCTCAATGTAGACCGTCGACCCCTTGCGCAGGTAGTTCTCGGCGACCTTCACGAGGTTCTCGTTGAAGATCACCACCCGATGCCACTCGGTCTTTTCCTTGCGCTCGCCCGACGTGCGGTCGCGCCACGTTTCGGACGTGGCGATGCGGAGGTTGGCGACGCGGTCGCCCGACGTGAGGCTGCGGATCTCGGGATCGGCCCCGAGGTTCCCCACCAGAATGACCTTGTTGACGCTGCCCGCCATGTCGATGTCCTGAGCTTTCCGTGCTTGCGGGCCCTACGCCCGGCGGGAAGCTAGCGCGCCGTTAACGGAACATCAAACGTTATGTTCTGCGTCTGTTCCGGATGAGGCGGACCTGTCCACAGCTATTGCTGCGGCATTGCGCCCGGGATCGCCAGCCGTCCGTCGCCGGTCCGCACGAGGGCGGTGTAGCGCGGCCCTTCCATCGAGGTGGAGGTGCTGATGCCGTACCGGTCGATGAACAGGAAGTTCGCCTGGTATGCGCCCACCAGCTCCTGCTGGCTGCCGCCCAGCGTCAGGAAACGGACCCGCATCGCCTCGAGATTGGCCGCGCAGACCTCGAGGCTCGGAGCGTTGACGAGCTTGTTGTACTTCAGCCCGCCGTCCTTCTGGAACACGACGTGGTAGCAGATCCCCGGGTCGCCAGGCGGCTCGGTCCGCTTGGCGCAGGCGGTCAGCGAAAGGGCCGCGGCGGCGGCGGCGATCAACGTCTTGGCGTGCATGGGTCTAAGCCTAACACGCCCGTCTTACGTCCGTCACCCGGCGGGCGGCAGGCGGCAGCCCGGCCCCTGGTTGACCAGGGTGCGGAAGCTCTGGTTGTCCGGCGAGATCTCCACCCGACCGGTGACGAGGCGCAGGGTCTGCTGGCCCCAGCGGCCGTAGGCGGCCTGGCCCGGCCGCTCGCAGCGGCCGGCGAACAGGGTCTGGACGCACGCCTCAAGGCTCGTCTCCGAGACAGGACGCCACCGGCCGCCGGCGTGGCGCCAGCAGGTCGCGACCGGACCCGTGGGCTCGGCCATAGGCTCGTCGAAGGCGGACGGCGCGGGGTCTTCCACCGGCGCCTGCTCGTCCGTCGGCGGCAGCGGGGTGAGGACCATGCCGGCCTGGTCGGCGGCCGCCAGGGCGCCGGTCTCATCGATGCCGACGTCGAGGGCGTCGGTCGCCACCCCGTTGCGGCGGGCGCAGTCGGCCAGGGTGAGCTCGCCCACGAACTGACCTTCGACGAAGCAGCGCAACGGCTTGGCCGGGTCGAGACGCCCGTCCTCTGGGCCGCTTTCAATGACCAGGCCCGCCTGCGAGGCCGGCGGCGGCTGGGCCGGTTCGCCCTGCCCGCCCCGCATCAGCAGCCAGGCGATGACCACG
>NZ_JAPSKZ010000200.1 GCF_031181185.1 Phenylobacterium sp. | reverse complement strand
GCGATCGTCCACTACCGGCCGACCGAGCGGCTGAACAAGCGGGCCGAGAAGGGTTCGCTGCTGCTGGTGGACTCCGGCGCCCAGTACCTCGACGGCACCACCGACGTGACCCGCACCGTCGCCATCGGCGAGCCGACGCGCGAGATGTGCGAGCGCTTCACCCTCGTGCTGAAGGGGCACCTGGCCCTGGCTCGGGTCCGCTTCCCCGTCGGCACCACCGGCAGCCAGCTGGACGCGCTGGCCCGCATGCCGCTCTGGCAGGCCGGTCTCGACTACGACCACGGCACCGGCCACGGCGTCGGCAGCTATCTCGGCGTCCACGAGGGGCCACAGCGCATCGCCAAGGCGCCGAACACCGTCGCGCTGCGGCCCGGCATGATCGTCTCGAACGAGCCCGGCTACTATAAGGAAGGCGCCTACGGCATCCGCATCGAGAACCTGCAGTTCGTGACCCAGGCCGAACAGGTCCCGGGCGGCGAGCGGCCGATGCACGGCTTCGAGACCCTGACCCTGGCGCCGATCGACCGGCGGCTAGTCGTGGCCGAGATGCTGACCACGGAAGAGCGCGAACAGTTCAACGCCTATCACGCCCGCGTCCGCGAAACCGTGGGGCCCCTGCTGGACGGCGAGGTCCGGGCGTGGCTGGATGAGGTCACCGCGCCCGTCTGAGGCGCGCACCTTCCGGGGGGATCGATGAAGACGCTTCTCGCCACGGCCCTGGCGCTCGGCCTCGCCACCCCCGCGCTCGCGGCCGACGCCGAGGAGACGGCGATCCTGGCGCAGGTCCAGCGCTTCTTCGACGGCCTGGGCGCCCAGGACGCCGCGGCGATGGAGGCGACCCTGCTTCCCGACGCCATGCTGACCGCCCAACGCGTCCAGGCGGACGGCAAGTCGGCCTTGAGCCGCCGCTCGGGCGCGGCGTTCGTCGAGATGACGAAGAGCCAAGCCGGCCTTTCCGAACGCATGTGGGACCCCAAGGTGATGCGACGCGGGCCCATCGCGATGGTGTGGGCCCCCTACGAGTTCCAGCTCGCGGGCAAGACCACCCACTGCGGGATCGATGTCTTCGACATGGTCAAGGTCGATGGGACCTGGAAGATCGCCCACCTGATGTGGACCCAGGAGCCCCAGGGCTGCGAGGAACTGAAGGCCTCCAGGCCGCGCTGAACCCTGTGGATCTGGGGGGGAGCGCCAGGGGTGACCGACGAGACGCCCGAGAACCACGACGCCGCCGCCTCGCCCGGTGAACGCCTCGACGACCTGATCGAGAGCGTCAGCGACGCCTTTTACGCCGTCGATCGCGACTGGCGGCTGGTGGTCTTCAACCGCGCCGCCGAGGAGTTCTTCGGCCTTCGTCGCGACCAGGTGCTGGGCCGGTCCATGTGGGAGATCTGGCCCGCTGGCCGCAACACCGAGTTCGGGGGCCTTTGCGAGCGGGCCATGAGCCACGGCCAGGTTTCCCAGATGGAAGCTCCGTCGGCGTTCCGTCCCGGCCGGACGGTGGAGCTGCGGATCGGGCCCTTGCGAGCCGGCGGCGTGACCGTGGCGCTGAGGGACGTCACCGAGCGGTTCGAGGCCCAGAAGCGCACCCGCGAGGCCGAAGAGCACCTCAAGCTGATGGTGCTCGAACTGAACCACCGCGTGAAGAACAACCTCGCCACCGTCCAGGCGATCGCGGTCCAGACGCTGCGCGGGACCGAGAGCCCTCACGCGGCGCGCGAGGCCTTCGTGCAGCGGATCACCGCGCTTGCAGCCGCCCACGACATCCTGACCCGGGAACAGTGGGAGGGCGTCAGCGTCGCCGACATCGCGGACGGCGTCCTCCGCGCCCTAGACAACGCGTTCGAGCGCATGCGCTTGGTGGGCCCGGACCTGCGCCTGCCGCCAAAGACGGCGCTCGCGCTCTCCATGGCCTTCCACGAGCTGGGCACGAATGCGCTGAAGTACGGCGCGCTCAGCACGCCGAGCGGGCAGGTTCGCCTGACGTGGCAGGCGACCGGCCATCCCCAACGGCTGCTCGACGTGCAGTGGGTTGAGAGCGGCGGGCCGCCGGTCTCCGAGCCGACCCGTCGCGGCTTCGGTTCACGGCTGCTGGAGCGCGGCCTGGCCGCCGAACTTCGCGGCGAGGTCCACGTGCTGTTCGAGCCTACGGGCGTCCGCTGCGTTATCCGCGCGCCGCTCTAGCCGCCGGCGACGAGGGCCAGCCACTCATCCTCGGTCATCACCTGGATGCCGAGCTCGGTCGCGGTCTTCAACTTCGAGCCGGCGCCGGGGCCTGCGACGACAAGGTCGGTCTTCTTGGACACCGAGCCCGAGACCTTGGCGCCCAGGCGCTCGGCCTGCGCCTTGGCCTCGTCGCGGGTCATGCGTTCGAGTGAGCCGGTGAAGACCACCGTCTTGCCGGCCACCGCGGTGTCGGTCTTGGGCTTCTCGGCGTCCTGCACCGACAGCTGGCCCTTCAGGTCCTGGACCATCGCGCGGTTGTGGTCCTCGGCGAAGAAGGACGCGGCCGCCTCGATGACGGCGCCGCCGATCTGGTCCATGTCGTCCAGCTCCTGGACGGCCTCGGGGTCGCGGGCGGCGACCCTGTCCATGGCTTCGAGGAAGGCGTCCACCGTGCCATAGCCGCGGGCCATCACGACCGCCGTGGTCTCGCCGATGTGGCGGATGCCCAGGCCGTAGATGAAGCGGTCCAGGCTGATCGTCCGGCGGGCCTCGATGCCCTCCAGCAGGTTGCGCACGCTGGTCTCGCCGAACCGCTCCAGCGACAGTAGCTCGTCGCGCTTGTCGTGCAGGCGGAAGATGTCGGCCGGAGAGTTGAGCCAGCCCTTCTCGCTGAACAGCACCAGCTGCTTCTCGCCCAGCCCCTCGATGTCGAAGGCGCGGCGTGACACGAAGTGGCGCAGGTGGGCGAGCTTCTGGAACGGACAGGCGAACTCGCCCGAACAGCGGCGCACGACGGTCTCGGCCCCCGACGCGGTCGTCTCGCGCACCACCTCGGTGTGCAGCGGGCACGGGCAGACGTGCGGGAAGGCATAGGGCTGCGCGTCGGTTGGCCGCTCATCGGGGACGACGCCCAGGATCTGCGGGATCACGTCGCCGGCCCGCTGCAGGATCACGGTGTCGCCGACGCGCACGTCCAGTCGCTCGATCTCGGCGGCGTTGTGCAGCGTGGCATTGGTGACGACCACGCCACCCACCGTGACCGGCGTCAGGCGCGCCACAGGCGTCAGGGCCCCGGTGCGGCCCACCTGGATGTCGATGGCCTCCAGCACCGTGCGGGCCTGCTCGGCCGGGAACTTCCGCGCGATCCCCCAGCGCGGCGCGCGCGAGACGAAGCCCAGCCGCTGCTGCCAGTCCAGGCGATCCACCTTGTAGACCACGCCGTCGATGTCGAAGCCCAGGTGCGGCCGCTCGGCTTCCATCGCCTGGTAGGCTTGGAGCAGGCCCTCGGCCCCCTTCACGCACCGGGACTGCGGCGTCACCTGGAATCCCCACGCCTTCAGCTTCTGGAGCGCCTCCCACTGGGTGTCGGCGAACGGGGCGCTGGCGTGGCCCCAGGCATAGGCGAAGAACCGCAGCGGCCGCTGGGCGGTGATCTTCGGGTCGATCTGGCGGAGCGATCCGGCCGCAGCGTTGCGCGGGTTCGCATAGATCTTCTGGCCGGCCGCCTCGGCGGCGGCGTTCAGGGCGGCGAACTCCTCATGGCCGAGGTAGACCTCGCCGCGGATCTCGATGACATCGGGCCAGCCGTCGCCCGCCAGCCGCTCGGGAATTTCCTTCAGGGTGCGGACGTTCGCGGTGACGTCCTCGCCCACCCGTCCGTCGCCACGCGTGGCGGCCTGGACCAGCCGGCCCTTCTCGTAGCGGATCGAGCATGACAGGCCGTCGATCTTGGGCTCGGCCGTGTAGAAGACCTCCTCCTCCAGCCGCAGGAAGCGTTTCACCCGGGCGTCGAACTCCAGGGCGTCCTCGTCCGAGAACGCATTGTCCAGCGACAGCATCGGCACGCCGTGCTCGACCGGGGCGAACTGCTCCGAGCGGGCGGCCCCGACGCGCAACGACGGCGAATTCTCGCGGACGAGGTGCGGGAAACGGGCCTCGAGCTCGGCGTTGCGCCGGCGCAGGGCGTCGTACTCCGCGTCCGAGATCGTGGGCGCGTCGTCCTGATGGTAGCGGATGTCGTGCGCGGCGATCTCGTCGGCGAGCCTGGTCAGCTCCTCGACGGCTTCGGCTTCAGTCAGGGATTCGACGGGCTTCATCAGCCGAAGGTCTAGCCTGCCCGCCGGCGCTCGTCAGGCCCCGATCAGCGCCCTGGCCGCGGCGCGGGCGGCGTCTGTGATCTGGGCGCCGGCGAGCATGCGGGCGATCTCCTCCTCGCGGTCGGCGGGCGAGAGCACCTCGACCGCCGTGCGGGTGCGTTCGGCGTCGCCGGCCTTCGAGATGCGCCAGTGCGCCTCGGCGCGCGCGGCGACCTGCGGGCTGTGGGTGACGACCAGCACCTGGGCTTTGGAGGCCAGCTTCTTCAGGCGCAGGCCTACGGCGTCGGCTACGGCTCCGCCCACGCCCTGGTCCACCTCGTCGAAGATCATCAGCGGCTGCGGGCCCGACGCGCGGCCGGCAAGGGACGCCTTCAACGCCAGGGCGAAGCGCGCCAGCTCGCCGCCCGAGGCGATGCTGCCCAGGTCGCCGAACGGCGCGCCAGGATTGGTGGAGACTTCGAAGGCCACCCGGTCCAGGCCGGTCGGGCCGGCGCGATCCTCGGGCAGCGGATCGACAGCGACGCGGAAGCGCGCCTTCTCCAGTTTGAGCGGGACGAGCTCCTCCATCACCGACCGCGCCAGCCGCTCGCCCGCCTCGCGACGCGCCTCGGTCAGCCGGCCGGCGGCGGCGGCGTAGTCCTCCCGGGCCGCCTTCAGAGCGGCCTCGGCGGCCCTCAGGGAATCCTCGGAGGACTCCACAGCTCGCAGGCGCTCGGCGAAGCGTACGCGAAGGAACGGCAGCTCCTCGACGGCGCAGTTCAGCTTGCGGGCGAGGCCGCGCAGGTCGAACAGCCGCTCCTCCGCCCTCTCCAGCCGGTCGGGCTCGAAGTCGAAGGCGGCGGCGGCGGCGTCGATGGCGGCTTCCGCCTCGCCGGCTTCGATCAGCACCCGGTCCAGGGCCTCGGACGCCTGCGCCACGCGTGCGACGGCAGCTCCGTCGGCGGCCGCGCCGGCGGCGAGCGCCCGCTCCCGGGCCCGCTCCAGGGCGCGGACGGCCGAGGCCACCTTCGCGGACAAGCCGTCGAACACCTCGCGCGCGGCGGCGATGTCGGCCAGCGCCTTCTCGGCCGAGCCGAGCAGCGCCCGCTCTTCGGCTAGCTCGGCCTCCTCCCCTTCCCGCGGGTCCAACCGATCAAGCTCGGACAGGCGGAAGGTCAGCTCCTCGGTCTCGGCGGCGGCGCGAGCGACGTCGTCACGCAGGGTCTCGACGGCGTCGCGGGCGGCCCGCCAGTCGCGGAAGCGCGCGGCGACGTCGGCCGTCAATGGCTCCAGGCCGCCGAACGCGTCCAGCATCGGGCGGTGGGTGCGGGCGTCCAACAGGCCGACGGTCTCGTGCTGGCCGTGCACCTCGAGCAGGACCTCGCCCAACTCCTTCAGCACGCCGACGCCGGTGGCCTGGTCGTTGACGAAGGCGCGGCTGCGGCCGTCGGCCGAAAGCGCCCGGCGCAGGACCAGGTCCTCATCGCGGCCGTAGGCCAGGCCCTTCTCTTCCAGCACGTTCCAGACGGGATGGTCGGGCGCCGGCGCGAACACGGCGGTGGCGACGGCCTGGGAGGCGCCGCGGCGTACGAGGCCGGAGTCCGCGCGCATGCCGGTGGCCAGCCCCAGGGCGTCCAGGATGATCGACTTGCCCGCGCCGGTCTCACCCGTAAGCGCGGTGAGCCCCGGCCCGATCGACAGGTCCAGGGCCTCGATCAGCACGACATCGCGGATCTGCAGGCCGATCAACATCGTGCGCAGGATCGTATGGAATCAGGTCGCCCGGAAAGGGCTCAGTTCGCCTTCGGTTCCGCGGGCGTGGTCGCCGCCGCGTCAGTGGCGGTGGCGGGCGCCGGCGGGGCCGCGGGCGGTTTGATGGTGTCGCGCTTGTCCTTGCGGAACGGCAGGCGCAGCAGACCCTTCTTGCCGCCGCTCTCCGGCTCGACCGCGGAACCGAAGG
>NZ_JAPSKZ010000011.1 GCF_031181185.1 Phenylobacterium sp. | reverse complement strand
CGATGGCTCGGACGTTCTCCTTGGAGAGTGGCGCCAGCACCGGGGCCTCGCGCTTGCGCAGAGCTTCGTTGTAAGCGAGCTCGGCCGGCGAGAGCTGCTGCAGGCCAGTCGGCGCCTTGCCGGCCGCCAGGTCCTTGGCCGCCGCCTCTGCCATTGTCCCGTCCACGTGGGCGGCCACCGCCCGCCCCTCGTCCGTCACCAGCACCGAGCCCGGCCGCTTGGCCAGCGTCGCCACCAGGTTCTCGTCATAGACCCAGTCGCCGAGGGTGATCACCGCCGTGCGCCCCCCCGCGGCCGTCTCGACCGGCTCCACGCCCGCCCGGACGTACTGCCGGCGCAGGCGCTCGCGGGCGGTCATGCCCCACAGCCGCACCTCGCCCGAGCCCAGGATCAGGCCCACCCGGACGTACTGCCGGCGCAGGCGCTCGCGGGCGGTCATGCCCCACAGCCGCACCTCGCCCGAGCCCAGGATCAGGCCCACCGGCGCGCTCATGCCCTCGGTCGTCTGCAAAGTTCGCTCGCGCCTCTCACGCAAATCGCTGGAAACTGATACCCCGAACGGGGCGCCCGTCGGGCGCGTCCCTTGATTAGAACGCGGCCCCGAATTGTCCACCTTCCGCCTCGCACACCTGTCCGACCCGCACCTGGCGCCGCCGCCGGGCGCGCTGCGCGGCGGCGACCTATTCTCCAAACGCCTGCTCAGCCGCTTCGCCTGGCGGCGCAAGCGTCATCGTCACAATCCCGAGATCCTGGAAGCCATCGCCGCCGACGTCCGCGCCGCCGCGCCCGACCACGTGGCCGTCACCGGCGACCTCACCAACTTCGCGACGCCCGAGGAGTTCGCCGCCGCCGCCGACTGGCTGGAGAGCTTGGGCGCGCCCGCCGACGTCACCGTCAGTCCCGGGAACCACGACGCGCTCACCGCTCGCCGTGCGCCCGAACGCTTCGCCCCTTGGTCGCCCTGGCTGGGGGACAGCCTCGACGCCGACTTCCCGCACGTCCGCGTCCGCGGGCGCGTGGCCATCGTCAACGCCTGCTCGGCGGTGCCCACCGCCCTGCACCTGGCTCAAGGATCCCTCGGCGCGGAGCAGCTCGCCCGCCTCGCCGAGGTCCTGGCCGCGACTCGGGCGCAAGGCTTGTTCCGCGTGCTGCTGGTCCACCATCCGGTCGCGGCCGGGACGGTTTCGGGCCGCAAGGCCCTCGTCGACGCCGACCTCCTGCGAGCCCTGCTGCGTGAGCAAGGCGCCGAGCTCGTCCTGCACGGCCACGCGCACGAGGCGCTGCTGAACCGCGTCGCTGGCCCGGCCGGCTCGATCCCGGTGCTGGGCGTGCCCTCCGCCTCGACCCCTGCGGGCGGCCACGACCCGGCGGCCCGCTGGAACCTCATCCACATCACGCCGGGCGCGCCGGCCGGTCAGCAGCTCCGCGTCGAGGCCAGGGGCGTCGCGCAAGGCGCCCGCATCGAGGCGCTCGGCGCCTACACGATCGCGGCCTGAGCGCCGCCGTTCGGCCTTTCATGGCGCGGACGGCATCCCTATGATCCGCGCCTCATCGCACATGGACCTGTCGTGACGAATCCCACGGCCCAGAAGTTCGGCTACCCGCGCACCTTGGTCGCCGAGACCGCGCACTGGCTGGTGCTGCTCCGACCCCAGCAGCCCACGCTGGGTTCGCTCGTGCTCGTCTGCAAGGAGGAGGCCCAGGCGTTCTCCGACCTCAGTCCCGCCGCCTTCGCCGACCTCAAGATCGCCGTAGACGGCATCGAGGCTCTGCTGCGCGATGCTGTGGGCTACGAAAAGATCAACTACCTGATGCTGATGATGGTGGATAAGGACGTGCACTTTCACGTCCTGCCGCGCTACGAGGGCTCCCGTGATTACCGTGGGAAGAGCTTTCCCGACGCCGGCTGGCCGGCCCAGCCTCAGCTGGCGTCCCACGTCGCGCTCGACGACGACGAGGCCGCGGCGCTCGCCGGCGACCTCGCCGCCCGCTGGCGTGCGTAAGGGCCGGCGACCGGGGGAAATGTGAGCCTCATCGACCGTTACCTTCTGCGGATGGCCTTCTGGCCCATGGTCGGCGCCACGGGCGTCACCCTGGTCGCCCTGCTGCTCGAGCGCATCCTGCGGCTGCTCGACATGCTGTCGGCGTCCAGCGAGCGCTTCACCTTCGTCGCCCAGCTCGCCGTGAACCTGGTGCCGCACTACATGGGCCTGACCCTGCCGGCCGCCTTCTTCATCGCCCTGGTCATCGTCGTGAACCGCATGAACCAGGCCTCGGAGGTGGACGCCCTGCTGGCCGCCGGAGTCTCGTTGACCCGGCTCGCCGCCCCATTCCTGTTCCTGGCCGGCGTGCTCAGCTTCGTCACCCTGATCGTCTTCGGGGCCCTGCAGCCCTACAGCCGCTATGCCTACCGCGCCGTCCTGCACGCGGCCCAGAACGCCGGCTGGAGCGGGGTCGTGCCCGAGGGCACGATCATCGAGCCCAACGACAAGCTGACCATGACCACCGACCACGCCGACGCCGCCGGTCAGCGCCTCAGCCGCATCTTCATCCGCCGGATCACGCCCGAGAACCGCGAGGAGATCACCACCGCCGAGGAAGCCGAGCTGCGCCGCACGGCCGACGGCCGCAACGTGACCATCGCGCTGAAGAACGGCCAGCAGCTGCGCTTCAACGCTCGCGGCGAGCCCGAGCTGCTCAGCTTCCAGGACTTCACCATGCAGCTGCCCCTCAGCGGGCCGGCCCGGCTGCTCCGCGCCCGCGGCGGCGATGAGCGCGAGCTGAACCTCTTCGAGCTGGCGGCGCGCGCGAACGACCCGCACTCGGTCATCCCGCGCGAGACCCTGCTGGCCGAGCTCTACGGCCGCCTCGCCCGCGCCCTGGCCTTGCCGCTCCTGCCGCTGCTCGCGGTGCCGCTAGGTCTGTCGGCCAAACGCAGCGGCCGCGCGCCTGGCGTTATCGTGGGCGGCGTCCTGCTGCTTGCCTTCCACCACCTGATCCAGCTCGGCCAGAGCTTCGCCGAGACTGGCCGGGCGCCCGCCGAACTCAGCGTCGGCCTGCCTTTCGCAGGCTTCGCCGCCATCTGCTTCACCGTCTTCCTGACCAGCCGCAAGCGCCCGGGCGAAACGCCCATCGGCCGGCTGATGGAGCACATCGCCAACGCCGTGGCGCGCGTCCGCGCCCGCTTCAGCCCACAGCAGGCTCCCGCGTGAAGCTCGCCCGCTATCTCTTCCTGCTGACGGCCGGCCGCATCCTGGCGGCGCTGGCCGTCCTGGTGGGCATCTTGCAGATCCTCGACCTGCTCGAGGTGACCACCGAGATCCTGGACCGCCAGTTGGGCGCCGGCGGCGTCTTCTACTACGGCCTCCTGCGCCTGCCGCGGCTCGTCGAACAGGCTGCGCCGCTGGCGGTCCTCGCGGGTTCACTCTTCGCCTTCGCCAAGCTCGCGGGCGAGAGCGCGGTGACCGCCATGCGCTCCACCGGCATCTCGGCCTATCGCGTGACCGCCCTCGCCCTGCCTGCCGCCGCCATGCTGGTGGCCCTCCAGCTCCTCATCGGCATGGTGGTCGCGCCGCGCACCGACGCCACCCTCGCAGAGTGGTGGCAGGCCACCGCCCCGCAGGAGGAGGCCTCCGAGCCGACCGACGCGCTGACGTTCCGGGTGGGCAATGAGATCGTTGTCGGCCGCCCGTCCGAGGATGCCCGTCGTATCGACCAGGTGACCATCTACCGCCGCGACGCGAGTGGACGGCTCGCCCAGCGCACCACGGCCGACTCCGCTGTCTTCGAGAACGGCGCGTGGCGCCTTAATGCGCCGAAGTTCGAGACCGTTCAGGGTGATGGCGTGAACAGCGGCGCGGCCGAGGCGATGACCTGGACCCAGAACATCCGCCCCGCCGACATCCAGGCCCTGCAGGCGGGCGGCGCCACCATCTCGCCCGGCGAGGCCCGCCGCGCGCTGCAGGGCGGCGTCTCGGTCCGGCCCAAGACCTTCTACGACACCCAGGTCCAACGGGCCTGGGCCGCGCCCTTCGCCTGCGTCGTCATGCTGCTGCTGGCCGCCCCGGCGGCGCTCGCCAACTTCCGGGGCGGCGCCTCCACCCTCATCGTCCAGTGCATGGCCGGCGGCCTCCTGTTCCTGGTCTTCGACGGGGCGTTCACGGCGCTGGGCGAGAACGGCGCGGCGCCCGCCATCCTGGCCGCGTGGGCGGCCCCGGTGATCTTCTCCGGCCTGGGCGTGACCGCGCTCCTCTACCTGGAGGGCTGATGGCCTACGACAGCGCCACCTCGGCGGTGCAGATCGTGCCCGTCGGCAGCCGGCCCGAGCTGGAACGCTTCATCCGCGTGCCCATGCGGCTGTCCGCGCGCGACCCAAATTACATCGCCCCCCTGCTGATCGAGCGGCGCGAGGCGCTCTCGGCCAAGACCAATCCGTTCTTCGCCCACGCCGACGTCCAGTTCTGGCTCGCCGTGAAGGACGGCCGCGACGTCGGCCGGATCAGCGCCCAGATCGACCACCTGAACCCCCAGACGCCCGAGGGTTACGGCAACTTCGGCCTTATCGCCGGCGAGGACGACGAGGAGGTGTTCGCCGCCCTCTTCCGCACGGCCGAGGTCTGGCTGCGGGAGCGCGGCTGCCGCGCCGCCCTTGGCCCCATCAACCTGTCCACCAACGAGGAAGTCGGCCTCCTGGTCGAGGGGCACGACACCCCGCCGATGGTGATGATGGGCCACGACGCGCCCTATGCCGGCCCACGCATCGAAGCCCAAGGCTACGTCAAGGCCAAGGACATCTACGCCTACGAGTGCAGCGTCGCCGACGACCTGCCCGCGCCGATCCTGCGCCGCGTGCGCAAGCCGCTGGCCGAGGGCGTCACCTTGCGCACCCTCGACATGAAGCGGTTCGACGCCGAGATCCGCACCCTGACCGAGATCCTGAACGACGCTTGGTCGGGCAACTGGGGCTTCACGCCTACGACCGAAGCCGAGACCAAGCAGCTGGCCACGGCCATGAAGATGGTCATCGACCCGCGCCTGACCTGGTTCGCCGAGATCGACGGCGAGCCCGCCGGCTTCATGGTGCTCCTGCCCAACGTCAACGAGGCGATCGCCGACCTGAACGGCAAACTGCTGCCCTTCGGTTGGGCCAAGCTCCTGTGGCGGTTGAAGGTCGCGCGCGTGAAGTCCGGCCGCGTGCCGCTGATGGGTGTGAAGCGCAAGTTCGCCGCCACCCACCGCGGTCAGCTCCTGCCCTTCCAGCTGATCGACGCCGTCGTGCTGGCGGCGCGGAAGCTGGGCTACCGGCGCTACGAACTCTCGTGGATCCTCGAGGACAACCTGCCGATGCGGCGCATCTGCGAGGCCGGCGGCGCGCGCATCTACAAGACCTATCGCCTGTACGAGAAGGCGCTCTGAGGTGACCGCCTTCACGGCCCTGATCCTTGCCGGCTCGCGCGGCGGCGCCGACGCCGTGGCCGACTACGCCGGCGTGCCCCACAAAGCCCTCATCGAGCTGGAAGGCCGCCCTCTTCTCGCGCGGGTCGCCCGCGCCCTGAGCGCCGCCGGCGCCGCCCGCATCGGGGTCTCCTGCAACGCGCCCGCCGTAGCCGAGCTCGCCCGCGCCCTCGGCCTCGAAGTGCTGCCCTCGGCCGCGGGGCCCAGCCAGAGCGTGCTGGAAGCCGCCGAGGGTTTAGGCTTCCCGCTGCTGGTCACCACCGCCGACCACGCCCTGCTGCGGCCTGAATGGATCGCCCGCTTCCTGGCCGACGTGCCGCCAGGAACCGATGTCGCGGCCATGGTCGCCCCGCGCGCGGCCGTCGAGGCCGCCGCGCCGGGTACGAAGCGCACCTATCTGAAGCTCGCCGACGGCGACTGGTCCGGCTGCAACCTCTTCTGGTTGGGGAATGATCAGGCCTTGAACGCCGTCGCCTTCTGGCGGCGGCTCGAAGCCGAGCGCAAGCGGCCTTGGAAGATGGCCCAGATCCTGGGGCTCGGCATGCTGCTCCGGTACGCTGCGGGCGCGCTGAGCCTCGCAGATGCCGCAAGACGCCTGGGGGAACGCGCCGGGATCGAGGCTCGCATCGTGCCGACCCCCTATGGGCTCGCGGCCGTGGACGTCGACAAACCTGCCGACCTCGACCTCGTCCGCACGCTGACGGGCGAGCGCTAGGCGTTCACCAGCTCCTTCGCCCAGCCGGCCGACAGCTTCGTCAGGTTGGCCACGTCGGCGGGGAAATCCATCTCGCCCCACTCCAGGCCCTCGATGGACTGCACGCGCACGTCGACGCCGCTCTTCGCCGCCTCGTCGATGGCGCTCAGGTACCAGCGCTTCAGGCCTTCCGGCCGCTGCAGCGCATGCTCCACCAGCGCGCGGAACTTGGCCGCCCCGGCCGCCGAGAAGCGCAGGAAGCCGATCGACTCGGCGTCATACGCCTCGATGGTCTTGCCGATCGCCAACAGCTTGCCGTTGTCGGTCAGCACCTTCATGTCGTCGGCGTCGTAGCCCGGCTTGCGGTCGACCGTGACGGTGATCTCGGCCGGCGGCGCGCCCATCAGCCGCTCGACGATGCCCGGGCCTAGCAGGGTGTCCCCGTTCAGCACCAGCACGTCGCGGTCGAACTCCTGACGCACGATCCAAACCGAGGCCAGGTTGTCGGCCACCGAGTAGAAGGGGTTGAAGCACAGGCGCACCGGCATCTTCGGCGCCAGCCGCTCGATCTCGGCAGCCACGGCGTCGGCCCGGAACCCCGTGACGATCACCGCCTCGTCGACCCCGGCGGCTTCCAGCCGCATCAGCTGCCAGGCCAGCAGGGTCTTGCCCGACAGTTCGACCAGGCACTTCGGCCGGCTTTCGGTCAGCGGGAGCAGGCGCTTGCCCTGGCCCGCGCTGAGGATGATGGCTCTGTTCGGCGACTTCACCGGCGCAATCCTTGTCAGACAACGGGCCTGGATACACCGCAAAGCCGCCCAACGCGGCCGTGATGCATTGCCGCGGCCCTCAAGGCCAGCCCCCTCACGAACACCCTATCTAGTCCGCGTTCCGGAAAAGTGAAGAAAACCCGCCCCTGAACGGAAGAAACCCCGCAGGGCGAGCGGCCCGCGGGGTTCCTCTTTGGTCCAAGACCGGCGACCGCGGCGCTCGAGCGCCGAAGCCTCGCAGCGCCTACTTCAGGTGCTTCGCCAGGTGCTTGTTCATCTCGAACATCGAGACCTTGTCCTTGCCGTCGAAGATCGGCTTCAGCTTGGCGTCCGCCAGGATCTCGCGCTTGTTCTGGGGGTTCTGAAGGTTGTTCTTCTTGATGTAGTCCCAGATCTTCGAGACGGTCTCGCCCCGGGACAGCTGCCCCGAGCCGACCACCGCAGCCAGTTCCGACGAGGGCGTCAGCGGCTTTTGCAGGGCGTTCGTGTTCTTTCCAGTGGCCATGGGCTCCCCCAGCTAAGAGTTCCGCGTCCCGCCCGGCGCCAGCCGCCGAGGTGAGTCGCTTGAAGGTACTCTAGCGCGGCTTACGCGCCGCGCTAGAGAAAGCGTGGGGACAACCTCTAGGGGCGCATGCCGCCTGTCGACGAGCCATCCGTCGAGCGCTGGGCGACGTGCGCGGCGTCCCGCTCCATCGGCCGGTGCGCCTCCGGCGAGAGGCTGACCTCGTCGTCGCCGCCGTTGGCCTCGATCATGTCGTACTCGGCATGGGTCGCGGCCTCCGTCAGGGCGTCGTTCCGCTTGTTGCGCGTCGCATAGCGGTACGCGCCGTACGCCAGCGCGCCACCCAGGATCAGCACCCCGCCGATGAAGTTGATCAGCATCCAGCTGACGCCGCCCGCATCGGCTTCGCCCGGTCCTGGCCCGCTGGACGGCCCCAGGGAGTTGATGATCCCGATCCCCGTGGTGAGGCTGAACGCCCAGAACGCCGCGGCCAGGGCCCAGGCCACCCACAGGAAGATTTGCCCGCCCACGCCGGGGCTCGTCGTTTCGGCATAGGTGTCGTCGCGCCGTTCGCTGCCGTAGGCGCGGTCGTCCACGTCGCTGTAAGGCCGCACGGCCATGTCGCGTCTCCCGGTGTCATCGCCGCTAGGGTGCGGCTTCGCATGTTCCAACACTCGGGCCGTGAAGGCGTTCCGACCTCAGCGCGGGGCCGCCAGGGCCGCCATTCCAAGCTCCGGCGGCTGCGTCGTAAGCGTCCGGTCGAACAGGTCCAGCAGCTTCGCTCGCATGGTCGGCTCGTCGCCTCGCGCGTAGGTCTCCACCTCGAACACGGCGTCGGCCGCGCACAGCGCCGCCTCCAGCGCCGCCATACCGCGTCCTGGCGCGGCGCCCGCGAAATAGCCAAGGTGGACCAGGGCGTTCAGCCGCTGGGCCACGTCCACTGCCGCGCCCGCGCCAAAACCGCGGCCGTGGAACGCCGCGACCGCGGCGATGCGCTCCGCACGCCAGGCGGCGGTCTTCAGCGCCAGGTCTGCGCCCGCGCCCCAGCCGGCGACGCCCACCCGCGTGTCGTCCGCCCGGCGCTCGTACGCCAGATAGTCCAGCCAGGCCTCGGCGTCGGCGCGCCGCTCCGCGGCTGGACGGGTGCGCCACTCCGGCGCCAGGACGAAGTAACCCCGCGCCGCCAGGCGGCGCGCGAACCGCCGAACGTCCAGTCCGGCCGTCGGCCCGCCGTCTAGCAGCACGACCGGCGGACGGCGCCCCACGCCGTCGGGCCACGCGGCCAGGGCGTCGACGCACCCGTCTTCCGCTTCGATCTCGATCCGGGTCTCGGGCATGGCGCGCTCCTCGCTTCGAGCAGGAGCGACTTTATTCCTACTGATCTGATAGGAATAGGCGAAAAGTCTCGCAGCGGGCGCAGATTTCCTGCGCCTAGCCGTTCAGCTTCACGGTCACCTTGGCCGAGAGCCCGGGCCGGAGCTTCGCCAACTCGGGCTGGCCAGGATCGAACACCAGCCGCACCGGCACGCGCTGGACGATCTTCGTGAAGTTGCCCACGCCCGGCTCGAACGGCAGCAACGCGAACTCCGAGGCCGAGCCCGGCGCGAAGCTCTCCACCCGCGCCTTCAGGATCACGCCCGGCAGGGCGTCCACCTTCACGCTTGCCTCCTGCCCCTTCAGCATCCGCGCCGTCTGGGTCTCCTTGAAGTTGGCGGTGATGTAGAGCTGGTCCAGCGGCTCCAGCGTCATCAGCCGCGAGCCGGGCTGGACGTAGTCGCCCACGTTGGCCTGCCGGTCGCCCACCACGCCTGCGATCGGCGCCCGCACCTCCACGTGCGCCTGATCTTGCCCAGCCAGGGCGCGGGCCGCCCGCGCCTTCTCCCGCGCCGCCTGGGCCTGGGCGAGCGCGGCCCGCAGCTCGCCACGGCGCCGCTGGGTCGCCAGGGCCTCGCTCCGGCTCACCGCCAGGCCCGCGCGGCTCTTGTCGGCCTGCGCCTCGGCGGCGATCGCCTGGGCCTCGATCCGGTCGGCGTCGCGCCGCGGCGCATAGCCCACCGCCAGCAGCCGCTCGTAGCGCCGCCAGTCGGCCGCCGCCCGCCGGGCCTCGGCGTCCGACGCACGGATCGCGGTCTCGGCCTCACGCACCTCGGCCTCCGCCAGCGCCTCCTCGGCGTCCAGCTTCGCCAGCGCCGCCTCCGCCGCCTGCACGGCGGCCTCGGCCAGCGCGACGTCGCCGTCCGCCGATGCGAGCCGGGCGGCGTATTCCTCGGGATCCAGCCGGACCAGCACCTGCCCCGCGCGGACCGGCTCGTTGTCGGCCACCAGCACCTGAGCCACATGCCCACGCACGCGGGGCGCGACGACGGTGGAGTCGGCCTTCACATAGGCGTTGTCGGTCGTCACCGAGCCCTTGGCCGCCTGCAACCAGCCCACGCCGCCCGCGCCGATCACCAGCGCCGCACCGAGCACCACCAGGCCCCGGGCCGGCAGCTTGCGCTTCGGCTTCGCCGGCGCCGCGATCGCCTCCATCTTCACCGGTCGAACACCAGCAGGGTGGAGGTGGCCGTGGCGTAGAGCCGGCCTTCCAGGTCGACTAGGCGGCCTTCGGCGAAGGCGGCGCGGCGGCCCATCTGCACGACCACGCCCTCGGCGCGCACCGGCCCCGTCGTCTTGGTCATCGGCCGATGGTAGGCGACCTTCAGCTCCAGCGTCGTGTAGCCCTGCCCGGCCTTCAGCTTGGAGTGCACCGCGCAGCCCACCGCCGAATCCAGCAGCGCGGCGGCGAACCCGCCGTGCACCGTGCCGATCGGATTGTAGACCCGCTCGTCCGGCGTCGAGCCGAACACCACCCGCCCCTCCTCCACCTCGACATAGTCGAAGCCCAGGGTGCGGCCGATGCCCGGACCGGCCGGCGGGTCGTTGGTCGGGAAGATGGCGCGGAGCTGTTCCAGGCCGGTCATCTGCGAGTTGTCGGGCGTGACGGCGTTCATTGCGGCTTGTCCTCGGTGAGGCCCATACGGGCCTTGATGCGCCGCCGGCATTCGCTCAGCAGCTGTTCGGCCAACTGGTCGTCGGAAAGGGCGCGCGAGAGCGTCACCGCGCCGGCCATCTCGGCCAGGAGGGAGACGGCGAGGCCCTCGCGCTGGACAGGTGCGACATCGTCCGCCAGCCACGCGGCCAGCCGGCCGATCATCGCCCGCACGCCCGTATCGAAGGCGTCCCGCACGGCCTGAGGCTGCCGCGGCAGGTCGCTGGACAGCGCCGTGATGGGACAGCCCATCTCGCGCCGCGCCCGGTGCTCCATCGAGACATAGGCGTCGACGAAGGCGGCGAGCGCCTCGCTGTTCGCCATGCCCTGGGTCAGCCGGGCGAAGCGGCGACGGCTCTGGTCGAACGCCTCCTCCAGGGCGGCGACCACCAGGGCCTCCTTGCTCGGGAAGTGGGCGTAGAATCCGCCGTGGGTCAGCCCCGCCTCGGCCATCACGTCGGCGACGGCCAGGCCATCGGGCCCCTTGGCGCGCACGGCCGCGGCGGCGGCCTTCAGCACCTTGTTCCGCGTCTCCTGCTTGTGGCTCTCACTGTAGCGCATTGCGCGACCCGCCTTTATATGATGCTCATCATATTATGAGCGGCCGTTGAGAACGCAAGCGCCATGAGCTCCATCAATCCGGCCGCCCTGCCCCAAAGCCGCAAGCTGCTGATCTTCGGCATCATGGCCTTTGGCCAGTTCATGGCCCTGCTGGACATCCAGATCGTCGCGGCGTCGCTGAACTCGATCCAGGCGGGCCTGAACGCCGGCCCCGACGAGATCGCCTGGGTGCAGACGGCCTATCTGATGGCCGAGATCGTGATGATCCCGCTGGCCGCCTTCCTCTCCCAGGCGATCTCCACCCGCTGGCTCTTCACCGCGTCCGCCGGCCTCTTCACGCTCTCCAGCGTGCTGTGCGGCCTGGCCTGGGACATCGAGTCGATGATCGTCTTCCGGGCGATCCAGGGGTTCGTCGGCGGCGCCATGGTGCCGCTGGTCTTCGCCACCGGCTTTGCGATGTTCGAGGGGCCGAAGCGCGCCGCCGTTCCGGCCATCCTGGGCATGGTCTCCACCCTCGCGCCCACCCTGGGGCCCAGCCTGGGCGGCCTGATCACCGACGTCGCCGACTGGCGCTGGCTGTTCTTCATCAACATCGTCCCGGGCCTGGCCATCACCATCCTGCTGCCGATCCTCGGCAGGGTGGATGAGGCTAAGCCCGCCATGCTGCGGCGGATCGACTGGCTGCACGTGGCCTCGCTCGCCGTCTTCCTGGGCGCGCTGCAGTACGTGCTCGAGGAAGGCCCCCGTCACGAGTGGTTCCAGGACCCGGCCGTGGCGATCGCCGCGTGGCTGTCCTTCGTCGCGGCCGTGGTCACCTTCGAGCGCAGCTTCTTCTCGACGATGCCGGTGCTGAAGCTGACGCCGTTCCGGCGGCCGACCTTCGCCATGGCCTGCGTGCTGAACTTCGTGATCGGCTTCGGGCTCTACGCGGCGACCTACCTGACGCCGGTCTACCTCGGCCGCGTGCGCGACTTCTCCAGCCTGCAGATCGGCGCCACCGTCTTCGTCACCGGCGTCGCCATGACCGTCACGGCTCCGATCGCGGCGCGGCTCTCCACCAAGGTCGACGGCCGCTATGTGATCACCGTCGGGTTCCTGATGTTCGCCGCAGCGCTCTGGATGTTCTCGTGGGTGACGCCCGAGTGGGGCTTCGGCGAGCTGTTCTGGCCGCAGGTGATGCGCGGGCTCGCCATGCTGCTGTGCATTGTGCCTGCGGTCGGGATGGCCCTGAACGGCGTGGCCCCGGCCGAGTTGCCCTACGCCTCGGGGCTGTTCAACCTGATGCGCAACCTGGGAGGCGCCGTCGGCATCGCGCTCGTCAACACCTGGCTCGGCGACTTCGCCCGCATCCACGCCGCCAGCCTCAGCGCGGGCCTTGGCCAGCGGCCCGACCGCGCGACGGAAGCCCTCCAGGGCCTCGCCCGCAACGCCCAGGCGATCACCGCCGACGCCGCGCACGCCCTGCAGATCGCCCAGGCCCAGATGGGCGCCCTCGTCGGCGGTCAGGCGGTCACCCTGGCGTTCGCGGACACCTACCGGCTGATGGCCTTCCTTTTCCTGGCCGCTCTGCTGATCGTGCCCTTCGCCAAGCCCGCCCCCGTGGGCGGCCCTCCGCCTTCCGACCACTAGGCCCGATCATTGACTTAACCCCACGGGAAGCCGCCAACTTCTCCCAAAAGAACGAGACGTTGGGAGGATACGAATGGCCGGGTGGACCCTTGCGCCGGTCTGGGAGGCGATCGCCGCATCCCAGCCGCAGACGCCGGCCCTGATCCAGGGCGCGCGCGAGATCTCGTGGGCGCAGTTCGACGCCCGCGCCGATGCGCTCGCGGCGCACTTCCTCGCCAAGGGCCTGGGCCGCCAGGCCAAGGTCGCGGCCTATCTCTTCAACGGCCCCGAGTACCTCGAGAGCTACTTCGCCGCCTTCAAGGCCGGCTTGGCGCCGGTCAACACCAATTACCGCTACGGCCCGGAAGAGCTCTTCTACCTGTTCGACAACGCCGACGCCGAAGCCATTGTCTTCCATGCAGGTTTCGCCGAGACGCTCGAGCCGATCCGCGGCCGCCTGGGCAAGGTGAAGACCTGGGTCGCCGTCGCTGAACCGGGCCACGCCGTGCCCGCCTGGGCCGAGGACTACGACGCCCTCGTGGCCCGGGCGCCGGCCAGCCGGCCGGTCCGCGGCCCCTCGGGCCTCTCCGGCGACGACCTCCTGCTGCTCTACACCGGCGGCACCACCGGCATGCCCAAGGGCGTCATGTGGCGCCAGGACGACCTCTTCAACGTGCTGGGCGCCGGCGGCAACGCGGCGATGGGCATTCCGCCCGTGACCTCGATCCCAGAGCTCATCGAACGCATCGGCGGGCCCGAGCACCTGCGGCCCGTGACCATCACCGCCGCGCCCCTGATGCACGGCACGGGCCAGTTCTCGGCCTTCATCTCGCTCAACATCGGCGGCACGGTCTGCTGCCTGCCCTCGCGCAAGTTCGATCCCATCGAGCTCTGGAACGAGGTCGAGCGCCTGAAGGCCACCAATATCGTCATCGTCGGCCTCGCCTTCTCCACGCCCATGCTCGAAGCGCTGGAGGCCAATCCGGGCCGGTGGGACCTCTCGTCCGTCCGCGCGATGAGCTCGTCCGGCTCGATGTGGAGCCAGGAGAACAAGCGCGGCCTGCTGGGCCATATCCCCCAGGCGATGATCGCCGACAGCTTCGGTTCGTCCGAAGCCGTGGGCCTCGGCGCTTCGGCCTCGGCGGCCGGCATGGAAGCCCCCACGGCCGCCTTCATGCTTGGCCCCAACACCGCCGTCTTCACCGAGGATGGCCGGCGCGTGGAGCCGGGCTCCGGCGAGCGCGGCCTGGTCGCCGTCTCGGGCTTCCTGCCGCAGGGCTACTACAAGGACCCGGAGAAGACGGCCAAGACCTTCAAGGTGATGGAGGGCGTCCGCTGGTCGGTCCCCGGCGACTGGGCCGAGGTGAACGCCGACGGTTCGCTGAAGCTGCTGGGCCGCGGCTCTGTCTGCATCAACACGGGCGGCGAGAAGGTCTTCCCGGAAGAGGTCGAGGAGGCGCTGAAGACCCACGCCGAGGTGCGCGACGCCGTCGTCGTCGGCGTGCCCGACAGCCGCTTCGGCGAACGCATCTGCGCCGTGGTCGAACCCGAAGGCGGCGCCCGGCCGGACCTGCCGGCCCTCTCGGCCCACGTGCGCAGCCAGCTCGCGGCCTACAAGGCGCCACGTGAGCTGGTGCTGGTCGATACCATCGGCAGGGCGCCGAACGGCAAGGTCGACTACAAGGCGATCAAGGAACGGGCCCTGAAGGAACTGGGGCAGCCGGTCTAGCGCCTGCCGCGCGGCTCCTTCGACAGCCGCGTCATCAGCAGAGCCGCGCGCTTGGCCTGCAGGGCCATGCTCGCCAGGTCGACGCTCTCACCCGGCGCGTGGGCGCCCTGCCCCGCCGGGCCCAGGCCCGCCAGGCTGTCGATGAAAGCCGTGAACGAGCTGTCGGCCGCGCCGCGACTCGCCGGATCGCCCGCGGGCATGTCGGGCAGACCCAGCGTGCGGTTCACGCCGTTCAGCCGGTCCAGCAGCGCCTGGTTGCCCGGCGTCGGCGCCATCGGAGGATAGCCGGTGTCGGCGAAGGTCAGCTCGGACGCGGCCCGGTTGAGCGGCTGGTCGACGATCGCCTGCATCTTGGCCCGGACGCGGGCCTCCTGCTCAGGCGTCAGCGTACGGATGTCGCCCAGCGCGATGGCCTCGGCCGAGATGATGTTCGACTTGCCGGCCGCCTGGCCGCCGGTCAGTTCGGGGTTCACCGACGCCCGGGCGCCGCCCACCACGATCCCCACGTTGTAGGTCAGGTTGGGCTCGGGCAGCTCGCGGCGGAACTGGTCGAGGATCCGCGCCAGCTCGTAGATGGCGCCGCAGCCGGCCTGCGGCGAGCAGACGCCCGACGAGTGGCCCGAGGGGGCCGTGACCTTCAGCGTCCAGGAATTCGAAGACCGGCGCGCGATGGTGCCGATGTCCTTGCCCCCGATCCGCGACAAGCCCTCGAACTCCAAGGCGACGTCGCTGGCCTTGCCGGCGGCGATCAGGTCGGCCCGGGCGATCGACAGCGGCGCGCCGGGCTTCTCCTCGTCGCCGGTCAGGACGACGGTGATGTCGGCATCCTTCAGCGTGCCCGCGGCCTGCATGGCGCGCAGCGCCGCAACAATGACGACCATGCCGCCCTTGTCGTCGCCGACGCCCGGCCCCTCGGCGATGTCGCCTTTGCGGGTCCAGCCCTGGAACGGGCTGTCAGGCTCGAACACGGTGTCCAGGTGGCCGATCAGCAGCATCCGCTTGCCGCGGCCATCGCCCTTGTGCGTCGCCACGAGGTGTCCGGCCCGGCCGACCTTCTCCATCGGGACCCATTGGACCTGGAAGCCCAGGGCCTCCAGTTCGGCCCGCATCATGCGGCCCACCTGCTCGACGCCCTTGAGGTTCATGGTGCCGGAGTTCACCCGCACCAGGTCCTCCAGCAACTTCACGTGCCGCTCGTGCTCGGCGTCGACCGTGGCGATCATCTTCCGCTCTGCGGCGGTCGGCGGGGCCGCGGCCGCGGGCATGGCGAAGGCAAGGACCAGCGCGCCGAGGACGGCGGGACGGAAGACGGACATCAGGAAGCTCCCGGCGTTCAGCCCGGCTGACTACGCAGGCTGCGGACGAATTCCACAAGCGCCGAGCGCGAGACGCCGCGCGGCAGGTCGGAGTAGGCCTTGAGCAGCTCCAGGGCGCCCGGCTCGGCCAGAAGCGCGGCGACCTCGTCCACGGCGCTCGAGTTGGGCGAGGCCTCGCCAAACATCTCCGACACCGGCACGTCGAGGGTGCGGGCGATGCGCGCCAGCATCGAGGCGCTCACGCGGTTGGCGCCGCGTTCGTACTTCTGGATCTGCTGGAACGTGACGCCGGCGGCGTCCGCCAGGGCCTGTTGCGACAGGCCCTTCAGCTTTCGCAGCAGCCGGATCCGCGCGCCCACGGCGACATCGACAGGATCTGCGACCGCTTCGGGTTTGCTGGCCATGGGCGTTCGGTAACCTCTACTGTGGACCGTGCTCTAGCGCGCCCGGCTGGCTTCGTCATCCGTCGGCGGCGCCAGGTGCTGTTGCGCCGGCCGCTGGTCCGAAATCGCATAGCACGCTTCGGCGATGACGATCCCGACGGCCCGCCGCAGCGCGCCGACCGATGGACTGACCCGCTCGAGCGCGATCAACTCCTCCTCGTACGGGGCCAGAAGTTCCACCAGGTTCTGGGCCAGTCGCCTGGCGTACTCCGGATCGTGACTCATCGCGCCCCCTAGAGCGCTGGCGAAAGTCTATGCCTTTCCCCGCTTGAACGCGCTCTAAACTTCGAAGCTGAAGCCCTTTTTGGCGGCCAGGGCGATTCCGCCTGTCGCCGTCGCGCTTCAGTGGCGGGAACCTGTGCCATCGGGCCGTCGAATGCAAGCGACCCCCGGGGCGCTGCGCCCGGGGGTCTTCGGCGTCCTTCTGTCGCAGCCTCAGTTCGCGGCGATCGCCTGGGCCGCGGCCTGCGCCTGGATCAGCGTCCGGCCTTCCCGTTCGGCGATGCGCCGGAAGGTGGCCAGCGCCTGACCGGTCACCTGGTCCATGTTATAGTAGCGGTAGGTCGCCAGCCGGCCGACGAACGCCACCTCCGGCGTCTCGAGCGCCAGCGCCTCGTACTTCTTGTACAGCGCCTGGTTCTCGGGCCGCGGCACCGGATAGTACGGGTCGCCTTCGGCGCTCGGGTACTCGTAGGTCACGGTCGTCTTGGCGCACTGCTGCCCGGTCATGTGCTTGTATTCGCTGACGCGGGTGTAGGGCGTCTGCTCGTCCGGGTAGTTCACCACCGCCACCGGCTGGAACCATTGCTGGTCCAGGGTCTCGTGCTTGAACCTCAGGCTGCGGTACGGGAGCTTGCCGTAGCGGTAGTCGAAGTATTCGTCGACGGGGCCGCAGAAGATCAGCCGGTCGTAGTCGGCTTCGTCACGGACGTCCTCGAACTCGACTCCCAGCTCCACTGTCAGGCCTTTCTGGTCCAGCATGTTCTCGAACATGCGGGTGTAGCCGTCGAGCGGCATGGCCTGGAACTTGTCGGTGAAGTAGCGATCGTCGGTGTTGGTCCGCGTCGGCACCCGGGCGGTGACCGCCTTGTCCAGTTCGGACGGGTCCATGCCCCACTGCTTGCGGGTATAGCCGCGGAAGAACATCTCGTAGAGTTCGCGGCCCACCTGGCTGATCACCACGTCCTCTGACGTGCGGATCTTCTCCACAGGCTCGGCGCGGCTGGCGAGGAAGGCCTCGGCGTCGGCGTCGGTCTTCAGGTCGACGCCGTACAGCATGTTCAGTGTGGTGCGGTTGATCGGCATGGGCACGTGCAGCCCGCCCTTCACGCAGGCCAGCACCCGGTGCTCGTACGGCCGCCACTTCGTGAACTGCGACAGGTAGCGGAACACCTCTTCCGAATTGGTGTGGAAGATGTGCGGCCCGTACTTGTGCATCAGCACGCCGCCGGCGTCCTTCTCGTCATAGGCGTTGCCGCCGATGTGCGGCCGCCGGTCGATCAGCAGGACCCGCTTGCCCAGCTGGCTGGTCAGCCGCTCGGCCAGCACCGAGCCTGCAAACCCTGCGCCGACGATCAGGTAGTCGTACGGCTTGCGGCGCGAGCCGGCGCGCACCGCTGGGGCCGCCACGCCCGCCTGGGCCAGCAGTTCGTTCTTCACCTGCTCGCGGGAGAGCAGCACGCGACTGATCTCCAGGTTCATGCGGGTGAACGTCTCGTCCCACGACAGCGCCGCCAGCGCCGTGTCCACTTCCTTCAGCCACTCGCCCTTCAGCCGCGAGAGGGCCAGGGCCTGGTCGCAGGCGACGATGAACTCCTCGGGCGTGCTGGCCACCTTCACGGCCTCCAGCTCGCCGTAGTGGCGCACCACGTCGACGATCGGCGTCGACACCACCGGCCGGCCGCCCGACAGGTATTCCGGGGTCTTGGTCGGGCTGATGAACCGGGTCGACTCGTTGATCGCGAACGGCATCAGCGCGACGTTCCAGCCGCCCAGGTACTTCGGCAGCTCGTCGTAGGTCTTGCCGCCCACGTAGTGGATGTTCGGCCGCTGCGGCAGCGCAGCGGGATCGATCTTCACCACCGGCCCCACGATCACCAGGCTCCACTCCGGGCGGGCGTCGGCGAGCGCCGCCAGCAGGTCGAGGTCCATGCGCTCGTCGACGACGCCGTAGAAGCCCAGCCGCGGCCACGGCAGGTTCGCCTGGTCGGCCGGCTCCTCGCGGGCCACCCGCGCCTTGGCGAAGTGGGCGCGGTCCACGCTGGACGGGAACGGATGCACGTTCGGGTGCCGGTCGCGCTTGGCTTCCCACAGGCTGTAGCCGCCCGTGAACACCACGTCGGCGAGGTCGAACAGCTCGCGCTCCAGGATCGTCAGCTCGGCCGGCGCGAACTTGAAGTTCGCCAGCTCGTCCATGCAGTCATAGACGGTGCATGCGGCCTCCAGGTGCCGCGAGAACGGCAGCATCATCGGCGTGTAGTACCAGCGCAGCAGCGTCCCGCTGCTCCCCGCCAGCATCTCGTCCAGCAGGCTCTTCAGCGTGGCCTCGACGGCGTCGGCGTCCATGCCCTCCGGCAGGTGCGGCGTGGCGACGATCACGCCGCTGTCCGGGCAGACCTTGCTGTCGAGGCCCACGGGCGAACCGGGCGGCTGCCACTTCGGCTCCTCCCAGAAGACCACCTTCCGGGTCTGGGCGAACCGGGTCATCAGGTGCTGCGGCCGCTGGAAGACGAAGTCCCACCGCAGATGCGAGAAACAGATCAAAGTCTCTCGACCGTGAGACCGAGGCCCTGCATGAGGCGGAAACGGCGCAGCGCCAACGGCGCTCGGAACCCACGGAGTGTTCAAGGGCGCATTCCTTTTGGATTTTCACGACACACGAAGCCCGGGGTAGAAACTCCGGATTGCAGAATTGGTTCCGAAGCGTTGCTTCACGCCCTGCAATTGTGTCCAGTAGTCAAAAGATAGGCTGAGAAAGCTCGCTCAACTTTTCAGCTTATGTCGGCGAGACGACTGTTTAGCTTGCCGGCTGCGCCTTGCGATCGGTCGCCCGGCGTCCCGAGCCGTAGGCCGGCTGCGCCTCCCACCTCAGGGCGTCGGCGACGATGCGGTCCAGATCCGAGCAGACCGGCTCCCAGCCGAGCAACTCCTTGGCCCGGCTGGCGTCCGCCACCAGGCTCGGCGGATCGCCCGCCCGCCGCGCGCCCACGCTGTGCGGCACGGGCCGGCCGGCGGCCCGGCCGACGGCGTCGACCACCTCGCGCACCGAATTGCCCTTGCCGGTGCCGACGTTGACGGCCTCGAAGGCCCCCGCGGGCAGTTCGACCTCCAGCGCCGCGACGTGCGCCGCGGCCAGGTCGTTCACGTGAATGTAGTCGCGCAGGCAGGTGCCGTCCGGCGTGTCGAAGTCGTCGCCGAAGACGGTCAGCGGCTTGGCCTCGCCCAGGGCCGCGGCGATCGCCAGAGGGATCAGGTGCGTCTCCGGCTCGTGCGCCTCGCCGATCAGGCCCGAGGGGTCGGCCCCCGCGGCGTTGAAGTAGCGCAGGGCCACCGCCGACAGCCCATAGGCCCGGCACTGGGCCTCGATCATCCATTCGCAGGCAAGCTTGGTGTCGCCATAGGGGCTGGCCGGCGCCTTGGCCGCGCCCTCGGGGATGGTCTCCAACGCCCCGCGACCGCCCTGGCCGTACACGGCCGCGCTCGAGGAGAACACCATCCGCTCCACGCCGCGCTCGCGCATGGCCGTGAGCAGGCTCACCGTGCCCGCGACGTTGATCTCCCAGAACAGGTCCGGCTGGACCACCGAGCGGCCGACCTCGATCAGGCCGGCGAAATGGATCACGGACTTGGCGCCATATTCGTCCAGGGCGTCCGCCACGGCGCGCGCGTCCCGGATGTCGCCATGGACGAACGCGCCCCAGCGCACCGCCTCGCGGAAGCCTGAACTGAGGCTGTCGAACACGACCGGGAAGTAGCCCCGCTCGCTCAAAGCCTTCGCCGTATGTGCGCCGATGTAGCCGGCCCCGCCCGTCACCAGGACGGC
This sequence comes from Phenylobacterium sp., assembly GCF_031181185.1. Taxonomy (GTDB): domain Bacteria; phylum Pseudomonadota; class Alphaproteobacteria; order Caulobacterales; family Caulobacteraceae; genus Phenylobacterium. The sequence goes on along the minus strand of NZ_JAPSKZ010000011.1, from coordinate 19,337 downwards.
GGGTTTCGATCCCCGATCCATGGAGCCCTTAATCCCCTGCCCGGTGGTCGGGTTCCAGCCCTAAGGTCAAGTTTTGGAACTATTGGGTCCGACGGAGGCTTAACAACGCGGGTGCGACGGGAAAGCCAGGATCCATGCCGAGTATTGAGCTTTGGGGCGGTCACGAATGCACCGTGAACCGGGTCGGCCCTGCGTTCTATGACCAGACGGTTCGCTCCGGCCACCATGATCGCCCCGAAGACCTCGACCGCTTCGCGGCCCTGGGCCTGAAGGCGCTCCGCTATCCGGTGCTTTGGGAGCGGGTGGCCCCGAGCCTGCCGCAGTCCCGCGACTGGCGCTGGAGCGACGCGCGCCTTGCCCGCATCCGCGACCTCGGCATGAACCCGATCGTCGGGCTGCTGCACCATGGCTCGGGCCCGCGCTACACCAGCCTGGTGGACGACGCCTTCCCGGGCCTCTTCGCCGACTACGCGCGCGCCGCCGCCGAGCGCTATCCGTGGGTCGCCGACTGGACCCCGGTCAACGAGCCGCTGACCACCGCGCGCTTCTCCGCTCTCTACGGCCTCTGGTATCCGCACCTGTCGGACGAGCCGTTCTTCTGGGGCGCCCTGCTCAACCAGATCGACGCCACGCGGCTCGCCATGCGCGAGATCCGTCGCGTGAACCCGGCCGCCCGCCTGATCCAGACCGAGGACCTGGGCCGCACCTACGCGACCCGGCCGCTCGCCCATCAGGCCGAGTTCGAGAACCAGCGGCGCTGGCTCACGTGGGATCTGCTGGCGGGCAAGGTGACGCCCGACCACCCGATGTTCGAGCGCCTGGCCGCCAGCGGTTTCGGCGACCGTCTCCGCGCCATCGCCGACGATCCGTGCCCGCCAGACGTGCTCGGCGTGAACCACTACCTCACCAGCGAGCGCTTCCTGGATCACCGGCTGGACGCCTATCCGCCGGAACGCCACGGCGGCAACGGCGCCCAGGCCTACGCCGACGTCGAGGCGATCCGCGTCACCCTGCCGGCGCCCGGCGGCCTGGAATCCGTGCTGGAGGAGGCCTGGGTCCGCTACCGCCGCCCGCTCGCCGTCACCGAGAGCCACAACGGTTGCACCCGCGAGGAGCAGGTCCGCTGGGTGCGCGAGGCCTGGGAGACCGCCTGTCGCCTGAAGGGCCGCGGCGTCGACGTCCGCGCCGTCACCGCCTGGGCCCTCCTGGGGACCTACGACTGGAACAGCCTGCTGACCCAGCCGCTCGGCCACTACGAGGTGGGCGCCTTCGACATCCGCTCGGGCGAGCCGCGCCCCACGGCCATCGCGGCCGAGCTCAAGCGCCTGGCGACCGGTCAGGGGCAGCCGCACCCCGGCACGGAAGGTCCCGGCTGGTGGCGGCGCGACATCCGCCTCGAGTTCCGCCCCGTCTTCCGCCACGTCGAGACGCCGGAGCCGCGCTCGGCCTGGCAGGCCGGCGGCACGGGACGGCCGCTGCTGATCGTCGGCGCCACCGGCACGCTGGGCAAGGCGCTGGCCCGCGCCTGCGAGTGGCGCGGCCTCGCCTATCGTCTCACGGGCCGCGCCGAGCTGTCCCTCGACGATGACGCCTCCATCGCCGCCTGCCTCGACGCCTGCGACGCCTGGGGCGTCGTCAACGCCGCCGGCTGGGTTCGCGTGGACGAGGCCGAGGACTGCCGCGACGACTGCATCGCCGCCAACGCGGCCGGCGCCATCCGCATCGCCCGCCTCTGCGCCGAGCGCGGCATCCCCGTCGTGGGCTACTCCAGCGACCTGGTGTTCGACGGGACCGCCGGCCGCGCCTACGTCGAGAGCGACGCGCCCTCGCCGCTGAACGTCTACGGCGAGAGCAAGGCTCTCGCCGAGGCGGGCGTGCTCGAGGCCAATCCCAAGGGCCTGATGATCCGCACCGCCGCGTTCTTCTCGCCCTTCGATCCGTACAACTTCGCCCACCACGTGGCCCGGACCCTCTCGGGCGGCCAATCCCTTCCGGCAGCCGAGGACCTCGTGGTCTCGCCGACCTATGTGCCGGACCTGGTGGACGCCACCCTGGACCTGTTGCTGGACGGGGAGACCGGCATCCGCCACCTCGCCAACGTCGGCCAGGCCAGCTGGGCCGACTTCGCCCGCATGGTCGCCCGCGCCCTGGGCCTCGACGAGGAGCTGGTGATCGGCGTGGAGGCCCGCAGCTTCGGCTGGGCGGCCGCCCGGCCGCCGCACGCGCCGCTCTCCACCGAGCGCGGTCAGGTGATGCCCAGCCTGGACAACGCCATCGCGCGCTATGCGGCGATCGTCAGCGCCGCCGAGTTCGCGCCCGAGGCGGAAGCCATCGCGGACCTCCGACACCCGGGCATGCTGCTGGGCGCCGGCGGGCGCCCGTCCTGAGGCGCTAGTTGCGGGTGGCGGTCGCCCCGTCGCCGTCGTCGCCTTCCACCTCGTCCTCTTCGTCGTCCTCGACCTCGAAGATGTCCTCCTCGGCCTCGGCCAGAAGTTCGTCGAGGGCGTCGATCACGGCGTCCAGCTGCTCGGGGCTGGCGGCGAAGTCCATCTTCTCGCCGGCGTCGTCCTCGAGGTGCAGGACGAAATCCTCGTCGCGGATCGAGATGGAGAACTTGGCGAGCTGTCTCATGGCGGCCTCCTGGCGGTTGCAGGCCATAACCGCCGGCCGGCCGTTCGGTTCAGATCAGCGCCCGCGCCGCCGCCACCACGCGCGCGGCCTTTTCGGCCGTCTCCTCGACCGACTGTCCGGCGCGGTAGAGCTCCCCGCCCAGGCCGAACGCGCGCGCGCCCGCCGCCCACCAGTCGGCCATCTGTGTCGGCCCCACGCCGCCCACCGCCCAGACCACCGCTTCCGGCGGCAGCACCGCCTTCAGCTGTTTCAGGTGTCCGGGTCCGTAGGTCGCGGCGGGAAAGAGCTTCAGGTGCCGGGCGCCCGCCGCGACAGCCGTGAACGCCTCGGTCGCGGTCGCAAAGCCGGGGGCCGGATCCAGGCCCAGCTCGACCGACCGAAGGATCACCTCGGGCGAGACGTTCGGCGACACGATGATCCGTCCGCCCGCCTCGGCCACGGCCTCCACCCGCTCGGCTGTCAGCACCGTGCCCGCGCCCACCGCCATGCGATCGCCAAAGGCCTCGGCCAGCGCCTTGATGCTCTTGAGCGGCTCGGGCGAGTTCAGCGGAACCTCCATGCCCCGGACGCCCGCCGCGAACAGCGCCTCGGCGTGCGCCAGGGCCTCTTCGGGGCGGATGCCGCGAACGATGGCCACCACCGGGCATTCGCTCAGCGCCGCTTCAAGGTTCATGGCCTGGCCTTTCGATATAGCGCGAACAGCCCCGCGACCGCGGCGGCCTCGCCGTCGTGCAGGTCGGCGCTCCGGGCCTGCGCCGCAAGGGCCCGGGCATAGAGGCCGCACAGGCGGGCGTCGCCCAACAGCGACAGCGGCTCGTCGCCCGAACAGCCCAGCAGCGCCGGCACGGCCGCGGCTTCAGCGCCGATCAGCAGGCCCGACAGATAGCTCGGGGTCTCCTCGGGCGGCCGCCCCTCGCCCACCACGCGGGCCCGGGCGGTGAACAGCCGGGCCGCCAGGGCCGTCCCGTCGCCCGCCGCCGCCACGCCGGCGTCGAAGGCCGCCATGTCGTCGGCCGCAGCATCGCTCTTGAGCACGCTGTAGGTCTTCAGCACCGCGAACAGCTCGCCGGTCATGGCGGTGACGAAGCGGGTCAGCCGCCCATCCTCCACCAGCATCCACTTCGCGTGCGTCCCAGGGTGGCAGATGAGCCGGCGGCCGCGGCTGCGCGCCGGGTCGGCCGCGAGCCAGCCGAACAGCTGGGTTTCCTCGCCGCGCATCACGTCGCCCTGTCCGTTGAAGCCGCCCCAGCGCACGCCGGGGACGATCCGCACCCAGTCGGCCCCTTCGACGGTCTTCAGGCAGCGCGCCAGGTCTTCCAGATCCGCCGGGGCGTCGGCGTAGGGCGCCAGCGTCCAGCCCAGGTTCGAGCCCACCATGCCGCACAGGATCGCCGGCAGCCCTTCGGCGCCCAGGGCCGGCCGCACCTCGTCGCGGAACCGCGCCTCGGCCTCGCCCGGCTTCAGCTTCGAGACGCCCAGACCCGGGAAGTCCCGGTCGGCCACCACCGCGCCGGCCTCGTCCAGCGTCCAGACCCGCAGGTTCGTCGTGCCCCAGTCGCAGGCGAGCAGCGCCGCGGAGCCCATCAGAGCCGTCCCGCGTCCACGACCAGGTTCTGGCCGGTCATCATCCGGGACTCGTCGCTCGCCAGGAACAGCGCCGCGCGGGCGATGTCGTCGGGGTAGATCCGGTCCTTCAGCGCCACCTGTTCGCGCCACTCGGCTTCGGCCTCGGGCGTCAGCCACAGCTCCAGCTGCCGCTCCGTGATCACCCAGCCGGGCGAGAGCGCATTCACCCGCACCTTGTGCGGACCCCATTCCCGCGCCAGGCCCTTGGAGAGCGAATTGATGGCGCCCTTCGCCGCCACATAGGTCGCCATGTGAGCCGGCCCCCACAAGGCGTTGATCGAGCTCACGTTCACGATCGATCCGCCGCCCGCCGCCTTCATCATCGGATAGACCGCGGTCGAGGCCACGAAGGCCGGGTCCAGGTTCACCGCCAGGCCCCTGCGCCAGGCCTCGATCGACGTCTCGGCCGCCTCGTGGCGGGTGTCGTTGGCGACATTGTTGATCAGCACGGTGATCGGCCCCAGCGCCTGCGCCGCCTCGGCGATCGCCGCCTGCAGCGCGGCTACGTCGGTCACGTCGCAGCGCCGGAACCACGTCCGCTCGCCCAGTTTCGCCGCCAACGCCCGGCCCGCGTCCTCCTGCAGGTCGACGAAGCCCACCTTGCACCCCTGGGCGTGAAACTGGGTGACGAAGCTCTCGCCGATCCCGGAGGCGCCGCCGGTGACGAACACGGTCCGGCCTTTGAGGCTCGGATAGGTCGCGCCTTCCATCAATGGGACTCGCGAGTGACGTCAGGGCTCGACTTGCCGACCAGGAAGTCCAGGTCCGCCCCTTGGTCGGCCTGCAGCACCGTGTCGATGTAGAGCTTGTACCAGCCGCGCTCGAACTGCGAGGGCTTGCGGGCCGCCTCCCACTCGTGGCGCCGCCGCACCAGCTCCACCTCGCTGACCATCAGGTCCAGGCGGCGGTTCGGCCCGTCGAAGACGATCTCGTCGCCGGTCTTCACTAGGGCCAGCGGCCCGCCGGCCTCGGCCTCGGGCGAGACGTGCAGGATCACCGTGCCATAGGCCGTGCCGCTCATCCGCGCGTCCGAGATCCGCACCATGTCGCGCACGCCCTTCTGCAGCAGCTTCGGCGGCAGGGCCATGTTGCCCACCTCGGGCATGCCCGGATAGCCCTTTGGCCCGCAGCCCTTCAGGACCAGCACCGAGGTCTCGTCCACCGGCAGGTCCGGGTCGTCGATGCGCGCGTGATAATCCTCGATGTCCTCGAACACGACCGCGCGGCCGCGATGCGTCAGAAGTTCGGGGCTCGCCGCGCTGGGCTTCAGGATCGCCCCGTCGGGACACAGGTTCCCGCGCAGCACCCACACCCCCGACGAGGGCCCTACCGGCTGCTCCAGGCTGCCGATCACATCCCGGTTCCACACCTCGGCGGCGTCGGCGATCTCGCCCTGCGTATGGCCCGAGACGGTCAGCGCCTCGCGCCGGAACCGCGGCCCAAGCTCCTTCATCACCGCGGGACAGCCGCCGGCGTAGCAGAAGTCCTCCATCAGGTACTTGCCCGACGGCATCAGGTTCACCAGCAGCGGAACCTCGCGGCCCAGCCGGTCGAAGTCGTCCAGCGTCAGCTCCACGCCCACCCGTCCGGCCAGCGCCAGCAGGTGGACCACCGCGTTGGTCGAGCCGCCGATCGCCGCGTGCATCAGGATGGCGTTCTCGAACGCCTCGCGGGTGAGGATCTGCGACAGCCGGATGTCCTGCTTCACCAGCTCGACCATGCGTGCCCCGGTGAGGTGCGCCAGGGTCTTGCGGCGGGAATCCACGCCCGGCAGCGATGCGTTGTTCGGCAGGCAGACGCCCAGCGCCTCCATCAGGCTGGCCATGGTCGAGGCCGTGCCCATGGTGTTGCACACCCCATGACTGCGGCTCATCGAGCTCTCGGCCGACAGGAAGTCCTTCAGGCTCATCTCGCCGGCCCGCACGGCCTCCGAGAACCGCCACACGTCGGTGCCCGAGCCGATGTCCTTGCCGTGCCACTTGCCGTTCAGCATCGGCCCCGACGAGACAACCATCGTCGGCAGGTCCACGCTGGCCGCGCCCATCAGCTGGCCCGGCGTGGTCTTGTCGCAGCCGCCCAGGAGGACCACCCCGTCGATGGGGTTGGCCCGGATGCTCTCCTCCACCTCCATGGCCAGCAGGTTCCGGAACAGCATCGCGGTCGGCCGCATCTGGGTCTCGGGGAGGCTCATCGCCGGGAATTCGATCGGCACGCCGCCAGCTTCCCAAACCCCGCGCTTCACGTACTCCGCGAGGTCGCGCAGGTGGAACTGGCAAGTCACCAGCTCGGACCAGGTGTTGCAGATGCCGATGATCGGCCGGCCGTCGAAGACGTGATCCGGCAGGCCCGTGCCCTTGATCCAGCTCCGGTGGATGAAGCCGTCGCGGTCGAGCTTGCCGTAGCTCCTTTGGCTGCGCAGCGGTTTCTTCGCCATTCCCGCGACCCCTCGCTTCCCTCTTCCCGAGGGTTAAACCCGCCAGCCGAGCGGCGGTTCAGGCAAGCGCCGCCGCCAGCTAGCCGTCCAGGACCTGCCGCACCTTCCGCGCCAGATCGTTGAAGCTGAACGGCTTCGTTATCAGGTTCACGCCCGGGTCAAGCCTGCCGTTGTGGACGATGGCGTTGCGTGTGTAGCCGGTCGTGAAGAGCACCTTCACTCCGGACCGCCGGCGCTGGATCTCGTCGGCCAGACGGCGACCGTCCAGGCCGTCGGGCAACACCACGTCTGTGAACAGCAGATCGACGTCTTGGGCGGCCTGCAGCACCTCCATCGCGCGACGCCCGCTGTTGGCCTCGAGCACGTCGTAGCCGAGCTCGCGCAGCACCGTGACGCTGTAGCTGCGCAGGTCGTCGTGATCTTCCACGACCAGGATCCGTTCCCGGCCGCCGTGCAGCGGAGCCTCCGCCTGCGGCGCTGCCTCGTGGACCACCGCCGCATCGCCCATCAGCCGGGGAAGGTAGATCTTGACCGTCGTTCCGACGCCCAGCTCGCTGTAGATCCGCACGTGGCCATGCGACTGGCGCACGAAGCCATACACCTGGCTCAGCCCCAGACCCGTGCCCTTGCCCGCCTCCTTCGTCGTGAAGAACGGCTCGAAGACCTTCTGGACCGTCTCGGCCGACATGCCGGTCCCCGTGTCGCTGACCGCGATCAGCACGTACTGCCCAGGCTCGACCGGCTCGGCCAGTTGCGCGACATAGGTTTCATCCAGATGCGCATTGCTGGTTTCGATCGTGAGCCGCCCGCCTCCGGGCATGGCGTCGCGCGCGTTGACGGCGAGGTTCACCAGCGCGTTCTCCAGCTCGTTCGGATCGGCCTGCGTCCGCCAGAGCCCGGCGCCGGCGACGGTCTCGAGGTCGATCGTCTCGCCCAGGGTCCGCTGCAGCAGGTCCGCCAGATTGGTGACCAGACGTCCCGCGTCGATCGGCTTGGGGTCCAGCGGCTGGCGGCGGGCGAAGGCGAGCAGCCTTGCGGTGAGGGTCGCGGCGCGCTCGGCGCCGTGGGTCGCCATGCGCACGGACCGCTCGATCCGCTCGGCCTCGGCGGACGGCGGCAGCCGCTCCAATTGTCGTCCGATCGTCTCCAGCCCGCCGAGGATCACCGTCAGCAGGTTGTTGAAGTCGTGCGCCACGCCGCCCGTGAGCTGGCCGATGGCCTCCATCTTCTGGGCCTGCCGAAGCGCCGCTTCGGCTTGCATGCGTTCGGCGACGGCTTCGGCGACGCGCGCTTCCAGCGTCTGCGTGAGCTCCCGCAATTCCTCGGTGGCCGCCTCGGCGGCGCGCCGCGCCTCCAGCAGTTCGCGCTCGTATCGCCGCCGATCCTGGGCGTTGAAGATCGTGATCCGGATGAACTGGACCGAGCCGTCTTCCCGCCGCCGTTCCACGGCGTTGACCAGGGTGGGCACCTTGCGTCCCTCGGCGCCCACCAAGTCCAGCGCCACCTCGTTGAAGAAGCCCTGCATCCGCAGCAGCGGCGCAAAGTGCGTCTCGTAGTAGATCTTGCCGGCGATGTTCAGCAGATCCTGGAAGCGCCGCCCCACCACCTCATGGCGTGGAGAACCCAGCCACTCCAGCAGCGTCACATTGACCTTGATGATCCTGCCGTCCGGCTCGGCCGAGACATAGCCGCACGGCGCGTGCTCGAAGAGATCCTCGAGGTCGTCTTCCAAACCTTGCACCTGACCAGCCTCGGTCATCGAAGCGGTCAAAGGAAGGCTTGGATCGCGGCCACCGTCTCTTCAGGCGCACTGAGGTTCGGGCAGTGCCCGGTGGCCTTCATCAGGACGAACTCGCTGTTCGGCAGCTTACGGTGCACGTACTCGCCGACCGCCTGGGGCGCGATGACGTCGTCCGAACACTGCAGGACCAGCACACGCGCGGTCACGCCGTCGAGGTCCGCCCGATTGTCCGACAGGAACGTCGCCCGGGCGAACCGCCGCGCGATGTCGGGGTCCGTCATGCAGAAGCTGTTGGTCAGCTCCTCGCCGAGTTCCGGCCGGTCGGCGTTCCCCATGATCACCGGGGCCATGGCCTGCGACCACCCCATGTGGTTGCTGTCGAGGAAATCCAGCAGCTCCTCGATCTGGGCGGCGCTGAACCCGCCCACATAATCCTCATCGTCGACGTAGCGCGGCGACGGCCCGACCAGCACCAGCTCGTCGAACAGGTCCGGCGCCCGCTTCGCCGCGATGATCCCGATCATCGCGCTGACCGAGTGCCCGACGAACACGCCGTGCTTGACGCCCAGCTCCGTGCAGATCGCCACGACGTCGTCGGCGTAGCCTTCGAGGCTGGCGTACTTCTCCGGGTCGTAGGCAGACAGGTCCGAGCCGCCCGAGCCGACGTGGTCGAACAGCACCACCCGGAACCGATCCTCGAACGCGGGAGCGACGAACCTCCACATGTTCTGGTCGCACCCGAAGCCATGGGCGAACACCATCGCCCGCTCGCCACGCCCGGTGATCTTCACATTATGACGCTGCAGTACCGACACCTTGTCCCTCCGCTGCGCCCACCCCCATCCTCGCTAAACACGAATGACGCAGACATGCCAGTAGCTTAGGCATGACAACGATCGCTCAGCTCGCCTGCCGCCAAGCCGGGCGCGCAAACTCCTTCAGGTCCGTATAGGTCGCGCAGTTCGGTCGAACGATCGCGCCTTCAGTTCACGACCGGCCGACGCGCTCCCCGATGGCCCCGTCAGATAGCCGACCACGAGGCGCGAGGCCTCGTCGACCAGCCGGGCCTCGACCTCGTCCGTCAGCACGGCAATATCGGCCCACTCCTCCAGCTTCGCGGGGTGACCCCGCGCCCGACGCGATCACCGACGACCTCGACCAAGCCGCCTAAGCCGTCAGCCCTCGAACACCGGCAGCGCGAGGCCCTTCACGCCCACGTCGATGGCGAACAGCCCGCCCGCCAGCGGCTGTTTGGCGCGGGCCTCGTCCGACAGCTCGTCCCAGGCGCTGGTGACGTACAGCGTCGTCAGGTCCGGCCCGCCGAACGCGCAGCTCGTGGGCTGCTCCACCGGCAGCTGGATGATCCGGTCCACCTTGCCGGCGGGGCTGTAGCGCACGATCCGCCAGCCGCCCCACTGGGCGTTCCAGAGATAGCCTTCGGCGTCCACCGCCGAGCCGTCCGGCGAGGCCTCCGTGCCGCGCGTGTGGGCGAACTCGGCGACCTTGGACAGGTCCGCGGTCTGGTGCACGAACAGGGTCTGCAGCTTCGAGTCGGCCATGTAGAGCTTCGAGCCGTCCGGGCTGAACGAGACCGTGTTCGGAATGTGGATGCCGGTCAGCACCCGCGTCGTCTTGCCGTCCGGATCGGTGCGGAACACCGAGCCCGGCCGCTTGCCGCCGTCGTCGTCCATGGTCGACCACCAGAAGCGGCCCTGCATGTCGATCTTGCCGTCGTTGGTGCGGAAGCCCTCGCCCAGGTCGTAGCGCTGCACCGGCTGGATGACGCCTGTGCGCGCGTCGATCACCGCCAGGCCCTCTTCGGTCGCCGCCAGCAGCCCGCCCTTGGCCCGCGGCGCCGCCGCGCTCGCCCGCATCGGCAGATCGAAGGCCCCGCGCTCCTCGGTCGCAGGCTCGTACCAGGCCAGCCGTTTGCCCTTGATGTCGAACCAGTAGAGGCGCTGCTCGGCCGCGACCCAGATTGGGCCCTCCCCGAGGCGGTCTGCCGCATTCACGACGCACCGAACTTCCACCACATCAGCCTCCAACGCGCTGACGAAGAATCGTGAGACAGTCCGCGGAACTCCCCGCGTCCAGCCTGCGACACCCTGACCTCAGCGTTCCGGTTCCATTCAGAATCCCACCGCTAGTATCCTAGTCGACAGAATCGGGAAGGATCCCTGCCAGTGTCGCTGTCCAGCTACTCCGACGTCTTCGCGATCGAGCACGATCGCGGCTACGACGAGGACATTTCCGTCGGCGACCTTGTTCGCACGGGACCCAACCTCTTCCCCCACTTCGAGGTCGTCGCGGTCCATGGCGACAAGGCCTGGGTCCGCAACGTCCTGAACGGCTCGGACCACCTCGCGCTGCTCAGCCGCTGCCGCAAGATCAACGGCCAGCCCGGCCTCGCCGAAGCAGCCGAGTAGAGTCGGCTGCTCCCGCAGCGGGAGCAGCTTGCATTTCATCTGAACCCGCAACGCGCCCCGGAGTTCTAGGTTCGGGGAGCGGCTTCGTTCGCGCGAGTGTCTGAGACAGGGGAGGACGCGCCATCTCGGCCTTCATGTTCGCCACGGGGATCGAGAACTCCATCCCCAAGATCCAGAACGGTCGCATCCGCGTCGACCAGATGGAGTCGTGCGGCCACTACCGCCATTGGCGGAAGGACTTCGACCTGGTCGAAGAGCTGGGCCTGAAGTACCTGCGCTACGGCCCGCCGCTGCACACCACCCTGCTCGGGCCCGAGAAGTACGACTGGGAGTTCGCCGACGTCACCTTCGCCGAGCTGCGCCGGCGCAACATCAACCCGATCGTCGACCTCTGCCACTTCGGCGTCCCCGACTGGATCGGCGACTTCCAAAACCCGGACTTTTGCGAGCAGTTCGCCAAGTACGCGGCCGCCTTCGCCCGCCGCTTCCCGTGGGTGCAGCTCTACACCCCGGTCAACGAGATGTTCATCTGCGCCCAGTTCTCAGCCAGCTTCGGCTGGTGGAACGAGCAGGGCACGACGGACCTCACCTTCGTCACGGCGCTCAAGCACATCGTGAAGGCCAATGTGCGGGCCATGCAGGAGATCCTGAAGGTCCGCCCCGACGCCATCTTCATCCAGAGCGAGTCCTCGGAGTACTTCCACGCCGAGAACCCCGCCGCCATCAAGCCGGCCGAGATCGAGAACTCGCGCCGCTTCCTCTCGCTGGACCTCAACTACGGCCACCGGGTCGACAGCGAGATGTACGAGTACCTGATGGACAATGGGATGACGCGCGAGGAGTACCACTTCTTCCTCGGCAACTCGCTGCGCCACCACTGCATCCTGGGCAACGACTACTACTGGACGAACGAGCACCGCGTGTCGGCCGACGGGACTCATCGGGCCTCAGGCGAGATCTTCGGCTACTCCGAGATCACCCGGCAGTACTACAACCGCTACCGCCTGCCGGTGATGCACACCGAGACCAACATCGTCGAAGGGCCGAACGGCGACGAGGCCGTGAATTGGCTCTGGAAGGAGTGGGCGAACGTGCTGCGGGTGCGCAACGACGGCGTCCCCACCGTTGGCTTCACCTGGTACTCCCTCACCGACCAGATCGACTGGGACGTCGGCCTGCGCGAGCAGAACAACCGCGTGCACCCGGTGGGGCTCTATGACCTCAACCGCGAGATCCGCCCCGTCGGCCGCTCCTACAAGCAGCTGATCAAGGACTGGGGCGAGGTGCTGCCGACGCAGAGCGTGTGCCTCACCGTCCCCGTCGTGCCGCCGGCCGAGTACGGAGACCCCGCGTCCGAGCGCCACCGCGCCGAGGCCCGCCACCTGCGCGCGGTCGAGCTGGCGGCGGGCGGCGAGAGCGGCTGAGCCTTCGGGAGGGTTCGTTGGGGGGATCGATCGAGATCGGCGGCGCGCCCGTCGTCACGCTGCAGGGCGAGCCGCCGGCCGGCCAGCCCGGCTTCGTCGAAGCCCAGATCCTCCCCGGCCGCGGCATGATGCTGCTGCAGGCGCGTCTGCGCCTGCCCTCCGGCGAAGTGGTCGACGCGCTTGCCGCTCCCCCGCTGGCCGAGGCTGCGCGCGCGCTGTCGGGCGGTCCCGACGACTTCGCCGGCAACCAGGCCTTCGCCTTCGGCGGCTGCCTGCTGGCTCCCTACGCCAACCGCATCCGCGGCCAGGCGCTGCCCGACGCGCGCGAGATCGAGGCCGAGATCGACGGCCGCCGGATGCGCCTGCCCCGCAACTGGGGCGGCAAGGCGCCGGGCGCCGAACAGTACTCCATGCACGGCCTGATCCTGGACGCCTCCGTGCCCTTCCGGCAGCCGGAGCCCGGCCGCCTGACGGGAACTCTGGACGCCGGCGACTTCGGCGGCCGCTGGCCCGGCCGGCTGGCCCTCGACTTCGAATGGCGGCTGGAGGCCGGCGCGCTGTCGGTCCGCATCACCGCCCGCAACGTGGGCGACGAGGCCCTGCCCGTCGGCCTGGGCTGGCACCCGTACTTCGCCCTGCCCAGCGGTCGGCGCGAGCAGGCCCGCCTGCGCCTGCCGGCCGCCCGGCGCGCCGAGGTCAACGGCTACGACGAGGTCCTGCCCACCGGCGTCCTCTCGCCCACGGCGGGCACGCCCTACGACTTCCACGCCGCCCCGAGCCTCGGCGACCTCTTCCTCGACGACTGCTTCACCGGTCTCGCCCGCCAGGAGGGCAAGGTGGTGGTGGAAGTGCTGGATCCCGCCGCCGGCGTCGGCCTGCGCCTGGCCTCGGAGAGCCCGCACGTGAAGGCTGTCCAGGTCTACGCTCCGCCCGAAAAGCCCTTCGTGGTCGTGGAGCCGCAGTTCAACCTCGCCGACCCCTTTGGCGACGTCTGGCCCGCGTCGGCGGACACCGGCATGGCCCGCCTGCAGCCCGGCTCCAGCTTGACTTATGATTGTCGCGTAACGGCCTTCGCCGTGGGGAACCCCACCTCGGGCTAGCGGTTTCCCCGGGCCATGAACCGCGCACGAAAGAGTGAAATGAGCCAGAAGCCCTGCGAAGTCATCGACTTCGACGAGGCCCTGCTCGACTCCTGTCCGGCCGAGGAAAAGGCCGAGTTGATGACCGAGGCGCGCATCCTGGCCCAGGCTTTTGCCACCGAAGGCGCCGTCGAAGAACTCGAGGAGATGGCGGAAACCCTCTCCGCCGGTTTCCGCGACGCCGAGATGGAGCGGGCCCACGCCCGCAAGCTCTCGGCCGCGCTCAAGCGCCTGGCCAGGGACCCGTGGAACGAGGCAGACTAGCGGCTACTCCGCCGCCGCCGACTCCCGGGCCCGCTTGCGCTTCTTGTCCGGCCGATCCAGCAGCTTGCGCAGCATCGAGGCCATGACCGCCGTCTCGTAGGGCTTGTCCAGCAGCGGGAACTCGCGGCCCTCGATCACCTGCCCGTCGCCCACGAAGCCCGAGGTCAGCAGCACCCGCAGGTCGGGCCGCAGCTCGCGCGCCGTCCGCGCCAGGCTCACCCCGCTCACGCCGCCCGGCATCACCACGTCGGTGAACAGCAGGTCGACCTCGGCGCCGGAATGCAGCACCGCCAGGGCCTCGGCGGCGTTGGTGGCGGTCGTCACCTTGTAGCCAAGGCCGGTCAGCACATCGAGCGTCAGGGCCAGCACTGTGGCGTCGTCTTCGACCAGCAGGATCCGCTCCGTGCCGCCGACCACCTCCGTCGGGGCCGTCTCGGCCCGCACCTCGGCCTTGGCCTCGGTGGCCGGCAGCAGCAGGCGGAAGGTCGTGCCTGCGCCCACGTGGCTCTCCAGCTCCACCTCGCCCTCCGACTGGCGGACGAAGCCGTAGACCTGGCTGAGCCCCAGGCCCGAGCCCTTGCCCACTTCCTTGGTCGTGAAGAACGGCTCGAAGACGCGCTCGCGCACCTCGGTGCTCATGCCTACGCCGGTGTCGCGCACCTCCACGCAGATGAAGCCCAGGCCCGCCTCGCTCGGGCGGCGGCAGGTCCCGATGGTCAGCCGACCGCCCTCGGGCATCGCGTCGCGCGCGTTCACCGCCAGGTTCAGCAGCGCCGTCTCCAGCTGCGTCGGGTCGACGTGGGTGTTCAGCGCCCCGGCGGCCTCGTCCAGCTCCAGGTCCAGCGTCACCGCCTCGCCGACCGCCTGGCGCATGAGGGGGGCGAAGTCGCGGATCAGGGCGTTGACGTCCAGGGTCACCGGCGACAGGTGCTGCCGGCGCGAGAACGCCAGCAGCTGCCGCGTCAGGTCGCGGCCGCGTTCGGCCGCCTGGCGGATGGCGTCGAACCGCCGGGCCCGGCGGGCCTCCTCCTCCTGCTTGCGGGCCAGCATGTCGATGTTGCCCAGCACCACCGTCAGCAGGTTGTTGAAGTCGTGCGCCACGCCGCCGGTCAGCTGGCCCACCGCCTCCATCTTCCGCGCCTGGGCGAGCTGCTCCTCCAGGCTGCGGCGATCGGTGGCGTCCAGGATCACGCCGAAGATCTCGCGCGCCTCGCCGTCGTCGCTGGGCGCGATCACGCCCTGGTCGTGCAGCACCCGGTACTGGCCGTCGGCGCACAGCCAGCGGAACTCGGTCGAGTAGTGGCCGGTCTTCAGGGCGTTCTGGATCGACTTGACGGTCCGCTCGAGGTCGTCCGGGTGGATCCGGCTGGTGCCGAACTCCGCCTCGTCGGTGAACCGACTGGCCGGGAAGCCCGTGATCTCTTTCACCGATTCCGAGACGAACAGGGTCTGGAATGGCGGCTCGATGCTACGCGAGGTGAAGACGATCGGCAGCGACTTCAGGATCGCCTGCTGCTGGGCCTCGGCCCGCCGCAGCGCCCGCTCGGTCTGCGCCTTCTCGCTCTTCACGCGCGTGTGCTCGTCCAGCAGCCATTGCTTGTAGGCCGACTGCCGGTTGGCTTCCTGGGTCTTCAGATACAGGTCCGTGAAGACCTTCGTCTTGGCCTTCAGGATGAACGGGTCCACGGGCTTGAACACCACGTCGACCGCGCCCGCGGAATAGGCCTGGAAGATGTGCGCCTCGTCCCGGAAGATCGCCGTCAGGAAGACGATCGGCGTGTCCGCCGTCCGCTTCCGGGACCGGATCAGGGCCGCCGTCTCGTACCCGTCCATGCCCGGCATGTGCAGGTCGAGCAGGATCAGCGCGAACTCTTCCGTCAGCAGCCGCTTGAGCGCCTCCTCGCCGGACCGGGCCACCACCAGCTCGTGACCCAGCTCCTCCAGCGCCTGCACGGCCGCGAACGCATTGCGCTCATCGTCGTCGACGATGAGGATCCGGGCCTGCAGCGGGGCGTCCAGGTCGGGCGGGCCCTTGGGCTCCGCCCGCCAGGCCCCCTGGGGGACTCTGGCGGCGGCCGTTTTCGTCATCAGCTCGCTTGCGGCATGAGGGAGACCACCGTGTCGCTGGCCAGCTTCATCGCGTCCGCGCGCTGGATCGAGACGCGCAGCACCGAGATGAGGTGATCGATGTCGACCGGCTTGGACACGTAATCGGACGCGCCGGCCTGGATGCACTTCTGCCGGTCGCCCTTCATGGCCTTGGCCGTCACGGCGACGATCGGCAGCTCGGCCAGCGCTTGGCGGGCGCGGATTTCCCGGATCGTCTCGTAACCGTCCATGTCCGGCATCATGATGTCGACCAGCACGACGTCCACATCGCCTTTCGCGTCGAGGGCTTCAAGCCCCGCGCGCCCGCTTTCGGCGTAGCTGAGCTCGATGCCGTACTCCTCCAGCGCCGAGGCGAGCGAGAAGATGTTGCGGATGTCGTCGTCGATGACCAGCACCTTGCGGCCGGACAGGACCGCGTCGTCGTGCTTGTTCTGGCTGAGCTTGGCCTTCGCGGGCGCCGGCAGCTTGTCGAGGCGGGCGTGCAGCAGGAGGCTCGCCTGGTCGACCAGCTGGTCCATCGTCCGGGCCATCCGCACCAGGCCGCCGAAGACCGCCAGGCGCAGGCGCTTGTCGTCCTCGGCGTCCATCTCGGCGGGCGCATAGACCACCGCCGGCACGCAGCGGCCTTCGGCCTGCTTCAGCTGTTCGACCAGCTGCGCGACCGGCATGGCCGAAGCCTCCACCACGACCCCGTCGGGCCGCTCGGCCGCGGGCCTCGCCAGCACCTCCGAGAAGCTGTCGGCCAGCTCCACTTGCGTGAAGCACTGCCGCAGCGTCTCAGCCGCCTCGCCCTCAGCGCCCACCAGCACGATGCGCCGGTCGGCCTTGTCGACGAAGCTCTTCACACCCTGCAGCGTCGAGACCACCACCTCCCGCTCCACCGGCTTGTGGGTGAAGCCGAAGGCGCCCATCGACAGGCCCAGGCCCTTCTGGTCGTCGGCCGAGATCACGTGCACCGGGATGTGCCGCGTCTCGGGCGTCCGCTTGAGGAGGTCCAGCAGCGCCAGGCCGTCCATGTCGGGCAGGCCGATGTCCAGCATGATGGCGTCGGGGCCGAAGCGTCGGGCCAGCGACGGCGCCGCCGCCCCCTCGCCCGTGACGACGCCCTTGAAGCCGCTGTCCCGCACCAGGTTCAGCAGGATCGAGGCGAAGCGCGGATCGTCCTCGACGATCAGCACCACCGAGTCGCCCGAGTTGACGCTGTCCCGGTCGTCGGCGACCGCTTCCACCGGCTCGTCCGAGAACGACGACGACATCATCATCGCCCGCGAAGCCGCGAAGCCGGCCGCGGCGCGCGCGCCCTGGCCGCCGGTGCTCGGCGTCTGCGCCGCCGGGCTGAAGTTCAGCGGCAGGTAGAGGGTGAAGGTCGAGCCCTTCCCAGGCTTCGATTCCACCTTCAGCTCGCCGCCCAACAGGCGGGTGATCTCGCGGCTGATCGACAGACCCAGGCCCGTGCCGCCGTACTTGCGGCTGGTGGTGCCGTCGGCCTGCTGGAACGCCTCGAAGATGATCCGCTGCTTGTCCTCGGGGATGCCGATGCCGGTGTCCTCGACCTGGAAGGCCAGCACCTGGCCCGCCGTGTTCAGGTGGTCGTTGGTCGAATTCCAGCCGGCGTGGGCGCGGCTGACCTTCAGCTTCACATGGCCCTTCTCGGTGAACTTGAAGGCGTTCGACAGCAGGTTCTTGATGATCTGCTGCAGCCGCTTGTCGTCCGTGTACATCGACCGCGGAAGCGCCGTGTCCACCTCCACCGCGAACTCCAGCTTCTTGTCGGCGGCGATCTGCGAGAACGTCCGGTCGACGTGGTCCTTGAGGCTGGCGAAGGACATCTCGCCGATGTCCAGGGTGACCGTGCCGGACTCGATCTTCGACAGGTCCAGGATGTCGTTGATGAGGCCCAGCAGGTCGGTGCCCGCGTCGTGGATGTTGCGGGCGAACTCCACCTGCTTATCGCTCAGGTTGCCCTGGCCGTTGTCGGCCAGCAGCTTCGAGAGGATCAGCAGGCTGTTCAGCGGCGTCCGCAGCTCGTGGCTCATGTTGGCCAGGAACTCGGACTTGTACTTCGAGGTCAGCGCCAGCTGCTCGGCCTTCTCTTCAAGAGCCAGCTTCGCCTGCTCGACCTCGCGGTTCTTCGCTTCCACCTGCTGGTTCTGGATCGACAGCAGGTGCGCCTTCTCCTGCAGCTCGGCGTTGGTCTGCTGCAGTTCCTCCTGCTTGGTGCGGAGCAGTTCCTCCGACTGGCGCAGCGACGCGGCCTGCTGCTCCAGGCGGTCGTTGGTCTTCTTCAGCTCTTCCTGCTGCGCCTGCAGTTCCGAGGTCAGGAGCTGCGACTGCTTCAGCAGGCCTTCCGTCCGCATGTTGGCGGCGATGGTGTTCAGCACGATGCCGATGGATTCCATCAGCTGGTCCAGGAACGCCATCTGGGTCTCGTTGAACTCGCCGAACGTGGCGAGCTCGATCACCGCCTTCACCTCGCCTTCGAACAGCGCCGGCAGGACGATGATGTTCGCCGGAGGCGCCTCGCCCAGGCCCGAGCTGATCTGCACGTAGTCCTTCGGCACGTTGGCCAGCAGGATCCGCGACTTCTCATAGGCGCACTGGCCGATCAGGCCTTCGCGGATCTTGAACTGGTTGGCCAAGTGCTTGCGGTTGTTGAAGGCGTACGACGCCGCCAGGTTCAGCACCGTCTGGCCGTCGTCGTCCCGGTCGGTGACATAGAACACCGCGTGCTGGGCGTTGATCAGCGGCGCCAGTTCCGAGAGCACCAGGTTCGACACCGTCGAGAGGTCGCGCTCGCCCTGCAGCATCCGCGTGAACCGGGCCAGGTTGGTCTTCAGCCAGTCCTGTTCCGTGTTCTTGAGCGTCTGCTCCCGCAGGTTGCGGATCATCTCGTTGATGTTGTTCTTCAGCTCCTCCACCTCGCCCGAGGCTTCGACGGTGATCGACCGGGTCAGGTCGCCCTTCGTCACGGCGGTCGACACCTCGGCGATAGCGCGCACCTGGGTGGTCAGGTTGGCGGCCAGTTCATTCACGTTGTCGGTCAGGTCGCGCCACAGGCCGGCGGCGCCGGGCACCCGGGCCTGACCGCCCAGCTTGCCTTCGATCCCCACCTCGCGGGCCACGTTGGTCACCTGGTCGGCGAAGGTGGCCAGCGTCTCGATCATCCCGTTGATGGTGTCGGCGAGCGCGGCGATTTCGCCCTTGGCGTCCAGCGTCAGCTTCCGCTTCAGGTCGCCGTTCGCCACCGCGGTCACGACGTCGGCGATGTTCCGCACCTGACCCGTCAGGTTGGCAGCCATCATGTTCACGTTGTCGGTCAGGTCCTTCCAGGTGCCGGCGACGCCCGGCACCTGCGCCTGGCCGCCCAGCTTGCCTTCCGTACCCACTTCGCGCGCCACCCGGGTCACCTCCGAGGCGAACGAGTTCAGCTGGTCCACCATGGTGTTGATGGTGTTCTTCAGCTCGAGGATTTCACCGCGCACGTCCACGGTGATCTTCTTCGACAGGTCGCCCTTGGCCACCGCGGTGGTCACGTCGGCGATG
>NZ_JAPSKZ010000199.1 GCF_031181185.1 Phenylobacterium sp. | reverse complement strand
GCCAGCCGTTCCCGCAGGATCCGCACGCCCAGCTGTGGGGCGCCATCGGCGCGGTCTTCGCCAGCTGGATGAACGACCGGGCCAAGTTCTACCGCCGCATGCACGACATCCCGGAGAGCTGGGGCACGGCGGTGAACGTGCAGTCGATGGTGTTCGGCAACATGGGCCAGAACAGCGCCACGGGCGTCGCCTTCACCCGCAACCCCTCGACGGGCGAGCACAAGTTGTACGGCGAGTTCCTGATCAACGCCCAGGGCGAGGACGTGGTGGCCGGCATCCGCACGCCGCAGCCGCTGACCAAGGCCGCTCGCGAAGAGATGGGCGACATCAACCCGTCGATGGAAGAGGCGCTGCCCGAGGTCTTCGCCCAGTTCAAGGCGGTCGTGGAGAAGCTCGAGAAGCACTACCGCGACATGCAGGACATCGAGTTCACGGTGGAGCAGGGCCGTCTGTACATGCTGCAGACGCGCAACGGGAAGCGCACCGCCAAGGCCGCCCTGAAGATCGCCGTCGACCTCGCGGCCGAGGGCCTGATCAGCAAGGAAGAGGCGGTGATGCGGGTGGAGCCCGGCAGCCTCGATCAGCTGCTGCACCCGACCATCGATCCGGCCAGCCCGCGCGACGTGATCGCCACGGGCCTGCCGGCGAGCCCCGGCGCGGCGACCGGCAAGGTGGTCTTCACCGCCGAGGAGGCCGAGAAGCTGGGCGGGGCGGGCGAGGCGGTCATCCTCATGCGCGAGGAGACCAGCCCCGAGGACATCCGCGGCATGGACGCGGCCCGCGGCATCGTCACCGCCCGCGGCGGCATGACCAGCCACGCCGCCGTCGTGGCGCGCGGCATGGGCCGGCCCTGCGTGTCGGGCGCGGGCGAGATCCGCATCGACATGAAGGCCGGGGAGTTCCACGCCCGCGGCAAGACCTTCAAGGCCTATGACGTGATCACCATCGACGGCTCGACCGGCGAGGTGCTGGCCGGCGCGGTGAAGATGGTGGAGCCCGAGCTGTCGGGCGACTTCGGATCGCTGATGGGCTGGGCCGACGGCATGCGCCGGCTGAAGGTGCGGGCCAACGCCGAGACGGCGCTGGACGCCCAGACGGCCCGCCAGTTCGGCGCCGAGGGGATCGGCCTATGCCGCACCGAGCACATGTTCTTCGACCCGGCGCGGATCGCGGCCGTGCGCGAGATGATCCTGGCGGACGACGAGGCCGGCCGCCGGGCGGCGCTGGCCAAGATCCTGCCGATGCAGCGCCAGGACTTCGTCGAGCTGTTCAAGATCATGGAGGGCCTGCCGGTCACCATCCGGCTGCTGGACCCGCCGCTGCACGAGTTCCTGCCGCACACGGAGGAGGACCTGGCGTCGGTGGCCGAGGCCACCGGGCTCGACCCGAAGAAGCTGATGCGGCGCGCGCAGGAGCTGCACGAGGTGAACCCGATGCTGGGCCACCGCGGCTGCCGCCTGGGCGTGGCCTATCCCGAGATCTACGAGATGCAGGTCCGCGCCATCATCGAGGCTGCCTGCGAGGTGGTGGGCGAGGGGCGTCCCGCCCCGATCCCGGAGATCATGCACCCGCTCGTCGCCAAGGGCGAGGAGATGAAGTTCCTGCGCGATCTGACGGACAGGACAGCGAAAACCGTCATCGCCGAGAAGGGCTGCCAGATCGAGTACAAGGTCGGCACCATGATCGAGCTGCCGCGGGCGGCGATCCGCGCGGCCGACCTGGCGCAGAACGCCGAGTTCTTCTCGTTCGGCACCAACGACCTGACCCAGACGACGTTCGGCATCAGCCGCGACGACTCCGGGCGCTTCCTGGGCCACTACATCGAGAAGGGCATCTTCGAGAAAGATCCCTTCGTCAGCCTGGACCAAGAGGGCGTCGGCGACCTGATCCGCATCGCCGCCGAGCGTGGCCGGGCCGAGCGGCCCGACGTGAAGCTGGGCATCTGCGGCGAGCACGGCGGCGACCCCGCCTCGATCCAGTTCTGCGAGAGCGTGGGCCTGGATTACGTCAGCTGCTCGCCCTACCGCGTGCCGATCGCCAGGCTGGCGGCGGCCCAGGCGGCCATCGGCGAGCGCGAGAAGGACCGCTAAAGCGACAAACCCTGCGGCCGGCGCGACGAAATGGGTAGTCCGCCGGTCGAACGAAGGTCGCCGAACGGCTAAGCTTGTTTCCATGGACAGCGACCTGCCGCCGGCGCGTCCGCGGCGGGTGGTCCCGCACGCGACCGCCTATTCGATCGTCGAAACCCAGCCGCGCGGCCGCCGCGCCGGGCCGGTGCGCGCCGTGCTCGCGCTCACCTTCATGGCTGGCCTCGCCGGGGCGATGTGGGTGATGATCGGCATGGCCGTCTGGCGGCTGTTCCACTGACCGCGCGCGGCTGCGGCCCTCAGAAGATCGCCTCGCGCACGGCCTTCAGGTAGGTGGGTCCGACGCGCAACTCCACGCCGTCGGGCAGGACAACCCGGTAGTCGCCGCGGTCGCAGCGCCGGAAGGCCTGCACCAGCGACCGGCGCACGAGCGCCGAGCGGCTCACCCGCAGGAAGTCGGCGCCGAGTTCCTCGGCCAATGCCGCGATCGTGCGGCGGACCAGGTGCCGTCCGCTGCTGGCGTGCAGGCGCGCATAGTCGCGCTCGGCCTCCACCCACGCGATCTCGCCGGCGCGGACCCGGACGCGCGTGCCGTTCCGGTCGGCCCACACCTCGGCCTCCTCGGCCCCGGTCCACGCCCGCGCCTCGGCCTCGGCCGCCGCCAGCCGGCCGGCGGCGTCGCGGTTGTCGCGCAGCGCGCGGGCCTTGGCCAGCGCCTGTTCCAGGCGTGCGGGCTCCAGCGGCTTGACCAGGAAGTCGGTGGCGCTGACATCGAAGGCCCGCACCGCGTATTCGTCGAAGGCGGTGGTGAAGACCACCTGCGGCGCCTCGGGCGCGGTCAGGGCCTTGACCACCGTGAAGCCGTCGCCGTCGGTCAGCCGGATGTCGAGCAGCACAACGTCGGGCTTGAGGGCCTCCAGGCGGTCGATCGCCTCGTCGGCGGTGCGGGCGAGGCCCACCAGCTCCACGCCATCGATCCTGCGCAGAAGCAGCTCCACCCGCCGGAGCGCCAGCGCCTCGTCATCCACGGCCACGACGGTCAGGGACTTCATGCCGCGACCTCGTAGGGCATGGAGAGCGTCACCCGGAAGCCGCTGGCGTCGGCGTCGACGTCCACCGACGCCCGGCCGGGAAAGCGCGCCGCCAGGCGGTTGGCGACATTGCGAAGACCGACGCCGCCGCCCGCCTCGCCCGGCGCGGCGCTGCCGCGGCCGTCGTCCGCCACCTGGATCGCCAGCCGCTCGTCGGCGACGCGGGCGCTGAGGCGCAGACGCATGGGGCGGCCGGGACCTCGCAGCCCGTGCTTCAGCGCGTTCTCGACCAGCGGCTGCAGGATCATGGCCGGCAACAGGGCGTGGCCGGCGGGCTCCGGCACGTCGATCTCCACGGTGAGGAAGTCCTCGAAGCGGACCTTCTCGATGTCGAGGTAGAGCCGCTGGAGCGCCACCTCGTCGGCCAGGGTGACGTCCTGCAGCGGGTCGCTGGCCAGGCTCGCGCGGAAGAAGCGCGACAGGCCCAGCACCACGCGTTCGGCCTCGTCTGGCCGTCGATCCAGGATCAGGGCGGCGATGGCGTTCAGGGTGTTGTGCAGGAAGTGCGGGTTCACCTGGTAGCGCAGGGCCCGCAGCTGGGCCGCCTGGGCCTCGGCCTGGAGCGCGGCGAGGCGGCGCTCGCGCCGGCGGGCCTCCGCCTGGTGGATGTCGGCGAGATTGAGCGCCGTCCAGAGCGAGAAGGGCGCCATCCAGAACAGCCCGGCGACCACGATCGCCCGGGGCGTCAGCGTGTCGACGGTGTTAGAGCCGCCCATCACCGTGAACAGGCCGCGCACCAGGAACTCGAATCCCGAGGAGATGCTGGCGACGAGGAGCGCGCAGCTGGCGAGCTGGGCCGCAGGCGGCAGGCGCGAGATCCGGACCAGCAGCGGCCGCATGGCGACGCCTGCGGTCGCGGACAGCAGCACCATGGCCCCGTCGAACACGACGCTCTCCGGCCGGAACGGGTTGCCCGTCCTCACCAGCGCGCGGGTGGTCGCCAGCACGGTGAAGATCGCCCAGAAGCTGAGCGAGACGAGCGCAACGGCCCACAGGGGCCGGTCCAGGTCGTCAGGACCGCTTCGCCTCACGCGCGGCGCGCCCAAGGCGCGGGGATCAGGACAGGCAGCATGGAATCGGCGGCGCCCCTTCGGTCAGCGCAGCAGAAGCCAGACCGCCCCGGCGATCAACGGCCACAACAGCGCAGGCCGCAGGCTAACGCGTCCCTCCGCCGGAACGAGGCCGGGCTGCGCGAACTCGTCGTCCGAACGACAGCGTTCGTCGCATACCGGGAGGCACACGTCGCCGGCGCGCAGCCTTACTGGGGCGGGAGCGTCGGAAAGGACCTTCATGACTGCGTATCGGTGGATCGGCGCGCTGGGCGCGCTGGCGTTGACGGCCGGCGGCGCGTCGGCTCAGGAGCCGCCGCCGCGGACGGACCTCTCGGGCCTGAACGACGAATTCAACGGCCACGAGCTCGACGCCAAGTGGACGCGCTTCGACGCGAAGTACGGCTATCCGTCGATGCTGAAGGCCTTCGACGTGGGCGCCACCACGCCGGGGGCGTTGCATCTCGAGCCCTATGACTCGGGCTGGGTGCGGGACAAGATCGCCCCGTTCTTCTTCCAGACGGTGGAAGGGGACTTCGACGTCCGCGCGCGGGTGCGCGTGCGGGGCGCGGCCGGCGAGATCGCCGGCGGGACCTGGTCGCTGGGCGGCCTGATGGCCCGGTTCCCGAACGGCCAGACCGCCGAAACCTGGAAGCCGTTCCGCGAGAACTGGCACTTCATCACCACGGGCGTCGGGCTCGAGCGCGGCAAGCCGGTGACCGAGACCAAGGGGACCTACAACAGCTACTCGTCCCTGAAGCTCAGGCCGTTCCAGCCGGGCTGGGTCGAGCTGCGCCTCGTGCGGGTGGGCATGACCCTCTTCGCCCTGGCGCGGCCCGAAGGCGGCCAGTGGCAGGTGCGCGACCGCTTCTACCGGATGGACCCGCGGGCGCGCATGGAGGTGGGGCTGATCGCCTATACCGGAAGCGACGACGTGCCGCCGGGCCCGGAGAACCCCGCGGTCAGCAACCGAGAGGTCAACAAGACCGCTCGGGTGGACATGCTGATGGACGTGGACTGGATCCGCTTCTCGCGGCCCAAGCCCGAGGTGAACTGGGACTGGCGAGTGCAGGTCTCTTCCCACCCGCTCGCGGACCCGAACCTGCCCGAAGCCGAGATCCTGAAGGCGCTCGGCGACTAGGACAGCAGCTGGCGCGCGATCAGGAACAGGGTGCCGGCGCTGGCCGCGAAGGCGACGAGGATCAGCAGTCCGTCGCGCGCCACCAAGCCCAGGCCGAAGGCGGCGATCGCCGTCGCCGGCACAAAGGCCACGAACGGCAGCAGCTCCAGCGGTGGCACCGCGAGCGCCACCAGCACGCAGGCCGCCGCCACGATCCGGTCGGCCACCCTGCCGGTGAGGAAACCCAGGCGGGGCTTCACGACGCGGTCGATCACCCGGGCGGGCTTGCGCGCCACCTTGACCGTCGCCATCAGCCGTCCGGCCGGCGTCGAGAGGTCCAGGAGCCGCTTCGGCAACCACAGCGTGCGCCGCCCGAACAGCAGTTGGGCGGCGATCAGCAGGGTGACGAGCGCCAGCGCCGTCGGGGCGCCCGGGATCGCCGAAACCGGCGTCATGCCCAGCAGGCCGGCCACCAGCAGCAGCGGCCCGAACGAGCGCTCGCCGACGGCGCAATAGACCTCGCGCACGCTGACCTTGTCGCCGGCCTTGCGGGCGACCTCGTTCAGCTCGTTCAGCAGACCCTCGAGATCCTTCGGCGTCTCAGCCATGGACGCCTGAACGCGCGAGCCGGCGAAGCGGTCACCAGCTCCAGTCCGAGGCCTTGGCCCGGCAGCCGCCGTCCGGCCAGCCCTTCCAGCCGCGGCCGCGCACGACGCGCCCCGGACGGGCCTTCGTGGCCTCGCCGTCGGCCAGGGCGAGCTGGCCGTTGACCACCACGTGGCTGACCCCGGTGGCCAGCTGATGCGGCTTCTCGAAGGTGGCGTGGTCCTGGATCTCGGCGGGGTCGAAGACCACCACGTCGGCGAAGTACCCCGGCCGCAGAAGGCCGCGCTCGCGA
>NZ_JAPSKZ010000198.1 GCF_031181185.1 Phenylobacterium sp. | reverse complement strand
CAGCTATCCGGCCAGCTTCTTCGCCAGCCAGCAGCCCGCCAACGCCGCCGAGATGCTGGACCGTATCCCTGGCTTCGCTCTGGACACCGGCGACTCGGTCCGGGGCTTCGAAGGCTCGGCCGGCAACGTCGTGATCGACGGCCGCAGGCCCGCCAGCAAGACCGACAATCTCGAGCAGATCCTGCGTCGCATCCCGGCCGGCCGGGTCGAGAGGATCGACATCATTCGCGGCGGCGCGCCCGGCATCGACATGCAGGGCAAGACGGTCATCGCCAATGTGGTCCGCAAGGCAGGCGGCGGCCTGACCGGCCTGGTGGCCGTGGCCCAGAACCACACCGCCGACGGCCGGACCGCGCTGGCGGCGCGCGCCGAAGCCCAAGGTCAGTTCGGCCCCAGAACCTGGGAGCTGGGCTTCTACGGCGGCAAGGCCATCGACGACGGCTACGGCAAGGGCGAGGCGGTGCGCCAGTATGCGGACGGCCGCCCGACGGAGGTCGTCGACCTCGAGCAGGAGGGCGACCTGCTCGATTGGCAGGGAACCGGCACGTTCGAGACGCCGCTGGCCGGGGGTGTCGCGCGCCTGAACGGCCGCCTGTCTGAGCGCAAATTCAAGTTCGACGAGGACTTCCGCATCCTCAGCCCCGCCCCGGCGCTCGAAGAGAGCGACGAGACGTTCCATGAGAACGACGCGGAGCTGGGCGTCAACTACACCCGCAACCTCAACGCCAGGACCGCGATCGAACTGGTGGGCCTGCGCCAGGAAGGCACGTTCGACATCGTCTCCAGGTTCGCCGCCGGCACGGGGCACTCCACGTTCGAACTCGACCGTGAAACCACCGAGACCATCGGCCGTGCGGTGCTCAAGTACCGCCACGACGACCGCCTGTCGTTCGAAGGCGGCGGCGAGTTCGCGGTCAACGAGCTGGACAGCGCAGCCCGCCTCTTCGTCAACGGCGTCGACCAGGACCTGCCCGCCGGGAACGTCCAGGTGAAGGAGGAGCGCGGCGAGGCCTTCGTGAAGGCGACGTGGCGGCCGATCTCCGCCTGGACCGTCGATTCCTCGCTCCGCTATGAGACCTCGACCATTTCGTCGGACGGCGACGTGGCTCTGGAAAAGACGCTCCACTACTGGAAGCCGCGCGTGTCGATGACCTGGGATGCGCTGAGCCGCACCCAGCTGCGGTTCCGCATCGAGCGCGAGGTGGGCCAACTCAACTTCGACGACTTCGTCGCCTCATCCCGCTTCTCGAGCGGCGGCGGCGTCACGGCGGGCAATCCGGACCTGAACCCCGAACAGGCCTGGGTGGCCGAGGCGGCGGTGGAACAGCGCTTCTGGGGGGCCGGTTCGGTCCTGTTGGCGTTCCGCCACTACGAACTCAAGGACGTCGTCGACCGGGGCCCGGTGTTCGGGCCCGCCGGCGAGGTGTTCGACCGGCCGGCGAACATCGGCGACGGGACCAAGGACGAGCTGGCGCTGGAGGCGACCATCCCCTTCGAGCGGCTGGGCCTGCAGGGCGTCCTGCTGCGCGGCGAAGTGGTCAAGCGCTGGTCCGAGGTGATCGACCCGACGACGGGCGCGAAGCGCCAGATCTCCGGGCTTGAGCACCTGGAGTGGGAAACCAGCCTGACGCGGGATATGCCGCGCTGGCGGATCAACTACG
This sequence comes from Phenylobacterium sp., assembly GCF_031181185.1. Classification (GTDB taxonomy): domain Bacteria; phylum Pseudomonadota; class Alphaproteobacteria; order Caulobacterales; family Caulobacteraceae; genus Phenylobacterium. The sequence continues at coordinate 4,699 of NZ_JAPSKZ010000198.1, read as the reverse complement.
GCGTCGAGGCCTTCGGCGGCTTCCGCCAGACCTACTACCGCTACAACATCGTCGAGACGGTGAAATTCAGCACCTACGTCCACCCCTTCCTCGAGTGGAAGCCGCGGCTCGACATCCACATCCGCTTCGAGGCTCCCAACGTGACCGGCCGGGGCGTGCGCCGCACCATCGTCAGCTATCCCGGCCCGCGGAACGCCGGCGGCGCGCCCGTCATGGAGCACCGCGACGTGAAAGCGCCGCAGATGTGGTACGTCCGCGTGCGGAAAACCTTCGGCGGATAGCGGCTAAACGCCGGAAATCTTTCCCCGATTTAATCCACCTTACGGGCAATTAATTGGTCCCAAACCGAGGGCGCAGGTCATCTGCGACCACTTGGGGAGCTGTACCGTATGCTGATCTTCAACGTGCTTGCTCAGGCCGCCGCGGCCGCCGTTCCGGAAGCCGCCGTCCAGGCTCCGCCGCAGCAGGGGGTGATCAGCTATCCCGCCAGCTTCTTCGAGGGTCAGCAGGTCTCGAACGCCAACGAGATGCTGAGCCGCATCCCGGGCTTCACCCTGGACGTCGGCGACAGCGTCCGCGGCTTCGAAGGCGCCGCCGGCAACGTCCTGATCGACGGCCAGCGTCCCGCCGCAAAGAGCGACACCCTGGATCAGATCCTGCACCGGGTGCCCGCCAGCGCCGTCGAGCGCATCGACATCATCCGCGGCGGCGCGCCCGGCATCGACATGCAGGGCAAGACCGTCATCGCCAACGTCATCCGCAAGCCGGGGGCGAGCTTCCGCGGCCTGTTCGCCGTGGCCAACAACCACCTCTGGGACGGCCGCAACATGCACGGGATGCGCCTGGAGCTGTCGGGCGGCGACGGGACCCGCACCTGGGAAACCACGATCCGCTACGGCTACGGCAACGACGACGGCGGCCAGTTCGGCCCCTACGTGCGGATCCGTCCAGACGGGACCATCGAGCGCCGCGCCGACTACGAGTCCGAAAGCGACGGCCTGCAGCAGACCATCACCGCAGGCTACAGCCAGCCCCTGCTGGGCGGGCGCATCACGCTCAACGGCCGCGCCTTCTGGGACAGCTGGAAGAGCGAGAACACCGTGCGGTTCTCCCTGCCCGCCGACCGCGTAGACAACTTCACCTCGCCCTACGACGAGTTCGAGACCGAGCTGGGCGCGCGCTACAATCGCGATTTCGGCGCGCGGACGAAGCTGGAGGCCGTCCTCCTGCGGTCCGACTCCGCCTTCCACGGCTTCGACCTCGCCCGCACGCCGGGCGTCACCAACGATTTCCGCTACGAGCGGGACTACAACGAGACCATCGGACGCGCCGTGCTGAAGCATCAGCGCTCGGCCACCCTGTCCTTCGAGGCGGGCGGTGAGGCGGCGCTGAACAAGCTGGACAGCCATACCGAGCAGTTCGTCAACGGCGAGGCCCAGGTGCTTCCCGCCGCCGACGTGCAGGTGGAGGAGATGCGGGGCGAGGCCTTCGCCAAGGCGGTCTGGCGGCCGACCCCCGCCTGGACCTTCGACGGCGGCCTGCGCTTCGAGGCATCGGAGATCTCATCCGAGGGCGACGTCGTTCTCGAGAAGAGCCTGAGCTTCCTGAAGCCCCGCCTCGCCGTGGCCTGGCAGGTCCTGCCGAACACCCAGATCCGCGGCCGGGTTGAGCGCGTCGTGGGTCAGCTGAACTTCGACGACTTCGTCGCGGGCGCCGACTTCGAGGAAGGGACCGGCGTCAGCGTCGGCAACCCCGACCTTGATCCCGAGCAGGCCTGGGTCGGGGAACTGGCGGTGGAGCAGCGGTTCTGGAAAAGCGGCGCGCTGACCGTGACGTACCGCCACTCCGACCTGAAGGACGTCATCGACCGCGGTCCGGTGTTCGCCGCCAACGGCGCCGTCTTCGATCGGCCGACGAACATCGGCGACGGCACGAAGGACGAGCTGATCGTGACCCTCCAGGTCCCCTCCGAGCCTCTGGGCTGGCGGGGCGGCGTCCTGCAGGGCGAGCTCAACAAGCGCTGGTCCGAGGTGATCGACCCTACGACGCTCACCAAGCGCGAGATCTCGCGCCTGCGCCCGCTGGAATGGGAGGTCCGCTACACCCAAGACATGCCGCAGTGGAACGCGAGCCTCGGCATGGCGGTGTTCAGCGGGTGGTCGCAGACCACCTATCGCTACAACTCGATCACCGACGTGAAGCTGCACAACGCCTTCATCACGGCCTGGATCGATAAGCGGCTGGCACCTGACACCATTCTGCGCGTCGAGGTCCAAAACCTCGCCGAACGCGGCATCCGCTTCAACACCAAGGCCTATGGCCCCGACCGGCGGACCGGTTCGCTGCTCTACACCGACGACCGCGACCTGACGCCCGGCCGCTCGGTCTACATCCGGGTCCGCAAGAGTTTCGGCGGCTAGCCGCCCCGCTGGCGCCGGAAGCAGAGAAGGCCGCGGATCGCTCCGCGGCCTTCATCATTTTCGGGCTTGTGCCCGGACCTAGCTGTTCAGGTCCCGCCGGATGGCCGCCGGGCTGACGGCCTGGCGCTCACCGTCGAGCACCGGAGCGATCGGCTCGGGCTGGGCGCCCGCCGGGTCGTTCACGCCGTGGGCCCAGTGCTTGATGAAGAAGCTGAGCACGACGAACGCCACGCCGATGCCCATGCCCCAGAGCCCCAGCATGTTGAAGACCTTGAGCGATGCGGCCAGCGAGGCGGCCGGGTCGGTGACCTGGCCGCCGACGGTGTGAGTGCCCGCCATGCCGGCGATCCAGCCGCCGACGTACTGGGCGACCGACGAGGACAGGAACCACACGGCCATCATGAACGAGACGACCTTGGCGATGGACAGCTTGGTGATCTCGGAGAGGCCCACCGGCGACAGGAACAGCTCGCCCGTCGTGTGGAACATGTAGAGCAGCGCCAGGAAGATCATCGGCAGGCGGTACTGCTCGTCGGCGAAGGCCGCGCCCCAGACCACCACCATGAAGCCCAGGCCGACCTGGAACAGGCCCAGGCCGAACTTCAGCGTCGGGTTCGGATCGCGGTTGCGGCTGGCGAGCCAGGCCCACATGGCCGCGAAGATCGGCGCGAAGATCAGGATGAAGCCGGCGTTGAAGGACTGGGTCTGGGCGGCGCTGACGCCCACCAGCTCCACGTTTCGCGCCGCGAACAGGTTCAGCGAGGTGCCGGCCTGTTCGAAGAGGGTGAAGAACACCACGGCCCCGAGAATGAGCACTGTGGCCAGCATCATCCGCTGCCGCTCGACCCAGGTCTTGGCCATGAAGGCGATGATCAGGCCGATGCCGATGAACGCAGCGACGGTGGAGATGCCGAGCGCGACGCCGACGACCGCGTTGCGCTGGACCAGCCACCACACCGGCAGCACGCCGAGGACGGCCAAGCCGTAGATCAGCCACTCGCGGTTGATCGGCCCCGCCACCGGCTTCTTCAGCAGCTCCGGGTTCGGCGGCTCGCCGTTGCCCTGCAGGTGCTTCTTGCCGAGCACGAAGACGATAAAGCCGGCCAGCATGCCGACGCCGGCCAGACCGAAGCCGGCCCACCAGCCGAACTTCACGCCCAGCAGGCCGCAGAGCACCGAGGCCCAGAACGCGCCCAGGTTGATGCCGTAGTAGTAGAGCGTGAAGCCAGCGTCGCGCCGCGGGTCGCCCTGCGGATAGAGCTGACCCACCAGGGTCGAGATGTTCGGCTTCAGGAAGCCCACGCCCATGATGATGAGCGAGACGGCGAGGTAGAAGGCGTTCTTGCCGAACGGATCGACCTTGTTCTCGAGCTGGTACGAGCCCTCCGGCAGCACCGCCGGCAGCGGGGCCGTCGCCGGGAGGTTCTTGATCTCCAGGCCTCCCGTCGCGGCCGGGCCGAACTCGTGCGGCTGGCCGTTCACGACCAGGCGGACCTGACGCTCCTCCATCAGGCCCTGCGAGACCACTTGGTAGCTCTGGCCGGCGTAGGTCAGGGTTTGGGTCGCAGGCTTGCCCTCGACCGCCATGGTCAGGTGGCCGGCCACGAGCAGCAGGGCGCCAAACGCCACCGCTTTGCGGGTCCCGATGTAGCGGTCGGCAAGGATGCCGCCGAGCAGGGGCAGCAGGTACACGAGCGAGGTGTAGGAGCCGTACTGGGCGTTCGCCGTCTCATCGTCGAACAGCAGGTGCTGCGTCAGATAGAAGATCAGGATCGAGCGCATGCCGTAGTAGGAGAAGCGCTCCCACATCTCGGCGAAGAACAGGATGATCAACCCGCGCGGGTGGTTCTTGCGGAGCTGCATCAGCACCGGCAGGCCGGTGATGAGCGTGATCGCTATGCCGATCAGAACGATGAGATTCATGCGGAGGAGGTTCCGGTTTCCCTATGGACTTCCGAGGCTTCGGGAGAGTTTCGCCCGACCGCCAGAGATTTGCGGGGAGAAAATCACGCGGAACCTGCAAGCACAAGCAACGAGGCCGCCCTATATCCTAGCCGCTCAGGCCAGCGTCCTCCGGACGGAGCTTCACCCGCCCCTCTGGCGTTGTCAGGCTGAAGGAGGACCCCGTCATGCTGACCCCCGGCCCCGACCACCCGATCACGATCGAGCCTGCCAAGCGGCGCTGGCGCGCCTTCTTCGCCGGCCACGTGATCGCCGACACCGACGACGCCCTGATCCTGCAAGAGTCCAACCTCGCACCGGTCGTCTACTTCCCGCGC
>NZ_JAPSKZ010000197.1 GCF_031181185.1 Phenylobacterium sp. | reverse complement strand
GCCTTGTCGCGACGACCCGCTTCGGCGTCCTGACCCCTCAGGCGCGGCTGCTCATCGAGGCGCGCACCGATGGCCTGAAGATCGGGCGGTTCGGGCGCCTGAAGGTCGAAGGCCTTTCGGGCGACGTCTGGCGGGACTTCCGCGTCCGGCGGCTCACCATTCGGGACGAGCAGGGCGTCTGGCTTGAGGCCAAAAACGTCCATCTCACATGGCGCTATTTGGAACTCTTCAGGCGAAGGTTCGACGCAGACCTGATCGAGGCCGAAAGCCTGCGCCTCGTCCGCCGGCCGACGCTAGCCCCCAAAGGCAAGGACCGAGGTCTGCCGGTGTCGTTCCACATCGACGCCCTGAAAACCCGGGTAATCATGGAGCCGGCCTTCAGCGGCCGGCGCGGGGTCTACGACCTGAACGCCCAGCTCGACGTCGAGCGCCGGGGCGGCCGGAGCGGCAAGGTGGCGGCCCGAAGCGTGCCGCATCCGGGCGACCGGCTGGACGTCGACTTCGTCTTCGGACCCATGCGGCCGCTGCGGCTCACCGTGCACGCGATGGAGGCCCGCGGCGGCGCGCTCGCCGGCGCGCTCGGCCTGCCGACGGAGCAGCCCTTCGAGCTCGCGGTGCGCGCCTCGGGCAAGGCCTCGGAAGGCCAGTTCACGGCCGTCGCGAGATCCGGCGCCGTCACGCCGGTCCTGGCCCGCGGCGCATGGCGCCCGGACGGCGGCCAGGCGGGCGGGCGGATCCTGCTGAACGCGTCTTCGCTCACCGGTCCGTATATGGCCAGGCTCGGCCCCGAGGTCCGCTTCGGCATCGCCGGCCGGCGCGCCGACCGGCAGTTCTACGCGCTGGAGGGACGGGTCTACGCCGACAATCTGACCGTCAAGCTTTCGGGCCGCGGCAACCTCGGTGAACGGCGGCTGGGACCACAGGGCGTGCGGGTGGACGCCGACACCCGCGACCTCTCCCGGCTCGCCGGGGGGCCGGAGACCGGCGCGGCGCGCCTGGCGGGAGTCCTGACCGGAACTCTAGCCGAGTGGCGCTTCGAAGGGGACGGCGCGGTTTCGGACCTGGCGCTGGGCGGCTACGGCCTCTCCCGCGTGTCCGGGCCCCTGCAGGTGACGCGCGACAAGGGAGCGATCTCGGTCAAGGCGAAGCTCGCGGGCGCCGGCGGGCGTGGGCAGGGCCTCGCCGCGGCCCTGCTGGGCGGCGCGCCCGTCGCCGCGCTAGACGGCGCCCGGCTGGCCGACGGCCGGCTGCTGCTGCGCAGCGTGTCGCTGACCGGGCGCGGCCTCAAGGTCGACGCCACCGGCGGCCGCAGCCTGCTGGGCGCGCTGACCTTCAAGGGGCGGGCCGACGTCTCGAACCTCGCCGCCGCCCGCCCAGGCGCCGGCGGCGGGGCGAACCTGTCCTGGCAGGCGTCCCAGGCCCGCGCGGACCGGCCCTGGACCTTCACCGTCGACGCCCGCGGCCGACGCTTCGCGACGGGCATGGACGAGCTGGACCGCCTGCTGGGCGCAGAGCCGCGCCTGCGCGCCCAGGCCAACTGGCAGGCCGGCGCGCTCTCGGTGGCCCACGCCAGCCTCGACGGCGCCGCGTTCGACATGACCACCGCCGGCGTGCTGCGCCGCGACCGCACCCTGGCGTTCAAGGCCGACTGGAACGCCCAGGGTCCCTTCCGCGCCGGCCCCGTCGAGATCGCCGGCCGCGCCCGCGGGACCGGGGCCGTGACCGGGGCCCTGGCCACGCCGCGCCTCGACCTCCTCGCCGACATCGAGCAGATCGACGTGCCCCGCCTACCGCTGAAGAACGCCAAGCTCACCCTGAGCTTCCTGCGCGGGGCCGATGGCTCCAGCGGCCTCGTGGCGCTGACGGCCGACAGCGCGTACGGCCTGGCCCGGGCGCGCTCCGCCTTCCGCTTCCCCGAAGGCGGCGTCGATCTCACCGAGCTGTCGGTGGACGCCGGCGGAGTGAAGGCCGACGGCGCGCTGTCGCTGCGGCGGCGCAGCCCCTCGGCCGCCGACCTGCAGGTGGCGATCGGCCGCGGCGCCTTGCTCGACGCGGGCCGCGTCGCCGGTCAGGTGCGCATCGTCGACGCCGGCGGGGCGCGGGCGAGCCTGGACCTGCGCGCCGAGAACGCCCGCCCGGCGGGCGCGGCGCTGACCATCCGTGCGGGTCGTCTTACCGCCGAAGGTCCGCTCAGCCGGCTGCCCTACACGGTCGTCGCGGAAGGCGGCTCCCAACGCGGCGCCTGGCGCATCGACGGACGGGGGACCCTGGCGGAGGCGCGGCCGGGCTATGCGCTCGCCTTCGACGGCGCCGGCCGGGTCGGCAAGCGCGACGTGCGCACGGTGGAGCCGGCCATCTTCCGCTTCGGCGGGGCCGAGCGCGGCGCCCGCCTACGGCTGGCGAGCTCCGACGGCGGCCGCATCGACCTGGACGGGACGCTGGGCGACCAGACCGCCAACGTGCAGGCGCGGGTCGCGGGACTGACGCTCACCCTGCTGGACCCGGACCTGGACGGCCGCATCGACGGGACCTTGACCCTCGCGGGCCGAGGCGGAGCGCTGTCCGGCGGCTTCGAGGCCCGCCTGGCCGACGCCCGTGGCCGCGGCGCCCCGCAGGCCCAGGGCATGGACGGCGTCGTCCGCGGCCGCCTCGCCGGCGACAGCCTGACCCTGGAGACCGAGGCTCGGAACGAGCAGGGCCTGACCGCCAGCGCCGACCTCATGCTGCCTGCCGAGGCCTCGGCCGCTCCGTTCCGCGTCGCCATCGCCCGCCAGCGTCCGATGCGCGGCCGTTTCGCCGCCGAGGGCGAGGTCCGGCCGCTGTGGGATCTGCTGTTCGGGGGCGAGCGCGCGCTGGCGGGCTTCGTCCGCACCCAGGGGACGCTCGGCGGCACGCTGGCCGACCCGAACGCCGTGGGCCGCATCACCGTCGAGCGCGGTCGCTTCGACGACGGCGGAACCGGCCTGTCGCTGCGCGACGTGACCCTCGCCGCCGACTTCACCCGCAACGCCGTCAACGTCACCCAGGCGACCGGCCGGGACGGCGAGGGCGGTCAGGTCACCGGCCAGGGGCGGATCAGCCTCCTGCGCAACGGCGTCTCCAGCTTCCGGCTGGATCTGCGGGGCTTCCGCCTGATCGACAACGAGATGGCGACCGCTTCGGCCACCGGCCAGGCGACGATCGCCCGCGCCGCGGACGGCAAGGTGCGGCTCTCAGGCGACCTGACCATCGATCGGGCCGACGTCGCCGCCGACCTGCCGACCCCGTCCGGCGTGGTGGCGCTGGAGGTCAAGGAGGTGAACCGGCCGCCCGAGCTGGACGCGGGCCTCCCCCCGCCGCGCACCCGCGGTTCCGGCTGGCAGCTGGACGTCAACCTGAAGGCGCCCCGGCGCGTGTTCCTGCGCGGCCGCGGTCTCGACGTGGAGCTGTCGCTGGACGCCCACGTCGGCGGCACGACCACCCGGCCCGACCTGTCGGGCGTCGCCCGAGTCGTGCGCGGCGACTACGAGTTCGCCGGCAAGCGGTTCGAGTTCGACGACACCAGCCTCGTCTATCTCGCCACCCGGCCGCAGAACATCCGATTGCAACTGGACGCCGTGCGCGACGATCCCACTCTGCGGGTGACGGTGCGCATCCGCGGCACGGCGGCGCAGCCGGAGGTCACGCTCGCCTCGTCTCCAACCCTGCCGAACGACGAGGTCCTGTCCCAGGTGCTATTCGGCCGCTCGGCCTCTCAGCTCTCGCCGGTGGAGGCGGCGCAGCTGGCCTCAGCGCTCTCGTCGCTCACGGGCGGGGGTGGGCTCGACGTGATCGGCAACCTCCGCACCTTCGCAGGCCTGGACAGGCTGGCCTTCGGCGGCGGCGACGAGGCCGGCATGACCGTTTCGGGCGGCAAGTACCTGACCGACGACGTCTATCTGGAACTCACCGGCGGCGGGCGCGAGGGCGGCGCGGCCCAGGTGGAATGGCGGATTCGGCGCAACCTCTCGATCCTGTCGCGCATCACCGGCGAGGGCGACAACCGGCTCTCGGTCCGCTGGCGGCGCGACTACTGACGCCTCAGGCGGCGGTTCGGCCGCCCTTCAGCGCGTAGGCCTGGGTGCCACGATTGAAGACGTGGTCCTGCGACAGGACGGCCTCGATGGGGATGTCTTCGGCGGCGGCGAGCCGCGCGTAGATCGGGCCGAAGTCCTGCAGCGTGGCGTCCAGCAGGCTCTGCAGCGACGGAATGATGAAATAGACCTGCTGGAAGTCGTCGATCCGGTACGGCGTGCGCATCACCCGCTCCAGGTCGAACCCCAGGCGGTTGGGTGAGGGGTCATCCAGGGCGAACACCGACTCGGCGAAGCTCGAGACGATGCCGGCGCCGTAGATCCGCAAGCCCTGCGGCGTCTCCAGCAGGCCGAATTCGACCGTGTACCAGTAGAGGCGCGCCAGGTTGTGCAGGCGGCCCAGCCCCAGGGCGCGCTGGCCGCCTTGGCCGTAGGCCTGCATGTAGTCGGCGAAAGTGGGGTCGGTCAGCATCGGCACGTGGCCGAAGACGTCGTGGAAGATGTCCGGCTCCTGCAGGTAGTCCAGCTGCTCCGGCTTGCGGATGAACTGGCCGGCCGGAAAGCGGCGGTTCGCGAGATGGTCGAAGAAGACGTCGTCGGGCACGAGGCCCGGGACGGCCACGACCGTCCAGCCCGTCAGCCGCTTCAGCTCCTCGTTGATGCGGGCGAAGTCGGGGATGCCGGCACGATGCAGGTCCAGCGCCTCGAGCCCCTTCAGGAAGGGATCGGCGGCTCGGCCGGGCAGCAGCTTCGTCTGCCGCTCGTAGAGGGTGATCCAGACGTCGTGCTCGGCCTGGGAGTAGCCGTCCCAGTTCTGGTCGATGGTCCAGTCGGCCCGCGCGCCGGGGGGCGGGCCATTGGCAAAGCCGTCCGCGCTCATGCTTGCGAGAATGGACCCGTTCCGGCGGAAGTTCCGTTCGGAAAAGGGCGCAAAATCGCGGAGCTGCGGAAAAAGCTTGCGCGCTAGTGGCTGATCCGGGGGCGGAGCTTGTAGTGGCCCTCGTCGAACGAGTCGAAGATCAGCGACGCCTGCGGGTGCCCAACCGGCTGCCCGGTGTCGTCGGGGACCAGGTTCTGCTCGGAGACGTAGGCCACATAGGCGCTGTCGTCGTTCTCGGCGAGCAGGTGGTAGAACGGCTGATCCTTGTGCGGCCGGATGTGCTCCGGAATCGACAGCCAGTATTCCTCGGTGTTCGAGAACTGGGGATCGACGTCGAAGATCACGCCGCGGAAGGGATACACGCGGTGCCGGACGACCTGGCCGATCGTGAATTTGGCGAGTCGCGTCGTCATGCTCCGAATCTACGTCTCATCTCCTGACTGGAACGTGAACGTAGCCCGCGGGACCCGGCAATCAAAGGCTCGGCTTCCGGCGCCGGCGGGCGCTTGCTACAGTCGTCGGGAAATGAGGCGCCCCGCCGGGCAGCCTGCGAAGGGACGGAAGCTGTCCATGGATGAGGCGCCGCGTGCGCCCCGCCCCCAGAGGTCCGCTGGGGGGATGCGCGAACGGGAGCGGGCAGGGGCCGATGCGCCCTGCTATGCCGCGCTCGACTTGGGGACCAACAACTGCCGCCTGCTGATCGCGACGCCGGCCCCGACCGGATTCCGCGTCGTGGAGGCCTATTCCCGGATCGTGCGGCTTGGGGAAGGGCTGACCCAGAGCGGTCAGCTCTCGGAAGTCGCCATGGACCGGGCGTTGGCCGCGCTCAAGGTCAGCGCGGAAAAGGTTCGCCGGCGGCGTGTCGTGCGTTTCCGCGCCATCGCGACCCAGGCCTGCCGCATGGCCGGCAACGGGGCCGAGTTCGTCGAGCGGGTGGCGCGCGAGACCGGCGTGCGCCTGCAGATCATCAGCCCCCAGGAGGAGGCTAAGCTCTCCGTCACCGGCTGCCTCAATCTCCTGGACCGCAGCGAGGACGCCGCCCTGGTCGTCGACGTCGGCGGCGGCTCCACGGAGTTGTCCTGGGTCGACCTGCGCGGCGCGCCGCCCACCGGCATGCCGCCGATCCGCGCCTGGCTCTCCATCCCGATCGGGGTGGTCACCCTGGCGGAACGCTTCCCTGAAGGCGAGACGGCGACCGAGGCCTGGTTCCGCGCCATGGTGGAGACGGTGAAGACCGAACTGGCCGCCTTTCGCCGGGCCGATCCGATGCGGCCGATCTTCGAGGCCGACCGGGCCCACCTCGTCGGCACGTCGGGCGCGATCACCAGCCTCGCCGGCATGCACCTGGAACTGCCGCGCTACGACCGCAGCCGCGTCGACGGCATCTGGATGACGCGCGAGGACTGCGACGCCGCCGCCGGACGGCTCCTGGCGCTCAGCGCCCAGGAACGCGCCGACCAGCCTTGCATCGGACCCGACCGCGCCGACCTGGTGCTGGCCGGCGCGGTCGGGT
>NZ_JAPSKZ010000196.1 GCF_031181185.1 Phenylobacterium sp. | reverse complement strand
TCCCGAGTGTCAAGCTTGAACCACCCGGACTGCGTGCGGAAATCACCCGCTGGTTGCAGCCGGGCCACAGGCGGCCGCTAGGCGGACTGGGCCGCCTTCGCCCGGGCGATGTCGCGGGGCAGGGTGATGGCGGCCAGGAGGTAGTGCAGGCCGGCCCAGGCGTAGATCAGGGTGGTGCCCAGGAGCCCCAGCCGCGTCCCCACCGCGGTGGCCGCCTTGCACGCCGCATCCACCGCCGCCGGCGCGCCGGCCGGGCCCAGGCCGCCGGGGCAGGCCGCCTTGAAGGCCTCGGTCCCGCCCGCCGTCATCCAGGCGTTCTGCGCGAACTGGTCGATCAGCCAGCCGGTGAAGGGCGGGCCGAAGCCCAGGGCGATCAGGTTCAGCACGAAGAACAGGATGGCCACCGCGGTCGCGCGCATCCGCACGTCCATGGCGTTCTGCACCACCCCGAACGTGGGGCCGAGGTAGGTGTAGTGCAGTACGCCCGCCAGCAGCCAGAAGCCCACGCCCGCCTGCCAGGTGTCGCGCGTGAAGGTCCACAGGTAGAGCGGCGTGGCGATCAGGAGGCCGATGGCCGGCACCAGCGCATACCAGCGCAGGTTCCGCTTGCTGGCCCAGTCGGTCAGGAAGCCGCCCAGCAGCGTGCCCGCGCCGTTGGCCACCCCCGCCACCAGCCCGAACAGCAGGCCGGCCGTCGCCAGGTCCATGCCGTACTGGCGGATCAGGTAGGGCGGCACGTACTGGCCCGCGCCGTAGCCGGCGAAGCTGGCCAGGGTGATGCCGGCGGCCATGTGGAACATGCCCCACGAGCCGAACAGCCGCTTGGTCACCGCCCACATCGACGGCGGCTTGGTCGCCATGATCTCGGCCGACGACAGCGGCGGGTTGGGCGCGCCGGCCGCCGAGGCCTCGCGGCCGATGGCGCCGGGCGTCTCGGCGCTGGCGGCCTGGGCGGCTGCGGCCGTCTCGGCCGCCAACTGGCGGTCCGACCAGCCCCGCGGCGGCTCCTTGACGATCAGCTTGATGGCCACGGCCACGGCGATGCCGGGCAGGCCCACCAGCATGAATGCCGCCTGCCAGCTCACGTTCTGGGCGATCCAGCCGCCGGCGATGGCGCCGAACATGGTGCCCAGCGGAATGCCGAAGGCGTAGATCGAAAGCGCCGAGGCCCGCTTCTTGGGCTCGAAATAGTCGCTGATCAGCGAGTGGGCCGGCGGCGACAGCCCCGCCTCACCGACGCCCACGCCGACGCGGAACAGGAGCAGCTGGACATAGCTGGTCGCCAGGCCGCACAGCGCGGTGAAGCCCGACCAGACGACGATGGCGATGGTGATGATGTTGACGCGCGACTTGCGCTCGGCCAGCCGCGCGATCGGGATGCCCAGCGTCGTGTAGAGCAGGGCGAACGACAGGCCCCCCAGCCAGCCCAGCTGCTCGTCGGTGAGCTTCAGGTCCTCTTTGATCGCCTGGCCGATCGTCGAGATGATCGTCCGGTCGATGAAGTTGAACGTGTAGGCGATGACCAGCAGCCACAGGACGGTGGTCTTGTAGGCCGGGGTGTAGGCCGGGTGGGCGTCGGGGGTGGTCTGAGCCTCAGTGGTCGCCATGGGCGTGTGCGTCCTCTTCCCCGGTGCGCCGCCTCGAACGGGCGTTTGGTTGGGGTGAGGTTAGGCAGGTGACGGGGCGGAGGGGAAGGGGGGAGTGCTGTGGGCAGGAACGGACGTCGCGGCCCGCGCACAGACCGAACCGTCCAGCCAGCGCCCTGGCGCGCGCAGCCGGAACGGTGGCTACGAGCGATCATCGGTTCGTGCTCCGAACCCATCGATTTGGCAGGAAAGCGGGGTCTGCTTGGCATGGCGGGAGCTGCGCCCGAGACCTAGCCTCGCCGGGGGGATGTGGAGAAGGCGCTCTTGCGTCGGACGCCAGCAAGGAGGAAGCGATGGCCGCCCCCACCGACCGGACCGAACCTGCCATGCCCGAGCTCGTGGATCGGGCCGCCTACCAAGCCCAGGTGGACGCGCTGCGGGCCAGGGAGAAGGCCCATACCCACGAGGCGGACGCCATCGCCGCCAGCCGTCGGCGTCTGCCGATGGTGAGGGTTGACGCCGCGACGCGCCTGCTCGGCGACCGCGGAGAGGTGACGCTGCTAGACGCGTTTGAAGGCCGTCGCCTCCTGATCGCATACTACTTCATGTGGTACCCGGGCCGCCCGGCGTCAGGGCAGTGCGAGGGCTGCACCTTCTTCACGGCGCAGGTGAAGGAGCTCTCGACGCTCAACGCCAAGGGCGTGACGTACGCGACCTTCTGCCAAGGCCCCCTCGAGGAAAGCGCCCGGTATCGCGACTTCATGGGCTGGCAGATGCCCTGGTACGCCGTGCCCGACGCCTCGCTGGAGACGCTGCTAGCAGGCCGCAAGCCCCGGACGATGTACCTGATCTGCTACCTGCGGCAGGGTTCCGCGGTGTTCGAGACCTACTGGACCACGCGCCGCGGCGTGGAAGCCATGGACAACAACTATCGGCTTCTCGATCTCACGGTCTACGGACGGCAGCAGGACTGGGAAGACTCGCCGCCGGGTTGGCCGCAAGAGCCCGAAGGCATGACCACCGACGGGCGCCCCACCGCCCAATGGCCCCGGCTGAAGGCGGGATACTCGGACGAATTGGCCGCTCCCGACCCGTAGGAGATCGCCAAGGTCTCGGATGCGCCAGGAGCGGACCTCGGGTTCCTGCTAGGAAGCAGACCTTGCGCAATGCCACTGCAACTTGGCTGCAGCGGCGAGCTTCCTATCGGCGGCGCTGTAGGATTGAGCGGCTAAGAATCCCCTCAGCGTGCGGCCACCAGGAGAACGGGCGTGACCGAGAACGGCGCGACATCCAGACCTCAGCGTGGGCTCCGACTCATCGGGCGGGCGGCGGTCATCCTGCTCCTGATCTCCAGCATCGTTCCGAACGTGTTCCTGCTCATGCTCTCGACGGCACCGGGCGGTGCGCCATTCGGGTGGCTGGTCGGCGCGCATCCTCTCGTGGCGCTGTATGCGCTGATGCTGCTCGTCTGGCGGCGCGGCGAGCGGTGGACGTGGCGACTGGTCTTGGGGCTTGGGTTGCTGCCCTGGATCGCGTTCGCGGCGCTGATGCTGCTTTGAACATGCGGGTGCCTAAACGATGACATTCGACCGCATCGCGCCAGAAGCTGACTTTAGGGTCGGGTCTAGAAGCGGACCTTAATGGCCGCTTCTAGTCGATGAGGTTCAACTTTGTCGGTCTAACGCCTCGAGTTCCAGCTCCTCGCGCAGCGCATCGGAACTGACCGAATCGGGCGTCGCCTTTTCGTTCGACAGCTTGGGGGGGCGGGGCTGCCAAGCGCGCAGGTTCCCGGCCGCCTTGTCGTAAAACTCGGGGACTGCGGCCAGGAACTCGGACACGAAGTTCTTGCGCTGCGCGAAGCGGGCGCCGAGATCCTTCACCAGCAGGACTTCCATCCGCATGAGGGTCAAAGCCTCCCTACCGGTGGCGCCGAGGTCGGGGCTGGCAAGGAGGTCGGCGAGAGGATACTGCGTCGGCGCCGCGCGCCCGGGCCAGCGCAGACGAACGTGCAGATCCTTCGCCTCTACCTGACTCAGCTGGCGGAGCAGCCAGGCGACCTTAGCCTTTGTGCTCTTCCGATCTGCCGGAGCCTTCAGGTCCATCTGCAGGGTGACCGAACGCTTCTTCAGGTCCGCCGACACTTCAATGGGCGCAGCGGCGTCGGGCACTAGGAGCCTTGCGCGTAGGCATCCGTCTCGCCCAAGCTCGGCGACGCACTCCTTCAGGCGAAGGGCTGGATCATCCGCGTGTTGCCGCGATAGCTCGATGCGGACGTTGGCGTCGATCTGCCGGCTGAGCTGCGTCGTGAGCTGGTCGATCAGCTGGTGCCACCCGCCAATGACCTCACGCGCAGCGGCGGCATTCGCGATGGGAGACGCGCCGGCGGCCACGGCGCTGCAAACGTCCGTCCAAGCGCCAGGCATCTGATCGAACTCTTTCACACCGGAACTGGGGTGCAAAAGAAACCGCTGAAGCTCTTTCAAGAGAACCAGCTGCTCGCGATCGGTGACCTCGCCATTGTTCGTAAGCAAGTGAGCCTGAGTGATCACGTAGCCCCACGACCAGTGGAACAGGTCCACCTTCTTCGTCAGAGAAGCCTTGACGGTGAGCGGGTGATGGGTCGGCAGCGCGGTGAACTGGTTGGATAGCGTAATCACTGCGTTCACGCCGTTCAGGCGAGCCAGCTCAAGATAGGACTCGATCTGTTCGTTCGTGAGCTCGGCGGAACCCACCTTGGCTTCCACGAGCGCAGTCCACACGGTGCGACTGGTGTCTACGACCAGAAGGCCATCAGGCCGATGCTTCCGATCCGCCAGCCCGGATTTCAGCACCACCTCCGTATAAGTTTCGAGGCTGGCGCGGGCTCCGAGTCGCAAGTCCAAACTGCCGAGCAGCGCTCGTCCGAACTCGGGCACATTCTCAAGGCAGGCCAAGAAGATGGAGAGCGTTCGGCCCTCCTTGGACGTATCCGCCAGGATCGGAAACAGGCGCGCCCGCTCCCCGCTCACCAAGGCCGGCGGCAGCTTCTTGTTCATGTAGATCCCCCCTGATCTAGGGCAACGCTTGCACGAGAATGCGGCGCCTGCAACTTCTGGGGGCGCACGTTCAGAGCCCGTTTCTCGCCAGGAGCAGCCATTTAGACTGGGCCGCAGAGCAAGCGGCTCTCGCCGGATGGTCAGCTCGATGGCAAATCCAGAGACGAGCACTCACCGACCATCACAGACCCTTTGGTGATCGGGATTGTACCTCCCTTGCTTTGGACCAAGATCACGCGGTGCTTGCCCGCCCGGTCTCGAACGAAGTGGTAGATCTCCAAGCTCGCTCCGGGATAGGCAACGATCACCGCAGCGTCATCAGAAGCCATGCGTCCAGGAAACACGACCGCGCCCTCCGCACGGCTGGAAGAGATCGCGCCGGTCGAGTCAGCGAACAACACATCAAGCTCGCCCTTCGCGTCGCGCGTGAGGGTGATCTTCCCATTGCCGATACGGTCGTCCGTCCAGCCCGCCTCGTCGTCGGGCACCAATCCTTTGCCGACGTAGTACGCGCGTCCGCTGACGGCGCCGCACACGGCGAGGGTTTCTGCCGCCATCGCAGCGCCGCCGCTCGCCAGCATCAAAGTCAGGCCCAGGGCCAATCCGCGCATACTCTCCTCCCCGCACCTGAGCAAAGCTTAACGCTAGGACGATTGCGAGGGAATTGATGAGGCGTGACGCCGACCCGCCGGGCTCTGGACTGCGGCGGGCCGTGGGGAGCATGAGCAGCAGTTCGATTGGAGAACAGCGCTTAACTGCCGTCGCGCGCCAGAAGCGCACCTCTGCGGCCCAGCTGGGTACGCACCCGAAAGTGTACATTCTTAGGATCAGCTACGAGTCACGAGTGGTCGCCCGAGCGGCCGCGGGATCGGCTGATGTTCCAGCTTTGTTCTTGACTCCCGCGCGCGTTTTCGGTAGCTTTCCGGCATCGCTGCGAAGTGCGACCGGAGGGGCCGGGACGCCCCTTTTTCGTGTCTGGTTCTGGGCTATCGTTGCGGCGGCGGCTGACGGGCGGAGGCGGCGGTGAGCTTGGTGGACGGGCTGCTGGCGGTGGGGTTCGGGCTTTTGGGCCTGGGGGCGGTGATGCTCTGGGCGCTGCTGGAGATGCGTCGGTCGCCGCGGGCGCAGGCGGCGGGGTGGACGGCGGTCTGTGCGGTGGCCGGGCTGGGCGCGGCGGTGTGGAAGCTGAGGCACGGGGGCGGGCCGGGGGCCGTGGTCCTGTGGGGGCTCGGCGGGGCTGCGGCGGCGTGGATCGTGCTGGCGGGCGCGGCGGCCCGGACGCGGACGGCGCGGGCGATGATCGACCGATCGGCGCGGCCGGGGTCCAGGCTCTCGAAGCGGCGGCCGATGGATTTTTCCGGAGACTAGGTTGGCGGGGGCGGGGACGCCCCTTCTTGTTTTCGGACAGGTTGGGGAGCGGTCCGGCCCGCGCTCCGTGAGCGCGGGCGTTCCCCGGGACGCGCTTGCGCGCTGCCGAGGGCAGGCTCTGCGCCGAGCGGTCCGCTGGACCGATCGGATACCGATGACGTCGCCGCAATCGGTCGCGCGCGGCCCCCTCCACCCTCGGGCTTTGGCCGACGGTCCCCCTCCCCCAGTGGAGGTGGGGCGGCTGTTGCGACGCTTTGCGTGGGGCTTGCCCCCTCCACCGTCCGCTCTTCGGCGGACGGTCCCCCTCCCGCCGCTTCGCGGGGGAGGTAGAGACAAGAGGACATCTGACATGGCGATGGAGGACGAGTTCCCGACCGCGGTCGGGGCGGACGAGGCCGCTTGGCCGACCTCGGTGCGGCACGGGGTGGAAACGGCGGAGGAGATCCTGCGGCGGACGGCGGCGGGGG
>NZ_JAPSKZ010000195.1 GCF_031181185.1 Phenylobacterium sp. | reverse complement strand
CGCACCGCCCGCGACTACGGCGCGCCCGTCGAGCTGATCGAGACCACGGTCAAGGTGAACGACGAGCGCAAGCGCGCCATGGCCCGCAAGGTCGTCAAGGCGGTGGACGGCGAGCTGAAGGGCAAGACGGTGGGGGTGCTGGGCCTGACCTTCAAGCCGAACACCGACGACATGCGCGATGCGCCCTCCCTGGCGATCATCCCGGCGCTTCAGGACAAGGGCGCGCGCGTGCAGGCGTTCGATCCGGAAGGCCTGGCCGAGGCCAAGCACATGCTGAGCGATGTGGATTTCCGCGACGATCCCTACGCGGTGGCGGAAGGCGCCGACGCCCTCGTCATCATCACCGAGTGGGACCAGTTCCGGGCGCTCGACCTCGATCGGATCAAGCTGCTCATGCGCAGGCCCGTGCTGGTGGACCTACGCAACATCTATAAGCCCGACGACATGAAGGCGCGCGGGTTCGCCTATGTCTCCGTCGGCCGACCGTAGCCAGATACGGTTCGGAAGGAGCCTAGAACCCTTGGGCGCTCAGGGCCATGAAGGCTTGGGCGATCCAGACCACGCCGGCCCAGAAGGCGATCGCCAGCGTGGCTACGAAAGCGAGACAGGCAATTGACGTGGCGGGACGCCAGGCCTGCCGCGCCACACCCCAGTGGGTGAGGTCGCGCCGCATATTTCCTCCCAAGTCTTACGCTCTCTTGTCCCCGGCTCGAGTCCGGCGGTTGTATCGACTGTGACACAAGCATTAAGGCCTGGGTAGGGTTGCCGGGCCGGAATTTCGAAACGCGTTCTAGTACGCTGTGAGAGGTCACTTTCGCGCGATCCGCCCTCATTGCGCGGCGGCGATCTCGTGCTCGGCGCGGGCCTTCAGATAGGCGTGCAGCGCCTGGATCTCGGTCTCCGACAGGGCGCTGAACCGCGACTGCGCGACCGCGCCCATCAGCCCGTCCAGCTTGCGGTCGCCGGCGGCGACGCCCTCGTGCAGAAGCCGAGCGAAGTCGGCCGGGTCGTAGGACGCCGCCATCGTCAGGTCGGGCGCCTTCAGGAGTTCCATGCCCTTCAGGTCGGCGCCGTGGCACTCCACGCAGAGTTCCGCGACTTGACGGCCTTGGGCGTGCTGCGGGCCGTAGTCAGGCAGCACCGGCGGGCCGCTCTTGGCCAGCATCGCCGCCTCGGATCTGAACTTGCCGAGCAGCAGGCCGAGACGCCCGAGGTGGCCCACCTGGATCCGCGGCTGCGGCTCGCCGGCGACGGGGAAGCTGCGCACATAGGCGATGAGGTCCGCCGCCTCCTGATCGGAAAGCTGGGACAAGGCGAACGAGGGCATCACCCACAGCCGCCGCCCGCCCGGGGCGACGCCGTGGCGGATCGAGCGGTCGAGCTCTGCGTCCGACTGCTCCGCGGCGGCAAGCGTCAGGTTCGGGCCCCACGCGCGCAGGATCGGCATCTCGTCATGGAAGAGGCGGCCCTCGAGGCGCTCGCCGTGACAATCGTGACAGCCGTTCAGCTTGGCGATGCGGCGGCCGCGCTCTACGGAGCCCGCGGCGGCCGAGGCCAGTTTCAGCTCCGCAGTGTCAGAGGCGGGCCAACGGATCATCAGCTCGCTGGCGGCGAAGGCGCCCGCCACCGCGAAGAGCACAAAGACGACCAGGCCGGCCAAGCCGAAGCCGGCCCACTTCAGAACACGCTTCATGACGGCTCCCCAAAGACGCCGCGAAAGGGCGTTGCCGACCTCCGTTCGCGGAGCGCGGGGCTTTAAGTCGCGTGGCGAAGCTTCACAACCCGCCTTGGCCGCAGAGGAGGTCTGCAGATCTGCAGAGCTGCGGGGTCAGGCCGGCCATTCCAACGGGAAGGAAAGACTCCAGCGGACGCCTTCGGGTTCGAAGCGAAGCTCGGCGGTCCCGTTCACGTCGCTCGCCATGGCCTCCAGTAGTCGCGAGCCGAAGCCGCGGCGGGGCTCGGGGTCCGGCGTCGGCCCGCCGGACTCGATCCATTCCAGGCGCACCCGCGTCGGACGCGAGCTCGCGTCCCGCTCAACGGTCCAGCGGACGGCGATCCGCCCCCCGGAAATCGAGAGCGCGCCGTACTTGAGCGCGTTGGTGCCAAGTTCGTGGAACGCCATGCTGAGCGACAGCGCCACCCGTGGCGGAAGCGAGATGTCCGGCCCCTCGTGGGTCAGCTCTCGGGACGGGCCGTCGCGCAGGGAGAGTTCTTCCCGTACAAGCTCGGCGAGACTGGCGCCTTCCCAGTTGCGGCGGGTCAGCCTGTCGTGCGCCTTGCTGAGCGCCACGAGCCGCCCCTCGAAACGGGTGATGAAGTCGCCGACGTCCTCAGTGTGCCGCGCGGTCTGAGAGGCCAGCGACTGGACAGTGGCCAGGGTGTTCTTCACCCGGTGGTTCAGCTCGTTGATCAGGAGCTGGTTGCGCCGTTCAGCCAGCTTCCGGTCGGTGATGTCGTGGACGACGCGGACGCCGTAGAGGAAGCGCCCCTCGCCGTCGCGGACGCTGGAGCTCATCACATGCACCCAGACGGTCCGACCGTCGGCGTGCAGATAGCGCTTTTCGACACCGTAGCCATCGACGTCGCGCCGCACCTGAGCGGCGAACTGCCGGCGTTCCTCGGGGACGTCGTCAGGATGGGTGATATCGAACAACGTCCTCTGAAGCAGTTGTTCGCGGCTGTAGCCCGTCAATTCCTCGAAACGCGCGTTCACCCGCAGGAAGCGCCCGTCTGCGTCCACCTCGCCGATCCCGGCATGGGCGTTCTCGTAAGTTGCCGCCAGCCGCTGCTGGGCCTCCTGCAGCGCCCGTTCCGCGGCGACGCGGTCCGTCACGTCCAGGGTGAAGCATCGCGTGTTCTTGAAACGGCCACTCTCGTCGAAACAGACGCTGGAACTGATGAGCACGTGGCGGAGAGATCCGTCCTTCGCCTTCAGGCGGGCCGGATACTTGTCGAGAGTCTCGCCCCGCGAAAGCCGAGCGAGGATGTCCTGGATCACGTGCTCGTCCGCATGGAACTGCGAGATCGATTGACCGAGGTACTCCTCGGGCTCGTAGCCCAGCATCGACAACTCGGCGCGATTGGCGCGCAAGATGGTGCCGTCTCCCGCCACAAGATGGAGCCCTACGGCGCCGTTCTCGAAAAAGTCCTCGAGAGCATCAACCGCTGTGGCCGGAGAGTTCGATAGCTCGCGCACTTCTCTCGATCGCCTTGCGACAGACCAGACGAGGCAGTCTAGGCCTTAACGCACGGCAGAAACAGGTGGCAGTCAGGCCGCCGCCTTCTTCACGGCGCCGACGATCTCCTTGACCACCTGGCTGACCAGCCTCTCGTCGTCGCCTTCGGCCATGACGCGGATCAGGGGTTCGGTGCCGGAGGGACGGATCACCAGCCGGCCCGTCCCGCTGAGGCGCTCCTCGGCCGCGGCGATCGCCTTCTTGACGCTATCGTCCTCCAGCGGCTTACCGCCCGCGAACCGGACGTTCTCCAGGAGCTGCGGCACCGGGTCGAACTGCCGGGCGAGCGCGCTCATCGGCTTGTCGCTTTCCTTCAGCACCGCCAGCACCTGCAGCGCCGCCAGTAGGCCGTCGCCCGTGGTGGAGAAGTCGGACAAGATCAGGTGGCCGGACTGTTCGCCCCCCAGGTTGAAGCCGCCCTCGCGCATGCGGGCCATGACGTAGCGGTCGCCGACCTGCGTCCGCTCCAGCTTCAGGTTGCGCGCGGCCAGGAAGCGCTCGAGCCCCAGGTTCGACATCACGGTGGCGACGACGCCGCCGCCCGTCAGGCGGTCGGACGCGGCCCAGGCGCCGGCGATGATGGCCATGATCTGGTCGCCGTCCACCACCTGGCCCCGCTCGTCGCAGATCACCAGCCGGTCGGCGTCGCCGTCGAGGGCGATGCCCAGGTCGGCGCGGTACTCCTTGACCATCTTGCTCATGGCCGCGGGATGGGTGGAGCCGCACTCCTCGTTGATGTTGAAGCCGTTCGGCGAGACGCCGACGCGGATCACCTCGGCGCCCAGCTCGTACAGCGCCTCGGGCGCGACCTTGTAGGCGGCGCCGTTGGCGCAATCGATGACGATGCGCATGCCCGACAGGTTGAGCCGCTTGGGGAAGGTCGCCTTGGCGATCTCGACATAGCGGGCCTGGGAATCGTCGATCCGCTGCACCCGGCCCAGGCCGTCAGGCCGCGCCAGGCCTTCCTGCAGGCCCTCGTCCATCAGGGCCTCGATCTCCAGCTCCTTCTCGTCCGACAGCTTGTAGCCGTCGGGCCCGAACAGCTTGATGCCGTTGTCGGCGAAGTGGTTGTGCGAGGCCGAGATCATGACCCCGAGGTCGGCCCGCAGGCTGCGGGTCATCATCGCCACGCCCGGGGTCGGCAGCGGGCCGAACAGGCGCACGTCCATGCCGACGCTGGTGAAGCCCGCGACCAGCGCCGGCTCGATCATGTAGCCCGAAAGCCGCGTGTCCTTGCCGATCACCACAAGGTGGCGGCGGTCGTCCTTGGACATGAACAGCTTGCCAGCGGCCATGCCCACCCGCAGCGCCACTTCGGCCGTCATCGGGTGGCGGTTGGCCTGGCCGCGGATCCCGTCGGTCCCGAAATATGCGCGCTTGCCCATCCGTCAGCCTCGAAACGATTGGAAACTCAGTTTGTGTGCCCTGAACCTTAGCCGATGCTAAAGCCGCGGCGTTACAGGGGGCTGGAACGCCTCTAGCACAAGGAAAGCTCGGGCCACATGTGCGGCATTATCGGCATCGTCGGAACCAAGCCTGTCCAGGACCGCCTGATCGACAGCCTCAAGCGGCTTGAGTACCGCGGCTACGACTCCGCCGGGGTGGCGGGCGTCATCGACGGACGGCTGGAACGCCGCCGCGCGGCCGGGAAGATCAAGGCGCTGGAGGAGGTGCTGGCCGCCGAGCCGCTGGCCGCCACCGTCGGCATCGGCCACACCCGCTGGGCCACGCACGGCGCGCCCACGACCAGCAACGCCCACCCCCACAAGGCCGGCCGCGTGGCCCTGGTCCACAACGGGATCATCGAGAACTTCGCCGAGCTGCGCGAGGTGCTGCGGGCCAAGGGCCGCACCTTCGAGAGCGAGACGGACACCGAGGTCATCGCTCAGTTGCTGGACAGCGAGCTGGAGGGCGGCAAGCCGCCGCTGGAGGCCTTCAAGGCGACCTTGGACCAGCTGAGCGGCGCCTACGCCCTGGGCGTGCTGATCGAGGGCGAAGAGGCCCTGGTCATGGGCGCCCGCCGCGGCAGCCCGCTGGTTGTGGGTTATGGCGACGGCGAGATGTTCATCGGCTCGGACGCGCTCGCCGTCGGTCCTTTCACCAACCGCATCTCCTATCTCGACGAAGGCGACTACGTCGCCATCGACCACACCTCGGCGCGGATATTCGACGAGAGCGGCAAGCCCGCGGATCGGCCGATGCGCACGGTGCCGGCCTCGGCCGCCCTCGTCGAGAAGGGCAACTACCGGCACTTCATGGAGAAGGAGATCCACGACCAGCCGGAAGGCTGCCAGCGCACGATCTCCGCCTATGTGGACACCATCGCCTCGCGCGCCACCGTACCTGGCGAGGTCGACTGGGCGCGCCTGGACCGGGTGCAGATCGTGGCCTGCGGGACGTCCTATATCGCCGGACTGCTGGGCAAGTACCTGATCGAGGAGATGGCCGACCTGCCGGTGGACGTCGAGATCGCCTCGGAGTTCCGCTACCGCCGTCCGGCTCTGCGCGACAGCGCGCTCGCCATCGCCATGTCCCAATCTGGCGAGACGGCCGATACGCTCGCGGCGCTGCGGTTCTGCCAGGGCAAGGGCATGACCACCGCCGCTGTCGTCAACGCCACGGAGTCGACCATGGCGCGCGAAGTGGACGTGGTCTGGCCGATCCATTGCGGTCCCGAGATCGGGGTCGCCTCGACCAAGGCCTTCACCGCCCAGGTCAGCGTGCTGACCGCCGTGGCCATCGCGGCGGCCCGGGCGCGGGGCAAGATCGACGCGGCGGAGGAACAGCGCCTGGTGAAGGTGCTGCTGGAGGCGCCGCGTCTGATCGCCGAGTCCATCAAGCTCGAGGACGCGGTCCGCGCCATCGCCCAGGACGTCGCCAAGGCCCGCGACGTGCTCTACCTCGGCCGCGGACCGATGTACCCTCTGGCCCTGGAAGGCGCGCTGAAGCTGAAGGAGATCAGCTACATCCACGCCGAGGGCTACGCCGCGGGCGAGCTGAAGCATGGACCGATCGCGCTGGTGGACGAGCAGACGCCGATCGTCATCCTCGCGCCGATGGACAGCTATTTCGAGAAGTCGGCCTCCAACATGCAGGAGGTCATGGCCCGCGGCGGCCAGGTGATCTTCATCACCGACCCGGAAGGCGAGAAGCACGCGCCGAAAGGCGCCCGGGTGGTGGTGACCGCGCCCAGGTGCGACCCGCTGATCGCCCCCCTGGTGCTGTCGGC
>NZ_JAPSKZ010000010.1:40947-41113 GCF_031181185.1 Phenylobacterium sp. | reverse complement strand
TCCCGCGACCCCGACCTGCGCTTCGACCAGCACAAGGCCGGCTACAAGGCCAGCGGCGCGGCCCGCCGGTTCGGCGTCCGCCTGCTGCCGGCCATGGTCGAGCACCTCAACCCCATGCGCCGCTGGGAAGCCCTCGACCTGGAAGAAGCCCCGGCCGAAGCCTTCC
>NZ_JAPSKZ010000010.1:0-40937 GCF_031181185.1 Phenylobacterium sp. | reverse complement strand
GGTCGCCTATTGCCCTAGCCCTTCTCCTCCGGCGGCGGCGGCGCCCACCGCATGCCGCCGCCCGGCATCGGGATCTGGTTCGGCCCGGGCCGCCAGCGCGTGACATCCTCGCGCTCGACGGCGCCGGTGTCCGGGTTCGGGCAATAGGCGACCACCCGCTCCTTGCCGGTCACCGGGTCCTCTTCGATCTTGAAGATGCGCATCAGGATGTCGAGCTTCTCCTGCGGGACGTCGGGCTCCACCGGCTTGATCCGATAGACCTTCGGCGCGTTCACCCCCGCCATCCAGCGCAGCTGCTTCAGCTGCACCTCGACCGCATAGGCCGTCTGCGGCGTCGCCGCCTCGGCCAGCTCCCAGCCCTTGTCGGCCCACATCTCGGCCTGGATGCGCTTGCCGGTCTGCACCGCCTCCTCGAACTCGGGGAAGCGCCGGCGCCAGTAGAAGATCGTCGAGAGCGAGGGCATCGCCGGGTCCGCCCCGATCTTCGTCAGGCTCTCCCCCTCGCACAGCCGCTCGAAGATCGCCTGGGCGGTCGCCTCGCACAGGCCGAACGGCTGCCCCCGCACCCCGCAGGGCCGCCCGCCCTGCGTCCGCGCCGCCCGCAGCGCCTCGGCGAAGTCCGGCTTCTCGCGCGCCCATTTCGAGATCGCCTCGGGCGTCGGCATCCCCGGCTCCTGGCAGATCCGGTAGACCAGCTCGCCCGCCGCGATCCGCTCCAGCAGCCGCACCGCCAGCTCGGCCGAATAGCGCACATACACACGGCGGCCGTCCGCCGCCGGCGCCCGCCACAGCGGACGCCGCTTGCCCTTGGCCATCGCCAATCCTCGTCGTGATGATGTTCGGAAAGCGCGGCAAGGGGCCCACCGGCCGCACCTCCGCACGCTGCCGCAATCCTCCCACAAACGCGCGCGCAAGTCAAGAACAAAATGGGAACAGCTTGCCCCCTCCGCACGGCGCGTTCATTGCGCACAGGCATTGGCCTTCCGGGGGGAACTGTGGGCGGAAGCGAAGAACTTATTTCGACAATAGCTGCGGTTCGGCAGGCGGACGCAGCCTTGCCCGGTGTGGTCGCGGCCTTTCTCGGCGTCGTCGTGAACGCGGCCGTGGTGTGGACGGCGCTTCACGTCCCCCGCCGGCAAGAAAGAGCAGCCTCCAAGGCTGCGGACGAAGCCACGGCTCAGGCAGCCGAGGCCTGTGAAATCGCCCTCTCAGCGGTGACGCGCTTGTATGACTGGCTTCAGCCAATTGCCAATTCGGGCAGGTTGGACGGCGCCAAGCTCAGCGGCCATGCCCGGACCATAGACGCGAGCATCATGACGCTGGAGTTGATGCTTCAGCGCACCACGGCAGCAGACGTGCTTGACCTGGTTGGGCGCACCCTCATCGTCCTACGGACCGTGCGAGACGATCTCAGCGCGATGGGACAACAACCTCTCCACGAAGAACCGTATGAAGCGGGAAGCCGCCTACACCGCCGTTTGCACACCCTCCTGAACCCCATAGACAGCATGTCTGAGCGCGTGACGCTGCGCATCGACGCTGGCTCCTTACGGCATGCCTACACCGGCGCCGACGCACAGCGACGCGCAGCCGTGGCGCGATGGTTCGCTCACCGTCGCATGATGCGTCGCGGCGACGTGAAGAGTGAGCCTTCCTGATCCATTGGCTGGAACATCCGCCAGGATGCCAGCCCGCCGTTGATCTCACGGCAGCTCACCGAGCCTGCCGGCCGGGCCATGTCCAGGATGGCCGCAGGCCACCGCGAAGCGGCCTGTCCTTGACTTGGCCCGCCCGTCAGGCTGGCGTCGAGGCCGGAAGATCGAGAGCCGCCCCCCGAACCGCTAAGGTCCGCTGGTGTCTCTAAGCTAACCTCCGGAGGGTCCGACGTCCGCAGGGTTATCAGGGTCCGCGCATTTCAAGAGGAGCTGGTGGAACGCCACGAACGCGTCAGCCTGGCCGGCTACGGGCAAGATGTCTCGTCCGATCGAGCGCGAACCCGACGTCCGTCGCGTCAGGGCCTGAAGGGGCCCGCCACAGGCGCCAGCTGGACCAGGCAGGATCCATCGCGCCGGAGTTCCAGCACGACGGCGTCCGACATGTTCCCCGCCGCCATGTGCGTACATGCCGTCCTGTCGCGCTCCACATAGGCGCCGTCGGCAGGTCTCGTCGCGCAGCCCGCGAGCCATCCCAGGCTGAGGAGCCCCGCCAAGGCTCCGAACGCCGCCCGC
The DNA here is from genome assembly GCF_031181185.1 of Phenylobacterium sp. Taxonomy (GTDB): domain Bacteria; phylum Pseudomonadota; class Alphaproteobacteria; order Caulobacterales; family Caulobacteraceae; genus Phenylobacterium. Next base: position 38,709 of record NZ_JAPSKZ010000010.1, on the reverse strand, counting down.
CTCATCCTCGCTCCCCCACCCGCGCCTCGGGGCGCCGCCCCACCATGGATCCCACGGCAGCCAACTGACCCTTCCGGCCGGGCCATGTCCAGGATGGCCGCAGGCTGCCGCGATGCGGCTTGTCCTCGACCGGGCCGGACGGAAGGCGAGGCTGGAAGATCCGAGAGCCGGCCGCCCGAGCGGCTAAGGTCTGCTGGTGATCATTGGCGACCTTCGCAGGGTCCGCTCGGCGGCGGTGCAGCGAAGCTTCGCTTTGTTAGGTTCCGCGCTGACTCCTCGCGTTCGGAGGTTTAGCTCCGAGTGCCGCGCAAAGAGCGCCTCACAGGTATCGCAAAGGTGTCTCGGAGATGGCGTGAGTCACGCCTCACCAAAATGCCTCACCTTCGCCGGCTGTGCTCAAAGTGGTTCGAAAACGGTCATTTCCGCCAGAACGCGACCCCGTTGCCTTAACCCACTTACATAATGGTTCAGGCAAAATGATCCCCCTTACTCCCGAACTTCTCAACGCGCTCGCAGCATTGATCACCGCCATTGCCGCGCTTGCATGTGCAATGCGGTCAAAGGAGTGACGCGCTACGGCAGCCGCGTCAGGATCAGCTGGCTAGTGCCGCGATAGCCAAATTGGTCCAAGCTTCGAGCGGCGGAAGTGCGCCGCGACCACCTGAAGCGAGGTCTGCGATGAGTGGCTCTTGGAGACTCGGAGCGGACGTGTAGAACGGTGTTTAGCAGGTACAGGTTGTAAGGTGCCGGGGGGCGATCTTGGATAGCAGGATTCACGCGAGATTTTTCCGAGTGACGAAGCCGGAGCGGGGTGTCTCCGACTTCCCCGACATTCTCACTGAGGTGATCGCAAAGCCCAATCCAGGGGCACGCGAGCTAGAGCTTGGCGAGGGGGTCGTCGCTCGCCTGGAGCGCTGCAAGGAGGACGGGGACTATCTGGAAGGGGAGTTCTGCCGCATTCAAACGCAGAACATCCCGCCTGAGACCGGACCAGATGGTCTGAAGCCGATCAAACTCGAAGGTGGTCTCGGCCACGTTGCAGCCTACCTATATCATCGGCCAACCCGCGTGCTTCTCCTGCAGCGGAACATCCATTCCGTCACAGCTGGCCGCCTGGCGCTTTATCTAGCGGCCACGAACGCCAACCGCATATTCGGCTTCGCCCCGGTGCTCGCGAAAAACGCGATGGACCGGTTTTTGGCGAAGGAGCCCCGTGGCTTCGCAGTTACGTTCGCGGGCCCAGAGAACTTGGAAGCGCTTGATGATGCCAACATCGCGGCTGCCCAGGGGGCGAAGCTGATCGCGGAGGCATACGGCGGCGTCCGAGTCAAAATCGAAGTCACGGTAGGCAAAAGTCGGAAGAAGTTCCTGCGGAAGCAAGAGATATTGGAAGATATCGGAGGGCTAATCGACGTCGATGGCGTGAAGGCTCTTAAAGTAAACGCCGCTGGCGGCGGTGAGGATGACATGATCAATTTCATGAAAGAGCAGCTGCAAGGGGAGCAGGTGCTTGATCTTCCCGAGGGCGAGCCCGACAAGAATTATGAGGTCAGGCGGCTATTCCTGCGCAAGGTGTTCTCTGATAACATGAAAGCTATAAACAAGCAGTTTGGCTGACATGGCGACGCTAACGCAACGTGCCGGACGGTCCTGGGAGCTTCATCATCCGTCTCTACTGGCGGTGATTGCCATGGGAGTCACCCTGTGGGCTGGGCCCCAAGCATATGCGCTCGCAGAACGCTCCAAGTGGCATGTGGATGAGCTTTATACCTGCGTGTTCACGCTCGCGACGGTGTTCACGGCATTCCTCTTCACGTTCTACACGTTCGTCATCACCGCCGAGCGAGGCTTCCTCGGTCGGGCCAAAGGCAGCATCTACTTCCGGCGGACGGTGCATTACACGTTCGTGTCGATTTGGGTCGGAGCAGCACTTTGCTTGGCGACGGTACCGTTGCTAGTCGCTCAGCCAACCCCCGGCCCCAAGGACCCATGGTTGTTCTATGTAGCTAGCTGGGCGGGTTTGACCGTCTGGGCCAGCGCCTCGTTTGTACGTGCAGCCTATCTGTTCGCCATTTTCGCCGGGCATGACGGTCGGGAATGATGGCGCGGCTAACTATGGCTGTGCTGGAGGATGTCACCTCAGTCGCGCGTACCGATCAGTGCCGCTGTGCTTCGGCGATGCTCCGGCAGCTTTAGGGTGCGCCTCAGGACGAGCTTCCGCTTAGCTACCGCAAGTCTCTCTATCTGCTCGTCTTTTCGAGCAGAGGTGGCGGTGAAATAGGGATTCGGACCTAGGCCGCTTACGTCCGCTTCTCGCCGCAGGTTGAATGTCCCTTCCTGGCGCTAGGTGGTGGCTAGACCTACACTGGCCGAGTCAATCTCGTGATTTCTTCAGGGCGCGAAGACGGTCTAGGAGAGCATTGTATTGGTAGACGGCCTTGAGCAGTTCCTTGGCGAGTTCTAGTGCAGCCTCACATTCGTCCGCCCCGATGTTGTCGTAAGATTTCCCGTCGATATGCGCCGCGTCGTTCCCGAGAATCCTTAGTTCATCTGCCGCCTCCAACAGTTCGGTAGGAACTAGGTTTGCTGAACCGAGACTGCTGAGCCGAGCCTTCAGGTTCGCGCCGTCGGCCTTCCGGTCATCGCAAAGCTCCTCAAGAAGTCGCCGCACCATCAAGGCGCATGCCCGGTAGGCACCCGCAGCGTGACACCTGGCCGCCTCTTCCAGTGTAGCAAGCAGCCGCTCAGGTAGAGCCGTCGCATCGAAATCAATCATTTCCGGTGGGAAGGATTCCACGAGCTCTTTCTCGTGCATCACGACTAAGACGATGCCCCCGCAGTCCTGATTCGGGCAGACACGTGCCCCCGCCGCACGCTTCTCCATGTCGTCTCCCACTGACTCCCACCAACGCGTGTCCCACCCGTCCTGGACGGGGAAGAAAACGCCGGTATGGCGGCAATGCGGGCAACGGAGCGCCACGTCGGTAGCTTCGGTCATGCTCACGCTCTGACCCGGTGCGAGTCTCATGGACGCCTCTCAGTACCGCTGGGCTTAACTTTCCCTTCTCTTCGCGCACGGCAGCCGGCGGAACAGATCGTACTTGCCCACGGCTCTACTGTGGCTCAAGCGGCACTGATCAGCCAAGCGGCAAGCACGGCCTGCTTTTGGCGTGCGATCCAGCGTCCGCTCCTGGCTCTCAGGCGACCAAATGCGGCGCCAACGCCGTTGCGACGACAAGTTGCGAGGCTAACCTCCATCGGCCAAGGAGGCGGCATGAAGCAACGCAAGTACTCCCTGGGCGCTATGCTTGCCTGCGCCCTGTCGCTCTCGGCGGCCGATGCGAGCGCCGCGCCGAAGGCGCCCAACCTGCTGCGCTTCGCGGTCCCCTTGAGCTTTGAAGCCTCGGAGGTCGGCCCGCCTGTCACGGTCGGGATGCGGGACACCGTGGCGCGCGTCTTCCTCAAGCCACGGCAGGTCGCACGCCTGCAGAATCCGGCAGGCCTGAAGCTTGGGAAAGGCGCCGAGATGCTGGTGTTCGCCGCCGTTTCCAGCGACGGCCGCAAGGCATGGTGCGGGCCGCCGGAGCCGCGCCTCTTCTCGCTGCAGGGCTGCGTCGTCGACCTGGATGGAGACGGCCGGTTCGAGGCCACCTATCACCTGACGCAGAGCGTCGGGGGCGCGTCCTACTTCGGCGGACCGGCGGTGAAGGGACCGAGTGTGCCCGCCGACGCCGCGGTGACTCTGCTAACGGCCGACCGGACGGCGTTCCCGGCGACCGACCTCTTCGTCGCCATCGACAAGGGCAAAGGCGGCGAACTCTATCTTGCGCTGGGACCGGTCAAACGCGCGACGGCCGACCAGCACCTCGAGCGGCGGCGCTGCGAGCCGATCGAAGGGGACCGCTTCCGCTGTGTCTCGGCCTTTGGCGCGGAGGTTGAGGTCGAGACGACCGACACGCCAGGGCAGGTGCGGGCGCGGTTGGTCAAGCCTTTCGACCCGTCAGCGCCGATCAGCCTGGGCCGCGACGTGTGGATCCGATACTGAGGGCGCCAGGCGACGACGGAACGGCCGGACCGTCCAAACGTCCTCTCCCGACCCGGAACGGGCGTGCCTCGCCGATTGTCCGGAACGTCCGCTTCTAGGCAGCCGGCCAAGGCCCCCTCCTTGCGTCCCCACGCCTCCCTCATCCCCCGTTGACTCTCCCCGCCCCTTCAACGAGGTTCGCGCCAACTCTCGCGGGAGAGGCCGGATTCTCATCCGGCGCCGAAGGCGCAACCGCCCCGGAAACGCTCAGGCAAAAGGACCGCGCGGGCTGATGAACGCTGGAAAGAGTCCCTCGTAGCTCACGCCGCGAAGGGCCGCCGAAGGAGCAGAGGGTCGCCAGGCTAGCGCCGACCCGAAATCTCTCAGGCTTCAGGGACAGCGGGGGCGCGAACGATGGAGCCGGCCTGCCGGTTCTTGGGTTCGCCGCATCGTCAGCCGGAGTCCGCGCGCCCGCCATGTCCAGCCCGTCCGAACTGCCGCCCGAAACGGTCCTGAAGACCACGCCGCTCACCGAGACCCACGTGGCGCTGGGCGCGCGCATGGTCCCGTTCGCCGGCTACTCCATGCCCGTCCAGTACGCCGACGGCGTCATGAAGGAGCACCTGTGGTGCCGCGAGCACGCCGGCCTGTTCGACGTCTCGCACATGGGCCAGGCGCGCCTGCGCGGCGTGGCCCCGCTGGCCGCCTTCGAGGAGGTGGTCCCGGGCGACTTCATCGGCCTGAAGCCCGGCCGCCAGAAGTATTCGGTCCTGCTGAACCGCAACGGCGGCATCGTCGACGACCTGATGGCCGCCCGGCCCGTCGCCATCGACGGCTCGGGGGACGACGGCCTCTTCGTGGTGGTCAACGGCGCCTGCAAGGACAACGACTTCAAGGTCATCGAGGGCGAGCTGGGCCCGCAGGTGCAGATCGAGCGCCTGGAGGACCGCGCCCTCATCGCCATCCAGGGCCCCCAGGCGGTGGAGGCCCTGAAGGTCCACATCCCCGAAGTGGTCGCCATGGCCTTCATGGACGCCCGCCTTTGCCAGGGCTTCGGCGTCGACTGCATCGTCTCGCGCTCGGGCTACACCGGCGAGGACGGCTTCGAGATCTCGGTCCCGGCGCACGCCGCCACCACCGTCTGGAACCAGCTCCTGGCCGACGAGCGGGTGAAGCCGATCGGCCTGGGGGCGCGCGATAGCCTGCGCCTTGAGGCCGGCCTGCCGCTCTATGGCCACGACCTGGACGAGACCGTCAGCCCCGTCGAGGCGGGCCTGACCTTCGCCATCAACAAGAACCGCCGCGAGCAGCGCGACTTCCCGGGCGCGGCCCGCATCGCCAAGGAGCTGGCCGAGGGGCCGTCCCGCATCCGCGTGGGCCTCAAGGTGCTGGAAGGCGCCCCCGCCCGCGAGGGCGCCGAGGTGGCCGACGAGGCCGGCAAGGTGGTCGGGGTCGTCACGTCGGGCGGCTATTCGCCCACCCTGCGCTACGGCATCGCGCTGGCCTTCGTGCCGCCGATCCATTCCGAGGTGGGGACGAAGCTGAAGGTCCTGGTCCGCGGCAAGGCCCAGGCCTGCGAGGTCGTGAAGACCCCGTTCGTCCCCCACAAGTACGTCCGCAAGGTTTGAGGAGAGAGACCCGATGCGCTTCACCAAGGATCACGAGTGGGTGTCGCTGGACGGCGATGTCGCCACCGTCGGCATCACCTCGCACGCCGCCGAGCAGCTGGGAGACGTGGTGTTCGTGGAAGTCCCCGAGGTCGGCAAGAGCGTGAAGGCCGGCGACGCCTTCGCGGTCGTCGAGAGCGTCAAGGCCGCCTCCGACATCTACGCCCCGGTCACCGGCGAGGTGGTCGAGGCCAACGACGCGCTGTCCGGCGCGCCCGAGACGGTCAACCAGGGCGCCGAAGCCGACGGCTGGTTCGCCAAGATCCGCGTCGCCAACCCCGCCGAGCTCGACGCCCTGATGGATAAGGCCGCCTACGACGCCTACGTGGCGAGCCTCTGATTTTGGTCCCCTTCTCCCCTTGCGGGAGAAGGCCTGACGAACGGACTAGTTTGATGAGATACCTCCCGCTGACCCCGGCCGACCGGGCCCAGATGCTCGGCGTCATCGGCGCCCCCGACGTCGATGCGCTGTTCGCCGACGTGCCGGCCGCCGCCCGCAAGGCCGACCTGTTCGACCTGCCGCTGCATGCCGGCGAGCTCGAGGTGGAGCGGGAGCTTTCCGGCCTCGCCGCCCTGAACCGCCCGGCCGGCGCGGGCCCGTTCTTCTGCGGCGCCGGCGCCTACCGCCACCATGTGCCGGCCAGCGTCGACCACATCATCCAGCGGTCGGAGTTCCTGACCAGCTACACGCCCTACCAGCCCGAGATCGCCCAGGGCACGCTGCAGGTCCTCTTCGAGTTCCAGACCCAGGTCGCCGCGCTCACCGGCCTCGATGTGGCCAACGCCTCGATGTACGACGGCTCGACGGCCTGCGCCGAGGCCGTGATGATGGCCCAGCGCGTCACCCGGCGTGAGAAGGCGATCCTCTCGGGCGGCCTGCACCCGCACTACGCCGCCACCACCCAGACCATCGCCCATGCCGAGGGCATGGAGATCGTCCGCCAGGCCGCGGCCATCGACGCCGAGGCAGCGGTCATCGACGCCATCGACGGCGACACGGCCTGCGTGGTCGTCCAGACCCCGAACGTCTTCGGCGTGGTCACCGACGTGACGAAGATCGCCGAGGCCGCCCACGCCAAGGGCGCGCTGCTGATCGTGGTGACGACCGAGGCCGTGTCGTTCGGCCTCCTGAAGTCGCCCGGCGCCATGGGCGCCGACATCGCCGTCGCCGAGGGCCAGTCGATCGGCAACGCCCTGAACTACGGCGGCCCCTACGTGGGCCTCTTCGCCGCCCGCGAGAAGTTCGTCCGCCAGATGCCGGGCCGCCTCTGCGGCGAGACCGTCGACGCCGAGGGCCGCCGCGGCTACGTGCTGACCCTGTCGACCCGCGAGCAGCACATCCGCCGCGAGAAGGCGACGTCGAACATCTGCACCAACTCGGGCCTCTGCGCGCTGGCCTTCACCATCCACCTGTCGCTGCTGGGCGGCAAAGGCTTGAAGCAGCTCGCCGCCATCAACCACGCCAAGGCCCGCGAGCTGGCCGAGGCCGTGCGCGCCGCCGGCCTGGAGGTGCTGACGCCGCGGTTCTTCAACGAGATCGCCGTCCGCACCAAGGGTCCGGCCGCCGCCCTCGTCGAGAAGCTCCTGGCCGACGGCATCGTCGCCGGCGTGCCGTTCTCGCGCCTCGACCCCAAGGCCGGCCTGGACGACGTCCTGCTGCTCGCCGCCACCGAAACCACCACGTCTTCCGACATCGTCGCGCTGAAGGACGCGCTCGCCCGATGACCATGCAGAACGTGGGCCGCCCGACCCGCCCCGAAGGTTCGGCCGACGCGGCCGGCTTCCAGTCGCTGACCGGCGGCCGCGCCCTCCTCCAGGACGAGGCCCTGCTGTTCGAGCTGGACGGCTGGGACAAGACCGGCGTCGACCTGCCCGCCTGCGAGCTGGACGCCTCGGACCTCGGCGACCTGGTCCGCGACGACCTGAAGCTGCCGGGCCTCTCCGAGCCCGAGGCCGTCCGCCACTACGTGCGCCTGTCGCAGAAGAACCACGCCATCGACCTGGCGCTCTATCCGCTGGGCTCGTGCACGATGAAGCACAACCCGCGCCTCAACGAGAAGATGGCCCGCCTGCCGGGCTTCGCCGACCTGCACCCGCTGCAGCCGGTCTCGACGACCCAGGGCGCGCTGGCGCTGATGGACCGCCTGGCCCACTGGCTGAAGACCCTGACCGGCATGCCCGCCGTGGCGCTCTCGCCCAAGGCCGGCGCCCACGGCGAGCTCTGCGGCCTGCTCTGCATCAAGGCCGCCCACGAGGCCGCCGGCCAGGGCGACCGCCGCACCGTGCTGGTCCCCACCTCGGCCCACGGCACCAACCCGGCCACCGCCGCCTTCGTCGGCTACTCGGTCACCGAAATTGCTCAGACCACGGACGGTCGCGTCGACCTCGCCGACCTCGAGGCCAAGCTCGGCCCCCACGTCGCCGCGATCATGGTCACGAACCCCAATACCTGCGGCCTGTTCGAACGCGACATCCTCGAGATCAGCCGCCTGACCCACGCCGCCGGCGCCTACTTCTACTGCGACGGGGCCAACTTCAACGCCATCGTCGGCAAGGTCCGCCCCGGCGACCTCGGCGTCGACGCCATGCACATCAACCTGCACAAGACCTTCTCCACGCCCCACGGCGGCGGCGGTCCTGGCGCAGGCCCGGTCGTGCTCTCCGAGGCGCTGGCGCCCTTCGCCCCGGCCCCGTGGATCGTCAGCGGCGTCGCCGGCTTCGACCTCGTCGAGCAGGACGCCGGCTTCGGCCGCCTGTGCGCCTTCCACGGCCAGATGGGCATGTTCGTCCGGGCCCTGGCCTACATGCTGAGCCACGGCTCCGACGGCCTGCGCCAGGTCGCCGAGGACGCCGTGCTGAACGCCAACTACGTCAAGGCTCGGCTCTCGGACGTCATGACGCCCGCTTTCCCCGACGGCCCGTGCATGCACGAGGCGCTGTTCGACGACGCTTGGCTGGAAGGCACCAGCGTCACCACCCTCGACTTTGCCAAGGCGATGATCGACGAGGGCTTCCACCCCATGACCATGTACTTCCCGCTGGTCGTGCACGGGGCGATGCTGATCGAGCCGACCGAGACGGAGTCCAAGCAAGAGCTCGACCGCTTCTGCGAAGCCCTGCGGGCGCTGGCCGCGGCCGCGAAGGCGGGCGACGCCGAGCGGTTCAAGGGTGCGCCCCATCTCGCGCCGATGCGTCGCCTGGACGAGACCCTGGCCGCCCGAAAACCCAAGCTGGTGTGGCGCGAGGAGCCCACGACTGTGGCGCCGGCGCCATTAGCCGCGGAATAGCTGCGCGTTAGGAAAATTTAACGCGCCCTCGCCTTTACGAGTCCGGGGCGCGTTCGCATATCTGAAGCGTGACGGCGGAACCTCCCCGCTTCGCCGCGCGCTCCCAGGTCTGAATCACGTGTCTTTCGCCATGCCCTCTTTGCGCGTCTACCGCGCCACGGACGATCTCGCGCGCGAGGTTGTAGGCCGCTTCGTTCGAGGCGGACTGGTCGTGCTTGGCCTGGCGATCGTGGTGGCTGGGATTGCGATCGCGCCGCTGCCGGGTCCTGGCGGAATCCCTGTGATCGTGGTCGGCCTGATGATCGTGCTCAGGAACTCGTTCCGGGCGAAGCGCCAGTTCGTGAAGTTCCAGCGGGCGCATCCGAAGACGGTCTATCCGATCCGCCGTCTGCTGCGTCGGGACCCCGAAATCCTGCCGGTGTTCTGGCAGCAGTACCTGCGGATCGAGCGGGTGGTGCTTCCCAGCCGCTATCGCTTCGCCGTGAAGATGCGGCGGCGTTACAAGCGCCGCCGCTAGATCTCTTCTACTGCAGCTTGCCGGCCAGCTGGCCGATCGCGCGGTCGACCAGCGGATCCGACTTCGCGCCGGCGATTCGTTGCGCCAGCACCTGCTCGGCCATCTGCGCGGCGAGTTCGGCGGCGGCGGCCTTCACCTCGGCCGCGGCCTGAGCCTCAGCGGTGGCGATCTTCTGCTCCGTGATCCGGCGCCGGCGCTCCAGGCCTTCCTCGAGCTTCGCCTTGGCGTCAGCCTCGAACTGCCGGACCTGCGCCTCGGCGCTGGCCAGCATGTCCTTGGCCTGACGCTCGGCGTCCGCGCGCTCGGCCTGCAGTTCTTTCAGCAGCCGCTGGGCCTCGTCCCGAATCCGCGCGGCCTCATCCAGATTGGCTTGGATCGACGCGGCCTTGGCGTCCAGGGCCGCGGCGGCGGCCCTGTGGGCCTTCGCCACGAAGAAGACGATCGCCAGGAAGATAACCAGGCCGGCGCCGACCCAGAATTCCGCCTCGGCCGGATTGAGGAATGCGGGCATCGCTAGGTCTCTTTACGAACGGGCGGCGCGCAGGGCGCCGGCTTCAGCGGGCGTCACGGCCGCGCCGGTGAGCTTTTCGACGATCGCCTGGGCCGTGTCGGTGGCCACCGCTTCGACGTTGCTCATGGCGCTGTCGCGCATGGCGCGGATGCGTTGCTCCGCCGCCTCGAGTTCGGCGTTCAGCCGCGCGTCTTCGGCGGCCTGCTTCTGAGCGAGCTCGGCCGCCGCCTTGGCGTTGGCGTCGGCGACCATGCGGCGCGCGTTGCCGCGGGCCTGGTCGATCTCGGCCTTCACGGCCTGCGCCTGGGCGTCGGCGTCCGCCTGCACGCGGCGGGCTTCTTCCAGCGCGCCGGCGATGGTGGCCTGACGGGTCTCGACAATCTTCCGGTAGCGCGGCGTGAAGACGCGCGCGAACAGGAAATAGAGGATCGCGAACAGGATCAGCAGCCAGACGATCTGGCCGCCCCAGTACTCGAAGCGGAACTGCGGCAGGCCGCCGCCCTCGCCGCCGTGATGGGCGACTTCGGACGTGCCGGCCGGAACCTCGTGGCCGTGGACGGCCTCGGCGGCTTCGGCGGCCGGATTGCCGTCGTGATCGCCGGTGGCCGGCGTTTGGGACTCAGTCGCCATCTGGCTTGTAGGTCCTTGAGAAGGCGCGAAGCCGACGTCGCCGGAAAGGCGCCGCCGGCTCCAAGTGTCTGTCGCTTAGCTGAAGAGGATCAGCAGGCCCAGCACGAAGGCCAGAATGCCCAGGGCTTCGGTCAGAGCCGCGCCCAGGATCAGGTTCGTGAACTGGCCGCCAGCGGCCGACGGATTGCGGGTGGCGCCTTGCAGGAACCCGCTGAACAGGGTGCCCACGCCGATGCCCGCGCCGATCATGCCGAGGGTCGCGAGACCAGCGCCGATGTACTTAGCGGCTTCCGCTTCCATTGTTGTCCTAGTCCTACTGCGAAGTTGAAAGGTTGAAGGGGTACTTGGCTCGGCCGGTCAGTGGTGATGGCCGAGGTTGACCACGTCGTTGAGATAGACGCAGGCCAGAACTGCGAAGACGAAGGCCTGGAGGAAGGCCACCAGGAATTCGAGCGCCGTCAGCGCCACGACGCCGCCCAGCGAGAGCATGGCGCCGGGGATGCCGAGGAGGCCGAGGCCGCCGCCGGCGGCGAGGGCGCCCAGCGAGACCACGAAGCCGGCGAACACCTTCAGGGCCACGTGCCCCCCCAGCATGTTGCCGAAGAGACGGAGAGCCAGGGTCACCGGCCGGAGCAGGAAGGAGATCAGCTCGATCGGCGTCACCAGGATCAGCATGTACCAGGGCACGCCCGAGGGGACGAACAGCTTGTACATGTTGTGGCCGTTGCGGGCGAAGCCCACGATCAGCACGAGCAGGATCGTTACTGCTGCAAGCGTCGCCGTGACGGCGAGCTGCGACGTGGCCGTGAACACCAGGAACAGGCCCAGCAGGTTCATCGCCAGAATGAAGAGAAACAGGGTGAAGACGAACGGGAAGAACCTCTTCCCCTCTTCGCCAATGATGGAGGTCACAAGGTCATCGATGTAGCCGAAGGCCGACTCGCCCAGCATCTGCAGGCGCCCCGGCACGACCTGGGCGCGCGCAGTGGCCAGCCCGAAGAAGAGCGCGATGCCCGCCGCCGCCACGGTCATGGCGAGCGTCGAGTTCGTGAACGCCATGTCGATGACGCCCACGCCGGGGATGGTCACATCGGGGAGATCCACGATCTTCTGGATCTCGAACTGGTGCATCGGGTCGGCCATGCCGCCTCGAACTCCCTCAATCTTCCTCGTCGTCGTCGAGGGGCAGGTCCTTGGGAGGACCCCATTCCCTCGCCGCCTCGGCGGACATCCGCTGCGCTGAGCGGACGGCCATCCAGATCGACACCACGAAGCCCACCAGGACTCCGACGATCATCCCCCAGGGCCCCGTCTTGAGCAGGGCGTCGGCGAGCGCGCCGAAGCCCATACCCACGAACAGCCCGCCCAGCAGGACGCCGAGCAGGCGGTAGCCATACCCCGCAGCCTTGGAGCCGTAGTCCTGAGGCTCCTTCGGCGCGGTGCGCGCCTCGAGAGCCTTGGCCTGAGCATCCAGGCGCCGAAGCGCTTCTTCGCGCGTCTGGTCCGTTTGCGGCATGGGTCGGAAGGCCAAAAGACCGCGACGTCGCCGCCACGGCGGGGGCTTGAAGTCGCGCGGAACCTATAGACGCGTGTGCAGTGCGTCAAGGTTAGGTCGGAAGTATGTAGATCGTTGTTTTTAAACGATAATCCAAGAGTGTGGCAGAACGTCCGCCACGTATCGTCGGCCAGCGGCTACTGCGCGGCCATGGCCTCGGCCTGCCGCAGGTCCACCGACACCAGCTGCGAGACGCCCCGTTCGGCCATCGTCACGCCGAACAGCCGGTCGGTGCGGGCCATGGTCACCGGATTGTGGGTGATGACGATGAACCGCGTCTCGGTGCGGTGGCACATCTCGTCGATCATGTTGCAGAACCGGTCGACGTTGGCGTCGTCCAGCGGGGCATCCACCTCGTCCAGCACGCAGATCGGGGCCGGCTGGGCCAGGAACACGGCGAAGATCAGCGCCGCCGCCGTCAGCGCCTGCTCGCCGCCGCTCATCAGGCTCATGGACGCCAGCCGCTTGCCCGGCGGACAGGCGTAGATCTCCAGGCCCGCTTCCAGCGGGTCGTCCGATTCGACCAGCCGCAGCTCGGCCTGGCCTCCCTGGAACAGGGTCTGGAAAAGCGTCTTGAAGTGCTCGTTGATGACGCCGAACGCCGCCGTCAGGCGCTCGCGCCCCTCGCCGTTCAGCTCGTCGATCCCCTGCCGCAGCCGCGCGATTGCGCCGGTCAGGTCCGAGCGCTCCGCCTGCATCGTCTCGAGGCGCGCGGCGTACTCCGTCGCCTCCTCGTCGGCGCGCAGGTTCACCGGCCCGATCGCCTCGCGCTGGCGCTCCAGGTTGTAGAGGTGCGCCTCCATGCCCTCCGCGTCGGTCGGGACCGCCACGGCTTCGTCCGCCAACTTCCGGCCGAGCGCCTCGGGCTCCATCTGCGCCGTGTCGCGGATCATCGCCGTGACTTCCGCCAGCCGCTGGACGGCGGCCTCGGAGTGGGCGGTGAAGCTTGCGCGCAGCTCGCGGGCTTCGGACGCCTGCGCCTCGGCGGATCGCAGGGCGCGATCCGCCTCCGCCCGCTCGTGCTCGGCGGCGGCGAGCGCGTCCGAGGTCTTGGCGCGGCGCGCCTCGGCCGTCGACAGCTCGTCCAGCAGCCTCTCTCGACGCGCTTCCAGCGTCGACGGCGCAGCCTTGGCGGCTTCGAGCGCGGCGTGCGCCTTGGCGCGAACCTCGGCCAGGTGCTCCAGCCGCTTGGCCGCCGCCGCCGACCGGCGGGCCCAGTCGTCGCGGTCGCGGGTCAGCGACTCCAGGCGGCGGGTGCGGCCGTCGCGCTCACGGATCTCCGCCTCATAGGCGGCCCGCGCCGCCGCGGCGGCTTCGCGGGCGGAAGCCGACGCCGCGCGCGCGGCCGCCAGACGTTCGGGCAGATCGCCGCTGTCCGCCTCGCCCGAGGCGGCGTCGGTGGCCGCCTGCAGCTGCGCCTCGTGCTCGGCCAGTTCGGCCTCGAAGCGGCCGATCAGGTCGTCCAGCGAGGCCGCGCGCGCCTCATTGCGGGCAGCCTCCTGGTCGAAGCGTTGCAGGGCCCCGCGGGCCTGGGCGGCCTTCTGCTCCAGCTGCGGCGGCTCGCGGCGGGCGTTGCGCAGCGCCTCCTCGGCCTTGCGCAGGCGTTCGGCGGCGGCGGCCTGGGCCTCGCGCGCGGCCTTCACCTTGGGCTCGAGCTTCTCGATCTCGGCCTCGATCTCGGCGAGCCGAGTCTTCTGCTCGAGGCGCACGGCGGCCGGCTTCGGCGCCTCCGCCCGCGCGGTGAAGCCGTCCCATCGCCACAGGTCGCCCTCGCGCGAGACGAGGCGGCCGCCGGGCGGCAGCTGCTTCTGCAGCCGGTCGCCGTCCGCCCGCTCGACCAGCGCCACATAGGCCAGACGCGCCGCGAGCGCGGCCGGCGCCTTCACCAGGGGCGCGAGTGGGGTTGCGCCCGCGGACCAGGCCGGCGCGGGCGCCTCGCGGCCGCCCCAGAATGCAGGCGCGGCGGGATCGAGCGCGGCGTCGAGGTCGTCCCCGAGCGCGGCGGCGAGGGCCGCTTCGTAGCCCCGGTCGGGCGCGACCGAGTCCAGCGCCGGGGCGAAGCCGCCCCGCTTGGCCTGTGCGACCAGGCCGGCCAGCGCGCGGGCCTCCGCGGTGAGGCGGCCAAATTGTTCGTCCAGCTTGCGGGCCGCGTCACGGGCGGCCAGCTCGGCCGCGACGGCCTGGGTCCGCTCTTCCTCGGCAGCGTCCAAGGCTGCGCGCGCGGCGGTCAGCGCGCTTTCCGCCGCTTCCAGCTCGGCCTTCGCCTGCACGGCCTGGGGGTTCGCCGTCGTGGCGACCGCCTGCCGCTCCTGGCGCGCCTGCTCCAACGCGCGGCGGGTGCGAGCGACGCGACCGTGGGCTTCCTCGACGCGGGTCCGGGCGGCGCGGACGTGCGCTTCGCGCGCGGCTACCTCGCCGGCGAGGCGCTCGACCTCGGCGTCCGCGGCGGCGCGCGCGGCTTCCGCGGCGCGAACGGCGGCTTCCAGCTCGGGACCGCGCTCGGGCGCCGCGGCGATGGCGGCCTCGACAGCGGCGAGGTCCTCGACCAGGCGCTTCAGCGCGACCTCGGCGTCCTCGACGATGTGCTCCTCGCGGGCGCGGTCGGCGTCGATCCGCTCAAGGTCACCGGAGAGGCGGGCGAGTTCTGCGGCGTGGGCCTCCTCCTCGCGGTCGAGGCGGTCTTTGTCGATCGCCAGTTTGTGCAGCACGGCGGCGGCGATCGTCTCAGCCTCGCGGAGGGGCTTTAGCGCCTCCTCGGCGGCGGCGGCGCGCAGCGTCGCGGCGGCGGCGGCGCGGGCCGTCTCCTCCACGGCGCGGATCGCGGCCGCGGCTTCGGCGGCCAGCCGCTCGGCGGCGGACTTGGCCTCGGCGTACTTCGCGAAGAGCACCGCACCCTGCAGCGCGCGGATCTCGGCGGAGAGCTTCTTGTAGCGCTCGGCTTGGCGGGCTTCGCGGCGCAGGCGCGAGAGCGTGCTCTCGAGCTCGGATGCGACATCGTCCAGACGCGCCAGGTTTGCCTCGGCGGCCCGGAGGCGGAGCTCGGCCTCGTGGCGACGGGAGTGAAGGCCCGAGACCCCGGCGGCTTCTTCCAGGATCAGGCGGCGGTTCTGGGGCTTGGCGGCGATCAGCTCGGAGATCTGCCCCTGGCGCACGAGGGCCGGAGAACTCGCGCCGGTTGAGGCGTCGGCAAACAACAACTGTACGTCGCGCGCGCGAACTTCCCGGCCGTTGATGCGGTAGGTGGAGCCCTCGCCCCGGTCGATCCGGCGGACCACCTCAATCACCGGATGGTCGTTGAACGCGGCCGGCGCGCGGTGGTCGGAGTTGTCGATGGTCAGCGACACTTCGGCGTGGTTGCGGCCGGCCCGGTTGCCACTGCCGGCGAAGATCACATCGTCCATGCCGCCGGCGCGCATCGCCTTGGCGGAATTGGCGCCCATAACCCAGCGAAGCGCCTCGAGCAGGTTGGACTTGCCGCAGCCGTTCGGCCCGACGATGCCCGTCACCCCCCGTTCGATCCGAAACTCGGTCGGATCGACGAAGGACTTGAAGCCCGAAAGGCGCAGCCGCTGGAAGTGCACCTTAGGTCAGCGCCTCCCGCCTTTCGCCGCCGCTGCGATAGCCGCTTCCATCTCGGCGAGCGAGGGCACCTGGGCGCTCTCCACGCGCTTGCCGTTGACGAAGAAGGTCGGCGTGCTCTGGACCTTGTCCGTCTCGACGGCGTAGCGGACCCGCGCCTCCAGCGCGTCGAGCGCCTTCTGGTCGCGCAGGCAAGCCTCGAACTGGGCCTCGGTCAGCCCGTTCTTCTGGGCGATCTCGACGAAGATCGGCTTGATGTTCCCCGACTTCCAGCGGGACTGGCTGCGCAAGACTTCGTCGACGACCTTGAAGTACTTCCCCGGCCCGGCGCAGCGGGCGAGCAGAAAGCCCGCTGCGGCGACCTGCTGCGGCGGCGTCAGCAGCTCGCGGAACGTCCAGCGGACCCTGCCCGTGTCGATGTACTTGGCCTTCAGCGACGGAAAGACCTGTTCGTTGAAGTCGGCGCAGTGCGAGCAACTCACCGAGAGGTATTCCACCACGTGGACCGGCGCCTTGGCCGAGCCCAGCGTCATCTCCGGAGACGGGTAAGCCGCCTGGCCGAGCGCCGGCCCCGGCCCGACCGCGAGGCCCAACCCTGCGAGCAGCGCGACGCGGCGGCTCAGGGGGCCCATCTACTTCGAGGCCTCGGCGATGGCGGCGTCGAGTTCGGGAAGCGTAATGTCGCCTTCCTTGATCTTCTTGCCGTTCACGACGAACGTCGGCGTGGCCGAGATGCCGTCCTGCCGGATGGCCTTCTCCACGCGGGTGTTCAGCGCGGTCAGCGCCTTCTCATCCTGGACGCAGGCGTTGAACTGCTGCTCGGTCATGCCGGCCGACTGCGCCACCCGCAGCAGGCCGCCGCGCATGTCGCCGCTCTGGAACATTTCCTGCTGGCTGCGGAAGAGCGCATCGATGACGGTGAAATACTTGTCCTTGCCGGCGCAGCGGGCGATCAGGAAGCCGGCGGCGGCGACCTGCTCGGGCGCCGTCAGGAATTCCTTGAAGGTGTAATGCACCTTGCCGGTGTCGATGTACTTGGCCTTGAAGGCCGGGAACGTGGTCTCGTTGAACGCGGCGCAGTGACTGCAGGTGACCGAGGCGTACTCGACGACCTTCACCTTCGCGTTGGGATCGCCCAGGGTCATGTCTTCGGCGGAGGCGGCGGCTCCGCCGCCACCGTTGCTGCATCCGGCGAGCGCCAGGCTCGCGCCCGCGGCGGCGACGAGGAGAAGGCGGCGGCTGAGGATCGACATCGAGAAACCTTCCGGAAGTTTTGAACGAAGGATTAAAGCCCGATTCCCGCAGGCGCGCGCAAACAGCGCCTTCGAAGCGCTCCTAGCGACGGGAACGGCGGCCCAGAGTCAATCTAGCGACGTTGTCGCAGGACGCCACGGCCCAGCGCCAGCAACGCCTGCTTGAGCTTGCCGTCAGGCGCCTCGGCCAAGCCCTGGAGCAGTTCGGCTTCCTGGGCGGCGTCGAGCGGCGGGGCGCGGCGGCGCGGCGGCGCGGGCGCGGTTTCCGAGCGCCGCAGGGGGCCTTGGACGATCCGCAGCTTCTGCACGGCGTCGGGACCCAGGAAAAGGTTCACCCGGGCGAGGATCTCGTGCGCCTGGTGCTGGACGATGGCGGCCGAGGCTCCGGCGACGCGGATCTCCAACGACGAGGGGCCGCCGTTGCGGCCCTTCACCAGCTTCACCGGTTCGGTTCGGCGCGCGATGTCGGGGCCCACGACCTCCCGCCAGCGGGCCGACAACGCGCTCGCACCCTGACCGAAGCGGGAGTCCAGCTCACGCACGAAGCCGGTCAGCGCCCGTCCTGCCGGCGGCGGCGGACGGCGCGAGGGACGCGTGCGCTTCTGCGCAAGGATCTGCAGGGCTTCCTGGGATGTCGGCAGGCGACGTCGCATGGCGCATCTTTAGCCGGCATGGCGGCCTGCGCGAAGGGTGGAGCCGGGACCTGGCGCCGCAGATGCGCCGCCGCCACTCACCGGTTAAGAGGAATCCCGTGTCCCTCCGCGCCCAACTGCTCGCCTGGTACGACGCCAACGCCCGCGACCTCGCCTGGCGCGTGGGCCCAGGCGCGCACGCCGCCGGCGTCCGCGCCGATCCGTACCGGGTTTGGCTGTCCGAGGTGATGCTGCAGCAGACCACGGTGCCGCACGCGACGCCCTACTTCCTGAAGTTCATCGCCCGCTGGCCGACCGTGGGGGACCTAGCCGCCGCACCGGACGAGGAGGTCATGGCCGCCTGGGCGGGCCTCGGCTACTACGCCCGCGCCCGCAACCTGCTGGCCTGCGCCCGAGCCGTGGCGGCCGAGCATGGCGGTGTCTTCCCGGATACGGAGGACGGCCTACGGCGTCTGCCCGGGCTCGGCCCCTATACCGCCGCCGCCGTGGCGGCGATCGCCTTCGACCGTCCGACCAATGTGGTCGACGGCAACGTCGAGCGGGTGATGTCGCGGCTGTTCGCCGTCGAGCAGCCGCTACCGGACGCCAAGCCGGAACTTAAGCGCCTCGCCGCCGCGTTGGTGGCCGAGGACCGTCCCGGCGACTGGGCCCAGGCGCTGATGGATCTGGGCGCCACCATCTGCCGGCCGAAGGCGCCGCTCTGCGACCGCTGCCCGGTGGCGGACCACTGCGCGGCGTTCACGACAGGCACGCCTGCCGCCTATCCGCGGAAGACGGCCAAGGCCGAACGGCCCCACCGGCACGGCGTGGCCTATGTGTTGACCCGTGGGGATCAGGTGGCGCTCGTCCGCCGGCCGCCGAAGGGGCTGCTGGGCGGCATGCTGGCCCTGCCGACCTCCGACTGGCGCGCCGAGCGCTGGAGCGACGCCGAGGCGGTGGCCGCCGCGCCGGCCGAGGCCGAATGGCGCGGCGTTGGCGAGGTGGAGCACGGCTTCACCCATTTCACCCTGACGCTGCGCCTTCTGCGGGCGGAGGGCGAAGCCGACGGCGTCATCTGGAGCCCCCGGGGCGACCTCGAGGCCCTGCCCAGCGTCTTCCTCAAGGCCGCGCGCGCCGGCCTGACCAACTTGCTCTAGTCGGGCTCGCCCGTCGGGAAGACGAACAGCAGGGTCGTCAGCGCCACCAGCGACATGGCGAGCGCCGCGCCCGGGATCGCCGGCACGCCGAACATCGCGAGCGACGCGCCCCCCAGGGCCGAGCCCAGCGCCTGCCCGACCGAGACCACGGAGCCGTTGAGCGCCATGGCGACCGGCGCGCCGTCGGTCATCTGGATCAGCCGCGCCTGCACCACCGGCGTCATGGAGAACAGCGCCGTGGCGGCCACGAAGATCGCTAGGGCCACCAACACCATGCTGGGCCAGCCGGGCGGCAGGGCGTGGTGGGTGGCCAGGAAGTGCAGGGTCATGGCCGCAGCCTGGATGCCGAAGCCCTGCAGGATCCAGGTCTTGCCGGCGTAACGGTTCGCGGCCCGGGCTCCCAGCCACAGGCCCAGCACCGAACCCACGCCGATCATCATCTGGAAGGCCGCGACGCCCGCCCCGGTGACGCCGGCGCCCACCCGCACCAGCGGAGCGATGTAGAGGTTCACCGTCATGTTCGCCGCGAACAGCAGGAAGGTGGTCAGGTACAGCGGCCAGATGTGGCTCACCGGCAGCTTGCCGCCCTCACGCTTGGGCGGCGGCTTCACGCTCGGCATGAAGATGAGCACGCCTGCGAGCGCCAGCCCGGATAGCGCGCCGGCGAATACGAAGGTCGCCCGCCAGTCGAAGATCGAGCCCACGACGCTGCCCAGCGGGATGCCCAGCACAAAGGCCAACGTCATGCCGCCGGTGGTCATGGCGATGGCCGAGCCGCGCTTCTCCGGCGGCGCCAGCGCCGCCGCCGCGATACTGGCCGAAGGCCCCGCGACAGCGCCTGCCAGGCCCGCGAAGGCCCGCAACACGAGGAGCGTGGGAAAGTCCGGCGTGATCGCACACGCCAGGTGTGCCGCGACGCCCAGCCCCAGCGAAAGCGTCAGGACGATCTTGCGGTCCACGCGGCCGAGCAGCCAGGCGGCGATGGGGCCTAGCACGGCGGCGGTGAGCACGAAGACGGTCTGCAGCTGGCCCGCGACGGCGGTCGAGACGCCGAGATCGCGCGCCATCACCTCCAGCAGGCCGGCGAAAATGAACGCCGCCGAGCCGAAGGCGAAGGTGCAGAGCGTGAAGACGAGGACGCGGGGGCTCATCACCTACGCGTCGTACCAGCCCTTCGAAGCTAGGCCGAGAGCTGAGAGCGCACCTTGGCCCGCAGCACGTCGATTGGGGCCAGACCCTTGTCCGACTTGAAGTGCCAGTAGGTCCAGCCGTTGCAGGCCGGAGCCGACTGAACCATCGCGCCGACCTTGTGGATCGAGCCCGAGAGCTCGCCCACGACCAGGCTGCCGTCGGCGCGCACACGGGCGGCGTTGCGGCCCTTGGGGCAGTAGAGGACGTCGCCTGGCCGCAGGAGGCCGGCTTCGACGATCGTGCCGAAGGGGATGCGCGGCTCGGCCCGTTTCGAGCCGGTCACCGCCATCTCGTCCGCGGTGGCCGGCACGACCTTGGCGATGCGCTGCTTGGCGAGCTTGGCGTACTCGGCCTCGCGCTCGATGCCGACGAACTTGCGGCCGAGCCTGCGGGCGACGGCGCCCGTCGTGCCGGTGCCGAAGAACGGATCCAGGATCACGTCGCCGGGCTTGGTGGAGGCCAGGATCACCCGGTGCAGCAGGGCCTCGGGCTTCTGGGTCGGATGGGCCTTGGCGCCGGCGCCGTCCTTCAGGCGCTCGTCGCCCGTGCACAGCGGCAGCGTCCAGTCCGAGCGCATCTGCAGCTCGTCGTTCGCCATCTTCATGGCGTCGTAGTTGAAGGTGTAGCGACGGCCGCCGCGCGACTTGGTCGCCCAGATCAGGGTTTCGTGGGCGTTGGTGAACCGGGTGCCCTTGAAGTTCGGCATCGGGTTCGACTTGCGCCAGACGATGTCGTTGAGGATCCAGAAGCCCAGGTCCTGCACCGCCACGCCCACCCGGAAGATGTTGTGGTAGCTGCCGATCACCCAGATCGCGCCGTCGTCCTTCAGCACGCGGCGGCATTCCTTCAGCCAGGCGCGGGTGAAGGCGTCGTAGGCCTCGAAACTCTCGAACTGGTCCCAGTGGTCGTCGACCGCGTCCACCTTCGAGTTGTCGGGCCGCAGCAGGTCGCCGCCCAGTTGCAGGTTGTAAGGCGGATCGGCGAACACCAGGTCGACCGAGCGGTCCGGGAGCTTCTTCAGCTCCTCCAGGCAATCGCCCTCAATGATGGTGTCGACCGGCAGGCCCATCGCGCAAACCCTACAGGAACAGGAAACTGAATCCTGGAGCCTTATGGTGAAGGCCCCGTTGACGCGCATGGTCAACGGGAAGTTAAGCCGCCTTGCGCGCTTCCGCGACGTGCGGGGCCAGGACGCCCAGCAGTTCGGCGACCGACACCGGCTTGTTCAGGTGTCCGTCGGCGCCTGCGACACGACCGGCGTCCACGTGCTCGGGCAGGCAATTGGCCGAGACGATGTAGATCGGCGCGCGCTGGCGGGCCTGGGCCTCTTCCCAGGCGCGGATGCGCCGCGTGGCCTCCAGCCCGTCCATGACCGGCATCTGGATATCCATGAGGATGGCGTCGAAGGCGCCGCGCGCGACGGCGTCCACGGCCTCCTGCCCGTTCTCGACGCTTTCGCAGTCGATGCCGGCGCTCTCCAGGATCAGCTGCAGGACCTGCCGGTTGACGGCGTTGTCGTCGACGACCAGCACGCGGAAGCCTTCGCCCGGAACCGGTTCCGGCGCCTCGTCCTCGACGGCTCCGGCGGGCGCTGCAGGTTCGAGGGCCGGCAGGTCCAGCTCGAAGCGGAACACCGAACCTTCTCCAGGGCGGCTGGCGCAATCAAGTTCGCCGCCCATCAGGCGCACGTACTCGTCACAGATGGCGAGCCCCAGGCCCGCGCCGCCGTGGCGACGGGTGGAGGTGTTGTCGCCCTGCCGGAAGCGCTGGAACATGGTGGCTCGGGAGGCCTCGTCGAAGCCGGCCCCGGTGTCTTCGACCTCGAAGCGGACGCGCGCGCCCGAGCGCACGACGCGCAGGGTCACACGCCCCTCGTCGGTGAACTTCAGGGCGTTGCTCAGCAGGTTGCCCAGCACCTGACGCAGGCGCACGGCGTCGCAAAGCACGTCGGTCTCGCACGCCGGATCAACCTCAGCAGCGAGCGCGAGGCCCAGCTCGTCGGCCCGGGCCTGGAACAGGTCGCGGGCCGAGCGGACGACCTCGCCCAGGCTGGCTCTCTCGGGCCGCAGCTCGACGGCGCCCGCTTCGATGCGGGCGAGGTCCAGCAGGTCGTTCAGCAGCGCGTTCAGCAGCGAGCCCGACGCCTGGATTACGCCCACCAGCTCCTGCTGCTTCGCTGAGAGCGGGCTGCGCATGAGGATGTCGGCCACGCCCAGCACCCCGTTCAGGGGCGTGCGGATCTCGTGGCTCATGTTGGCCAGGAATTCGGTCTTGGCTCGGTTGGCGGCCTCAGCGGCGTCGCGCGCCTCGGCCAGCGTGCGGGCCGTCTCCCGCTGCTCGGTGACGTCGGTCATCACCGTCACGCCGCCGCCGTCGTGGGTGGTGAAGGCCTCGTGCCGCATCCAGCGGCCGTCGGGCAGGCGCAGCTCGGAGGGCGGCACGCTCGCGCCGTCCACATGGGCGTTCCAGCGCTCGACCGCGTCGGGGCTCTCGACCGGTCGCCAGCCGGCCAGCAGGGCCGCTTCCACGAAGCGCTCGCGCCGCACGCCCGTGGCCGGCGGCCGGCCGCAGCCGTCCATCAGGTCGGCGAAGGCGTGGTTCCAGGCGGTGAGCCGTCCGGCCGGGTCGAAGAACGCGAGGCCTGCAGGAACGACGTCGAGGGCGCTGCGCACGCTCTTCAGCGTCGAACGCCGGCCGAGGCGCTCCATCCAGATCAGGCTGCCAGCGGCGGCCAGGATAAGGACCGCGAGACCGCCTGCGGCCACCGCCAGCTTGCCGCGCCCCATCGCCTCGGCCGGGGGTGCGAGCGTCGGATCGGGCGCGAGCGTCAGGGCGGTCATGCCCGTGAAGTGCAGGCTGCAGATCGCTAGGACCAGGATGACCGCCGGCACGAACAGCGCACGCGGGCCGCGGAGCCGGCCACGGGCCCCGAACGCCAGCATGGCAAGCACAACGCCGAGGACAATGGACGCTGTCAGATAGACGGGCTCCCAAACCATCTGGGCCTGGGCGCGCATGGCCAGGATGCCGGTGTAGTGCATCGCGCCGACTGTCGCGCCGGTGACGGCGCCGCCGGCCAACTGGCCCGCGCGGTTGCGGGCCAGCACCGGCAGCCCGAAGCCCAGCAACATACCGCCGACGGAGATCGCCAGCGACGCGGCCGTGCCCACCGGGTCGTAACCAACCGGGAGGTGCGGCTGGTAGGCCAGCATAGCGACGAAATGGGTGGCCCAGACGCCCGCGCCCGCGGCCAGACCGCTGAAGCCGGTCCAGGCCCAGCGCATCCCATCCCGCGTCCGCAGGCTGCGCAGATGGAAGCCGAACGCAGCGAGGCACGCCGTCGCGCAGATCAGCGCGGCGGCCGCCACCAACCGGAGGTCGTGGCCTTCGTAGACGCAGGTCAGAACCGCGAGCATGCGGGCTCCAGACGAGTTACCGCTGCCCCATACTGGCAAAGTCGTAAGAAATTCGTTGACTTACCGCCGGTTGCAGACGCGGGTTACGTCGCGTCAAGCGTTAGTCGGCGAAGGGCAGTTCGTCCTGCAAGGCGTCCTCGAACGCCATCAGCGGGTCCTTGCCCATCAGCGCCAGCTTCACCGGTCCCCAGTTCAGGCGGTGGATCTGGCAGGGCCCGAGCGTCAGCAGCGCCTCCGCGTGGACCGGAGCGCGATAGCCCTTGTGGCTGGCGAAGCCGTAGCCAGGGTAGACGGCATCCATCTCGGTCATCAGCCGGTCGCGGGCGACCTTCGCCAGGATCGAGGCTGCGGCGATCGACTTGGACTTGCCGTCGCCGCCCACCACCGTCGTCACCTCGCAGGGCAGCTTGAACCGATAGTTGCCGTCCACGAGGGCGAACGCCGGCTTCACCGCCATGGCCTCGATGGCCCGGCACATGGCCAGGCCGGTGGCGTGCAGGATGTTGAGGCTCGCGATCTCCTCGACGCTGGCGAAGCCCACGCCCCAGGCCACCGCCTTCGCCTTGATCTCGAGCTCCAGGCTCTCTCGAGCCTTCGCGGAGAGCTTCTTGGAATCGTCCAGGCCCTTCGGGATCTTGCGGGGATTGGGGTCGAGGATCACGGCGGCGGCCGAGACCGGCCCCGCCCACGGACCGCGGCCCGCTTCGTCGACCCCGCAGACCGGGCCGCCGACGAACGCCTTCTCGAGGAGCATCGTGGGACCTTTGGCCATCAGCGCACGAGCCTCTTCACTTCGTCGTGGCGGAAGCAGCAGGTCAGGTGGTCGTTGACCAGGCCCGTCGCCTGCATCCAGGCATAGACGATCACCGGCCCCACGAACTTGAAGCCCTTTGCCTTCAGCGCCTTGGAGACCTCCACCGCCAGTGGCGTCTGCGCCGGCACGTCGCCGGGGCCCCAGCGGTTCTGCACGGGCTTGCCGCCCACGAAGCCCCAGCAGAAGTCCGAGAAGTCCTCGCCGCGGTCGCGCATGTCGAGGTAGATCCGCGCGCCCGAGATGGCGGCGTCGATCTTGGCGTTCGAGCGGATGATGCCGGCGTTGGCCATCAGCCGGGCGCGGTCGGCGTCGTCGTAGGCTGCGACCTTCTCCGGATCGAAGCCGTCGAACGCCTCGCGGAAGGCCTCACGCTTGCGCAGGATCGTGATCCACGACAGCCCCGCCTGGAAGCCGTCCAGCACCAGCTTCTCCCAAAGCGCCCGGGAGTCGTACTCGGGCACGCCCCACTCCTCGTCGTGGTAGCGCTCGTAGAACGGGTCGCCGTTCATCCCTTTCCAGGTGCAGCGCGTCGGGGCCTCAGTCATCGGCGGCACCCTCACCTGACGGCGCGCCGAACCTCAAGCTCCCTTTCGCCGCATCCGGACGCCTAAGCCGCGTTATCCCCAGCCGTTTGCGGGAACCAGGCCGGCGTTTCGACTTGCGCCGAACGATCCCCGACGGTGAGGGGCGCGCCCAGCGCCCGGTCCAGCCGGACCAAGGCCATGGCCCGGCCGTCCACGCCCGACAGCACCTCGCCCGCCCGCAGTTCGCCCGCGAGGATCTCGGTTCCGGGCGGCGGGGGCGCCCCCTCGAAGGTGATCGGCAGCATGCGGCTCTTCACCTGACCCCGGCGCTTCATCCGAGAGGTCGTCTCCTGGCCGACGAAGCAGCCCTTCTTGAAGTCGATGCCGCCGAGGAGGTCGAAATTGGCCTCGATGGGATAGGTCTTGTCCGAGCCCCAGTCGGCGGGGCCGGGCACGCCCAGCGCGAGGCGGTGAGCTTCGTAGGCCGTCTCATCGGCATCGCCGGCGCCCTCCCCGTAAATGCGGGCGCCCAGCTCGGGCAGGCGCGGGTCGACAATGCCGTCCGACGCCGGGAAGGCCGCGAACACCTTCGCCTCGCTGGCGGCCAGGTCCACCTTGGCGCGCAGCCGGTAGAGCGTCAGGCGCTGGAGCAGCGCGTCCCGGTGCTCGGCGGCCACGTCCAGCAGGCACCCCTCGTCGGCGCCCACCAGGAACAGGTCGTAGAGCAACCGACCCTGAGGCGTCAGCAGGGCGCCGAAACGGGCCTCGCCGGGCCTGAGCGTCTCCACGTCCTGGGTCAGCAGACCTTGCAGGAAGGTCCGCCAGTCGGGACCGCCGACGGCGATCACCGCGCGGCTGTTCAGCTGAGCGACAGTCATGACCTGCAATTTGGGGCGCGCCGCGGTGTAGCGCCAGCGGCGGGTTGGGCTATGGGTGGCGCATGGTGTCCGGTCCGTTTCCGATTCTTTTCATCACCGCGACGCGCATCGGCGACGCCGTGCTCTCCTCGGGGCTGATCAAGCGGCTGCACGACGAGATCCCGCACGCGCGGTTCACCATCGTGGCCGGCCCGGCCGCGGCCCCGCTGTTCGCCGAGGTCCCGAACCTCGACCGGGTGATCGTCATGGAGAAGGCCAAGTCCGGCGGCCACTGGTTCGAGCTCTGGCGGCAGGTTCGCCAGCGCC
This sequence comes from Phenylobacterium sp., assembly GCF_031181185.1. GTDB lineage: Bacteria > Pseudomonadota > Alphaproteobacteria > Caulobacterales > Caulobacteraceae > Phenylobacterium. Next base: position 12,768 of record NZ_JAPSKZ010000010.1, on the reverse strand, counting down.
GCTGGGGACTGGTCGTGGACCTGCGCGGCTCGGGCTTGGCCCGGTTCCTGCGCACGCGCCGCCGGGCGATCCACAAGAAGAGCGCCGAGCCCGTTCACAAGGTGGTCGAAGCCGCCCGTGTCCTGCGCATCGAGGACGAGCCGGCCGCGCCCCATCTCTTCACCTCGCCCGAAATCGACGCCTACGCCGCCGAGCTCGTCGCCGGCGAAGGGCCGATCCTGGCGCTGGGGCCCGCCGCCAACTGGATCGGCAAGACCTGGCCCGTCGAGCGCTTCAGTCAGGCGGCCATGCGGCTGCTGCGCGGCGAAGGCCCGCTGAAGGGCGGCCGGCTGATGGTGGTGGGCGGGCCTGGCGATGCGCATCTGGTGCGAGGCCTGCGCGACGTCGGACCGAACCGGATCATCGACCTGACGGGCAAGGACCTGCTGACCGCCTACGCGGCGCTGACGCACGCGCGCCTGTTCATCGGCAACGACAGCGGCGCCATGCACCTGGCCGCCGCCGCGGGGACGCCGACGCTCGGCCTGTTCGGGCCGTCGGACGAGCGGCTCTACGCGCCCTGGGGGCCGAATGCCCGGGTCGTGCGGGGGCCGCGCGAGTTCGAGCAGATCCGAGCGGTGGACCCCGGCCTGGACCAGGCCATCTGCCACATGATGGACCTTCCGGTGGAGAAGGTGGTAGGCGCGGCGAACGAACTGCTCGCCGCCACGGAGGCCACGACCCATGGCTGAGACCTTCGATCTGATCGTCCGCCGCGGCGAGGTGGTGAACCACGCCGGGCGTGGCCCTGCCGACATCGGCGTTCGCGGCGGCAAGATCGCCGCCATCGGCGACCTTTCCCAGGCCTCGGCCGGCGAGACCTTCGACGCCGCCGGCCTGACGGTGCTGCCCGGCGTGATCGACACGCAGGTGCACTTCCGCGAGCCCGGCCTCGAGTGGAAGGAAGACCTGGAGACCGGCTCGCGCGCGGCGGTGCTGGGCGGCGTCGTGGCCGTGTTCGAGATGCCGAACACCGAGCCCACCACCACCGACCCGGCGACGCTGGAGGACAAGCTGGCCCGGGCGCGGGACCGCATGCACTGCGACCACGCCTTCTACGTCGGCGGCACGCACGAGAACGCGAAGTTCCTGGGCGAGCTGGAGCGCCTGCCCGGCTGCTGCGGCATCAAGGTCTTCATGGGCGCCTCCACCGGCACCCTGCTGGTGCAGGACGACGAGGGCGTCGAGCAGGTGCTGCGGCACATCCATCGCCGCGCCGCCTTCCACTCAGAGGACGAGTACCGCCTGGCCGATCGCCGACCGCTGGCGCGCACCGGCGACTGGACCAGCCACTACGAGGTGCGCGACGCCCAGTCGGCGATCCAGTCCACGGAGCGGCTGGTGCGGATCGCCCGCAGCCTCGGGAAGCGCATCCACGTCCTGCACGTGACCACGCGCGAGGAGATCGCCTACCTCGCCCATCACAAGGACGTGGCCTCGGTCGAGGTGACGCCGCAGCACCTGACGCTCGCCGGCCCCGAGGCCTACGAGCGGCTGAAGGGCTTCGCCCAGATGAACCCGCCGATCCGCGGGCCCGAGCACCGCGACGGCCTCTGGCTGGGCGTCGCCAACGGCGTGGCCGACGTCATCGGCTCAGACCACGCGCCGCACACAAAAGAAGAGAAGGCCCGGCCGTACCCGGCCTCGCCGTCCGGCATGCCGGGCGTGCAGACGCTGCTGCCCGTGATGCTGACCCACGTGGCCGAGGGACGCCTCAGCCTGGAGCGCCTGGTCGACCTGACCAGCCACGGCGCCAACCGCATCTTCGGCCTCGCCGACAAGGGCCGGCTGGCCGTGGGCTACGACGCCGACCTGACCGTGGTCGATCTCAAGGCCCGCAAGACGATCCGCCACGAGGACATGGCCAGCCGCGTGGGCTGGACGCCCTTCGACGGCTTGGAGGCCAAAGGCTGGCCGATGGCGACGATCGTCCGCGGCCGGGTGGTGATGCGGGACGGCGAGATCACGGCCCCGCACCTGGGCCAGCCGGTGCGCTTCCTGGAAACCCTCGCCGCCTAGAACGGCAGGATGTTCCGCTTCCGCGTGTAGGCCAGGTAGCCGACGTTCGCGCCCAGGCGCAGGCCGACGCCGGCGCGGATCGGAGCCAGGGTCACGCCGCTGGCCTTCTGGTAGTTCACGCCCAGGCCGCCCACCACATAGGCCGAGCCTTCCACGCCGGGGAAGCGCTGGAAGATCATCTCGGGCACGTGCAGGTCGTACACCAGCGTGAAGACGCGGCTGGCGTTGCCGCCGAAGTCCCAGCCGATCGACGGGCCCTGCCAGAAGACCTCCATCGGCTCCTTGTCCTTCATGTAGAGCAGGCCGCGGCCGTAGCGGCCGCCGACCACGAAGGCGCCCGAGCCCTCCTCGCCGGCGATGTAGCCGGTCGGACGGCCGTTCTTGGCGAACAGGCGCTCGACGACGCCGCCGGCCGTCTCGGCCGTGACGCCCATGAAGTCGGACACGCCGCGGACGATCTCGTCCTGGCTGTAGGTCTTGTCCTCGTTGCCGGCGGAGTAGGTCGGCGTCGGAGGCTGCGGCGCCGGCGGGCCTTCGGTGGCCTGGGGCGGCGGCGCTTCGCCGGCCGGCGGCAGGGGTTCGCTCGAGATCGACTGGGCGCGCGCCAGGGCGGGCGCACTGAGGGCGACGAGCCCGGTGGCGATGAGCGTGCGACGGTCCATGGGCGGCGTGCCTCCTTGTAGCTTCCAGCTCCCGTCCCCACGGTCTGATGCCGCCGCGCAGCTTAATGCCGGATTAACCACAATCGCCGTGACGCGACGTCCCACCCGCTCATCCGCCGCGGCGCTGTCGGCGACTACTTGGCCGCCTCCGACAGCGCCTTGTTGATCGGAGCCAGGAAGATGGCGGCGGTAAGAAGGTCGGCGGCGCAGCGACGTCTGATCGCCGTCGCCTGCTCCTCCGTGGTCGGGCGCGGCAGTTGCGCGATCCGCTCGGCGACTTCCGTCTCGCTCATCCGAGTGGTCAGGCGACCCAGGTAGTACATCATCGCGAGGTCAGCACGCCGCTTGTCGGCGTCCGCGAGCCTGCCTTTCGACCTCGCCACGTCGACGAGGCACTCGAGGTCCGGATCCGATGCCCGAGGCTGGGCGGCCCCCAATCCCGGCAGAGCGAACACGGCGAGGCCGACGATCCAAAGATGTGGGAGGGCAGGAAACGGGAGGCGGGCCATGTTCGAGAGCTAGCCGCGGAATTTGTCGGACGGCGACCGCGCTTGGGTGCGTCCCCGCTCGCTGTTCGGAGCCCGAAGTTGAGCTCACATCCCTGGTCAGGCCCTGCAGCGCCTGCTCAACTGGTCAGCTGCCAGGAGAGGCGCAGGAGGTTGTCATGAGTGACTACGGAGTGCGCGCCGCGCAAGCGTCGGAGAGTGACGCCGTTCTCGACACGCTCATGCTGGCGTTCAGCGGCGACCCTTGCCTGCGCTATGTGCTGGACACGCCCGAAAAGCTCCTGAAGGGCTTCCGTCCCTTCGCCCGCGCGATGGGCGGGGCCGCTCTGGAGGCGGGCACGGCTTGGCTCGCAGAGGACGCCGCCGCAGCCGCGCTATGGCTCCCGCCCGGCGTTACCACGGACCGAGAGGCCATGATGGCGGTGATCGGCGAGCTGGCGCGGGAGGAGAAATTGCCCGTGCTCGCCGAGGTGGGCGAGACCATCGCCCGCTACCATCCAGAGGAGCCCCACTGGTACTTGGCGATGATTGGCGTCGATCCCGCCCGCCAGGGGCGCGGCTACGGGTCGGCGATTCTCCGGGAATCGTTGCGGCGCTGCGACGAGGACAGGGTCATCGCTTACCTCGAGAGCTCCAACCCCAAGAACGAGCCGCTTTACGAGCGCCATGGCTTCGAAGTCTTAGGCTCCGTCCAGCCCGGAGATTTCCCCGGAATCAAGCCGATGGTGCGCCAGCCGCGGCGCTAGCGATCTTCGGGCCTGGTGAGGCGAAGAGCTGGCGGCCCCTCGCCTGCTGTCCGGCCCAGGCGCCGCCCCGAGTAGCCCGGCCAAAGTCAGCCGTAGCTCTCGACATGACGTTGAGGTCAGGTCCAGACGCAGACCTCACCGCCCGCGACGGGTTCAGGACTCGCGCTTGGCGCCACGCTCCGCTTGCGCCGCAAGCTGGCGCCAGCCTTGCGCTACGCGTTCGTATGCCTCCCGCTCCGCCGTCGACGTCGCGCGTTTCGCTGCAAGTTCGGCTTCTTGAGCGCGCTTCTTGAACTCATTGGCTGTCACGATCGCCTCCGAAGCGAACCGCGCCGCGTCTCGTCGAGCAGGTTGTCGGCGTTCCGCCCCGGCCGGGGTGCGGCTGCCCCCGTGGCGACGGCGCTAGCGTGAGGTCGCGCCCGCGGCTCGGACGCGACCTCGCTTGGCTAGAAGCGCACCCGCAGGTCGGCCCTGAGGCGGTGTTGCGTGGCCTTGCCGCTGTACTGACCGCCGTAGGAAATCCCCGCCATGCCCCGGGCGCCGAAGGGCAGCTCCAGACGCAGGTCCAGCGCCGCCGCGTCGCGGGCGAGCGCAGCCCCCGTCACCGCAAAGGCCTCGCCGTCTTCGAAGGCCACCCTGGTCTTGGGCGCGACCTCTCCAAAGGCGTGGCGCCAGCCGAGCAAGGCCCGCAGCCGCGCCTCGGTCCCGCCGAGCGCGAGGCGGGTGGATGGCCGGACGCCGAGCGTGGTGACGGTCTGGCTCATGGTCTCGGTCGCGCCGCTCAGCGCCGCCGAGCCGCCGGTCTCGGTGAAGCCGTCCGTCCGCAGCCGCACGTGGGCGACGTTGACGAACGGGCTCCAGTCGAGGCCGCCGGCCGGGAGGCTGTAGGCCAGGTCGGCGAAGGCCTGGGTCGTGCGGGCGTCGTAACCAGCCTCGAGCGACTGGCTGAGGCCCGGGAAGGCCACGGTGCGGTCGGTGTCGATCTCGTGCCAGGCCAGGGCGCCGCCGGCGCGCAGGCTCAGCGCGCCGCGTTCGCGGCCGGCGTAGGCGCCGAGGTGATAGTCCTGGCTCTCGCCCTTGGAGGCGCGGGCGTCCACGTCCCAGTCCGAGCGGGTGTAGCCCGCGAAGGCGCCGAGCCGCCAGCCGCCCAGCGGGGCGTCCATTCCGAGCAGGAAGCCGGCCGAGGACTGGTCGGCCTGGGCGGCGTTGCTGTCGCCGTCCAGCTTGCCCCAGCCGCCGAACACCTGGGCCCAGCCCGCGGGCCGGTCGCAGGCCTCCTCCGCTGCGCCGACCTGCTCATCGCAGTCGTCCAACCGCGCCATCGCCGCATCGCGGATCATGCCGCTCTGCTGGACCAGCACCGCCTGGCCGGACGCATGCGCCTCGCCCGAGAGCTGGTCGAAGGCGGCGCGGGCGGTCGGATCGTCGGCCAGATTGACCAGCGCCGTGCGCAGGGCGTTGTCCTCCGCCAGGCGGTCGGCGCCCGTGGCTGCGGCCGTCTGGTTCGGCGTCTGCGCCGCTTCGGCGAGTGCGCGGACCTGCTCGACCGTGAGATAGACGTTGTTGGCGTCGTAGGCGTCGTCCAGGCCCAGGAAAGCGGACAGCGCCCCGGTTTCGCCGGCCAGGGTGTAGGTCCCGGTCACGCCGCCGGCGGCGCTCAGCACCACAAAGGACTGGCCGACCCGATAAGTCCCGCCGCCCACGCGGCTCACGTTCAGCACCGCGCCGGGGGCGAGCGTCGCCGCGCCGCCCACAACGATGCGGTCGGACGCGCTGGTCGCCGGGTCGACCTGCGCCTGATAGGTGGAACCGGCCGCCTGGGCGAAGCCGCCGTTCACGGTGAGCGTCCCGACGCCGCTTTCGCCCGGCGCGACGGTGGCGCCGGTCTCGAGGTTGGCGCCGCCGACAATCCCCGAGCCGGTCAGGCCCGCGCCGCCGCGCACCGTCACGGTGGAGCCCGCCAGCGACCCGTTCACCGCCAGCACGCCCGCCTGCACGTCAGTGGGGCCGCCGAGGGTTCCGGCGCCGCTGTAGGTCAGCCGTCCCGCGCCGAGCTTGTGAAGGTCCCGCCGCCGTTCAGGGCGTTGGCGAAGGTCGCATCCGCCGCCTGGTCGATCACCAGGGCGCCGTCGTCCTGGATGGCGCCGGAGCCGAAGCTGGCCGCTGTTCCCCGCAGGGTCCCGGCCGCGATGGTCGTGCCGCCCGCGTAGGTGTTGGCGGCCGTCAGCGCCGTGGTTCCGGCGCCCATCTGGCGCACCGCGCCCGCGCCCGAGATCACGCCCGAGAAGGTCACGGCGTCGGCGCGGTTGAACGCCAGCGTCCCGTCGTTGGCCACGTTGCCCGCGATGGAGCCGCTCGTCCCGCCGTCGCCCAGTTGCAGGGTCCCGGCGGCGATGGTCGTGCCGCCGGCATAGCTGTTCGCGCCGGTCAGCACGGTCGTCCCCGTCCCGGCCTGGCGCACCGAGCCCGAGCCGGAGATCGTCCCGGCAAAGGTCACCGCGTCCGACCGGTCGAAGACGAGGCGGCCCTCGTTGGCTACGTCGCCCTGGATCGAGCCCGAGGTCCCGCCGTCGCCGATCCGCAGCGTCCCGGCCGCGATGGTGGTGCCCCCGGCATAGGTGTTGGCGCCCGTCAGCACGAGGGTCCCGAGGTCGTCCTTCACCACCCGGGTCACGCCCGTCAGCTCCGAGGCGATCACCGCGGTGAAGCCGGTGCCCGCCGCCGTGCCGTCGCCGACGCGGATCGTCGCCTCGGGCGTCCCCAGCGCGATCCCCCCACCCTGGAGCTGGTAGCCGTCGGCGGCGAACTGCAGGCCGGTCGCCCCGATCGGTCCCCCGCTGGCGTCCACGGTGACCGTTCCGCCCGTGCCTGCGAAGACGGCGAACGACGGCTCGGTGTAGGCGCCGTTGGCGGTCGCCTCGGCGCTGGTCCAGGCCGCCCCCGTACGGCTCCAGGTCCCCGACCCGCCGGTGATCTGGCCGTCCGCCGCCGTCCCGCCGTCGCCGTCCCAGAAGCTGAACGTCGGCGGGGGCGGACCGCCGCCACCGCCGCCGCCACCGCCGCCCGAGACGCCGCTGACGATCAGGTTCACCTGGTTGGCGATGGAGGTCTGCACCGTGGCCGAGCCGGCCGGCAGGACGCCCACGTTCAGACCCTGGTCGTCGAGCGTGCCCGTGTAGTCGATGATCCGATAGAGCCCGTCGCCGAAGACGCCGCCGGCCGTCTCCGTGACATCGATCGTCCCATCCAGCCGCAGGTCGCCACCCACCACGATCAGGTCGTTCAGCGCGTTGCCGGGATCGTCGGCCGCCCCGAACTCCATCTGCAGGATCGAGCCGCCGTTCAGCACCAGGTCGCCGGCGATGGTCAGCGTGCCCGGGCTGTTGCCCGGCGCGAGGACGCCGCCGTTGGCCACCGTGACGTCGCCGCCGACCGTGCCCGAGCCGCCCAGCAGACCGCCCGCGTTCACCGCCACCGTGCTCGTCGCGCCGCCAAGCGTCCCGTCCACGCGCAACTCGCCGCCCGAGATGGTGGTCAGGCCCGTGTAGCCCGTGCTGGCCCCCGTCAGGTGGGTGACGCCCGCCACCTGGTTGATCGCGCCCTGCCCAATGAACTGCGTGGCCAGGCTGTAGTTCGTCGAGGTGTGGTTGAAGTTCAGCCGCCCATCGCCGGGCCCGAAGCTCAGCGTCGCCGCCGAGAGCACGCCCGCCGTGGCCGCGGCCTGCCCCTCAGCGCCGCCGATGTTGAGCACTCCGGAGCCCGACGAGTTCAAGGCGATGCTCATCGGACCGGTGACGCTGATCGCGGAGCCGCCCGAGAGCGTGGTGACGGCTGCCCCGGCGCCGACACCGATATTGAAGACGCCCGTCGCGAGCGTGGAGCCGTCCGCGACCCGCAGGTCGGCCAGGCCTCCGTCCGCGCCCACGTTGAGATTGCCCGCTCCGACGAAGCCGCCGTTGACGATCTCCATGCGGCCGGTGCGGAACCGCATGTTGCCCGTGACGGTCCAAAGGGCGTCGGAGACCGTGACCTCCGCCGGCGTGGCGTTGCCGAAGTCGTAACCGATCCAGGCGCCGGCGCTGTTGATCCGGCCGCCGTCCGAAATCGTCAGCCGGCCCACATTCCCGCCGACATTGATGGCCACCTGCACATCGGTGGCGGTGATGAGAGACCCGGTCCCGGTGACGGTCACGTCGGCTTCCGGCGTGATGTCGCTCGACGCGATCGCGAAGAGGCCGGCCTCGACCTCTCCCCCGTTCTCGACCACGAACGTGATCTGAGTACCATCGGTGTTGCCGATCATGGCGGCGCCACCGACGAGCAGCGCCGATCCCGGCCCGCTGACGCGCGCCGCCGCGATCCCGCGGGCGTTGAAGTTGCTCGACGTCTCGAGCTGGGCGCCGCCCTGGAGGTTCAGGGTGCTGCCGACAAGCGTGACGACGCCGCCGATGGCGGACTGGCCCGTCAATGTCAGGGCGCCGCCGCCCTGGATGTTCACCGCGCCCGTGCCGGTGATGGCGCCGCCATAGGTCAGCGCGCCGGTGCGGTTGAAGGTCAGGGTCGCGTTGTTGACGATGTTCCCGGCGATGGAACCCGTTGCCCCGCCGTTCCCGATGCTCAGGGTTCCGCCCGAGATCGTGGTCGTTCCCGCGAAGCCAGAGTTGTCGCCCGTCAGCCGGGTGACGCCCGCCACCTGGTTGATCGCCCCGTTGCCGGAGATTGCCGCACCGAAGTCGTAGTTGATGGAGGTGTGGTTGAAGTTGAGCCGGCCGACGCCCGGTCCGAAGACCAGGGTCGTGGCCTGCACGGCTCCGGGAGCGGCGGCGGCCTGGCCTTCGACGCCGCCGATGTTCAGGACGCCGGTTCAGCCCGCGATGTGCCCCAGCTTGAGTTGGCCGCCAACGGTCAGGTTGGCGGAGTCCGCCACGGTGACGGCGGCCCTCCCGTTCGCTGTAGCGGCTCCGACGTTCAGGTCGGCCGTCACGCTGAAGCTCGAGCCAGGATTGCGGATGAACAGGTCGGCGTCGCCGCCGACGCCATTCAGGTTTCCGCTGGCCGCGCTGAAGGCGCCCCCGTCCAGAACCGAGATGGCGCCTCGTGCGAGAAACAGGTCGCTGCTGAGCGCGACAGTGGAGCCCGGATTTGTGACGGTCAGCTGCGATGCGACCGTGTTGCCGAAAAAGGCGTTGCCGATGGTCAGCGTGGCGCTTTGCACCCTGCCGCCGCCTGTCACCTGGAGGTTACCCACGCTCGACGTAGATGCGCTGACGCTGATGCTGCCTGACACGTGCAGCAAAGAGCCTGGGCCATCGACGACCAGTGCGCCGGCCGCACAGGTGGTCCCCATCGTGAGGCCGGCCGTATGAAGGACGCCTCCAGCCTCCATCCGGAGCAGCCCGGCGCTCCCGCCCACCTGCGTCGTGCCCGTGGCCGTGGCGACCCCCGCACCGCCGACGACAAAGGCTCCGCCGGTCCCGCTGGTGACGATCTGCGTCGCGTTCAGCGTGCCGCTCTGCAGGCGCACCGTCGCGCTCTGAGCCCCGAGGTTGCCGGCGATGGCATTGGAGCCGACCAGCTGAACCTCTCCGCCGCCGCTCACGGTCACGAGGCCCGGGCCGTTGAACCTGACGACGCTCAGGTCGAAGCCGCCGCTGTTCAGCGTGATCGGCTTGCTCGCGGCCGGCATGGTCGCAGGGTCGCTGACCGTGATGTCGGCGGTGAGGGTGATGGTTGCGTTGGCGTCCGCATCTGCGTTGGCGCTGGCGATCGCGGCCTTCAGCGACGCCTCGTCGCTTGCGTTGTAGGTTCCCGCGCTGGCGGCGTTCGGCGCCAGCGCCGCTGCGAGGGCGAAGCAGGAGGCGGTGGCCAGCAGGGCGGCCGAGGTCGTCATTCGCATGGCGTTCTCCGAGGCGGCCTTGTCGGCGCGCGCGAATGGCGCGCCGTGGAGGCGGTCTGCAGATTTCGATGGGGAGCCCGCGCATCAGCGGTTCGGGGCTCATTTGAGCCCTCGGAGGGGGCGCCGGATAGGTTCGCGCGTGCGGCGAACCGACGGGCCGAACGCCCCGGCGCACCGGGCCGGCCCTTGAACTCAGGCCTTTGAGATAAGCGCACTACGCTACTCCGATCACTCGTGGCGCAGCTTGCTGGCGCTCCTCAGAGACCACAACCTTTGCGGGTGTCGCGGTTACAAGGTTTTACATTTCGCATTCCGCCGTTGGGTGAATTGGCGATTGTCTCCGATCGCCTTCCGCCGCCGGTGAGCGGATGACGGAAGGCTGAAGCACAACAGCCACACGACAGCCCAGCAGCACCCACCTGAGGCAGCTCCTCGGAGCATGACCGTCTGAGGGTCCGCTCCGACCCGTAGCCGGCCTTGCAGCCGGCTGGCCGCGGGGGTTTCCGCGGCGCGACGACCCTGCGCCTCGCAGAGCACGCGATATGTGCTAGAGGGCGCGCGCAATGACGACTCCCCTCGACAAGATCCGCAACTTCTCGATCGTGGCGCACATCGACCACGGCAAGTCGACGCTCTCCGACCGCCTGATCCAGGAGACGGGCGCGCTGTCGGCGCGCGAGATGTCCGAGCAGGTGCTCGACAACATGGACATCGAGCGCGAGCGCGGGATCACCATCAAGGCCCAGACGGTACGCCTGCACTACAAGGCCGACGACGGCGAGACCTACATCCTCAACCTCATGGACACCCCCGGCCACGTGGACTTCGCCTACGAGGTCAGCCGGTCGCTGGCCGCCTGCGAAGGCTCGATCCTGGTGGTGGACGCCAGCCAGGGCGTCGAGGCCCAGACCCTGGCCAACGTCTATCAGGCCATCGACAACAACCACGAGATCGTGCCGGTCCTGAACAAGATCGACCTGCCGGCCGCAGAACCCGACCGGGTTCGCCAGCAGATCGAGGACGTGATCGGCCTGGACGCCTCGGACGCCGTGGAATGCTCGGCCAAGTCGGGCGTCGGCATACACGACGTGCTGGAGGCCATCGTCCGACGCCTGCCGCCGCCGAAGGGCGAGCGCGACGCGCCGCTGAAGGCCCTGCTGGTCGACGCCTGGTACGATCAGTACCTGGGCGTGGTCGTGCTCGTCCGCGTCTTCGACGGCACGCTGAAGGTCGGCCAGAAGGTCAAGATGATGCAGACCGGGGCCCAGTATCAGATCGACCGTCTGGGGGTGTTCCGGCCGAAGCAGACCGACGTGGCCGAGCTCGGCCCCGGCGAGGTCGGCTTCATCACCGCCTCGATCAAGGAAGTGGCCCACGCCGCCGTCGGCGACACCATCACCGACGAGCGCAAGCCCACCGACAAGCCGCTGCCGGGCTTCCGCGAGGTCCAGCCGGTGGTGTTCTGCGGGCTCTTCCCGGTGGACGCGGCCGACTTCGAGGACCTGCGCGCCGCCATCGGCCGCCTGCGCCTGAACGACGCCAGCTTCACCTACGAGATGGAGACCAGCGCGGCCCTCGGCTTCGGCTTCCGCTGCGGCTTCCTGGGCCTGCTGCACCTCGAGATCATCCAGGAGCGCCTGTCCCGCGAGTTCGACCTCGACCTGATCGCGACGGCCCCATCGGTCGTCTATCGCGTGAAGATGACCAACGGCGACGAGATCGAGCTGCACAACCCGGCCGACCTACCCGACCCGGTGAAGATCGACAGCATCGCCGAGCCCTGGATCAAGGCCACCATCTTCACGCCGGACGAGTACCTGGGCTCGATCATCAAGCTCTGCCAGGATCGCCGCGGCGAGCAGCGCGAGCTGTCCTATGTCGGCAACCGCGCCATGGTCGTCTACGACCTGCCGCTGAACGAGGTGGTGTTCGATTTCTACGATCGCCTGAAGTCGATCTCGAAGGGTTACGCCAGCTTCGACTACTCCATCGAGGGTTACCGCGTGGGCGACCTCGTGAAGATGTCGATCCTGGTCAACGCCGAGCCGGTGGACGCGCTCTCCATGCTGGTCCACCGAGACCGGGCCGAGAGCCGCGGCCGGGGCATGGTCGAGAAGATGAAGGAGCTGATCCCTCCGCACATGTTCCAGATCCCGATCCAGGCGGCGATCGGCGGCCGGATCATCGCCCGCGAGACGGTGCGCGCGCTCCGCAAGGACGTGACGGCCAAGTGCTACGGCGGCGACATCAGCCGCAAGCGCAAGCTCCTCGACAAGCAGAAGGAGGGCAAGAAGCGCATGCGGCAGTTCGGCAAGGTCGAGATCCCGCAGGAAGCCTTCATCGCCGCGCTGAAGATGGACGCTGACTGATAAGCGCGGCCGAGGTCGTCCGCGGAGTCTCGCCTAGAGTTGGTTGAACTCGCCGCAGCGGCACTTGACGACCACGTCGCGCAGCGCGGTCTCGTCGGCTTCGGTGAGGATCACTTCCTCGCACGCCCCGCAGCGGTAGACCGTCCCCAACTTCGCCTCGCCCGCGACCTCCTGCGCCTGCAGGACGGTGCGGCGGCCCACGAAGAGGCCGGGGAAGGTACGCATGGGAACTTCAAGCACGGGTATACTCCAGGTACGCGGGGGGCCGTTTCGCACCGCACAATGTTCCTGGCAAGCTTTCGTTGCAGCGCGGCGACAGACTTCGCGAAAGCTTCGCGAAACTGCCTGTGGAACGATCATTTCCGGGCGGGCGGGACCAATTTCCAGAACGCCAGCACCGCAGCGAAGAGCGCCAGGTAGAGGCCGGCGAACACCCACATCGGCAGGTCCCAGTAGATCAGGCCATTGACCCAGCGCATGATCATCGGGTCCTCGGTTCCGCCGCCGGTCAATGGCCTGATCTACTGGGAC
>NZ_JAPSKZ010000009.1 GCF_031181185.1 Phenylobacterium sp. | reverse complement strand
TACCAGGCGATCCGGCAGGTCGGCGCGTATCACGAGATCTTTCGGCGGGACCTGGGCGCCGACTCGGCGCTGAAGCTCGACCGCGGCCTGAACGCGCTCTGGACCGCGCCCAAGCCCGGCCTGATGTACGCGCCGCCGATCCGCTAGCTAGAGCGTCAGCACCATGGCGCAGCGGTCGGAGAGGCCCTTCGCCGCCTCGGCCTGCAGGATCGTCTGCAGCGCCGGCAGCCGATCGTCCTCGACGAAGCCCAGCGAGGCGTAGAAGGGGCCGTTCCACGGCACGTTCCGGAAGGTCGTGAGGCTGACCCGGGCGAAGCCGTGGTCGCGAGCCCAGGCGATCACATGGGCGATCAGGCCCCGGCCGACACCGCGGCCCTGATGGCCCTGCTCGACATCCACCTCGTCGATGTGCAGGCGATCGCCGTCGGCGCTGGCGGCGACGAAGGCGATGACGCGGCCGTCCACCTCCGCAACCCAGAGCGTGCCGGCGGCCAGCTGCGGCCGCCAGGCCTCAGCGGAGGAAGCGTGGGTGAGAAGGAACGCCGGCACGTCGCGGCCCTGGAAGGCCTGGGCGGCGGAGCGCTCGATGCGGGGCAGGTCGGCGAGGTCGGCAGGACGCGCTTGGCGGAAGTCTATGGATCAGGCTCCAGTGACGACGGCGGTGTCGGGGCGCCCGCCCCATTCCGTCCACGAGCCATCGTAGACCGCAACATCGTCGCGGCCCAGCCGGGCGAGCGCCAGGGCCAGGACCGCGGCGGTGACGCCCGAGCCGCAGGTCGTGACGATGGCGCGGGAAAGGTCGATGCCGACGTCCTCGAACAGGGGGCGCAGCTCGCCCTCGGACTTCAGCGTGCCGTCGGGGTTCACTACCTCGTCGAAGGGCAGGTTCAGAGCGCCGGGCATATGGCCCGAGCGGAGGCCGGCGCGGGGTTCCGGCGCCTGACCGCGGAAGCGGGTGGTCGAGCGGGCGTCCAGCAACTGGGCGTCGCCGGCCTGGAGGTGCGCCTGGACCTGCACGAGGTCGCGGACCAACTCGGGACGGAACGCCGTGTCCGCAGCCGTGGGGGCTGGCTGGGCGGCTTCGCTGGTGACGACGCGGCCCTCGGCGCGCCACTTCCGCAGGCCCCCGTCCAAGACGAAGACGCGCGGGTAGCCCATGGTCCGGAGTGTCCACCACACGCGAGGGGCCGAGTAGAGCCCGTGGGCGTCGTAGACGACGATCGTGGCGTCGCGGCCGAGCCCCAGCTCGCCGGCCGCCTTCGCGAAGGCTTCGGGCGCCGGCAACATGTGCGGCAGATCGGTCGAGCGGTCGGCGACGGCATTGATGTCGAAGAACACTGCGCCCGGAATGTGCGCCACCTCGTAGGTGTCGCGACCGTGCCCTGGTTGGCCCACCAAGGGCAGGGTGGCGTCCACCACGCGCAGGTCGGCGTCGTAGAGATGCGCTTCCAGCCAGTCGGTCGAGACCATCGGGTCCATGGGCGCCGCTACTCCAGCCAGGGCGGGCAGGGCAGGCCCTTCTCCCGCAGGAACTCGGGGTTGAAGATCTTGGACTGGTACCGCTGGCCGTGGTCGCACAGCACGGTGACGATGGTGTGGCCGGGCCCGAGGTCCTTGGCCAGGCGGATCGCGCCGGCGACGTTGATGCCGGTGGAGCCGCCCATCACCAGGCCTTCGAACTCCACGAGATCGTAGATGGCCAGCAGCATCTCCTCGTCCGAGATGCGATAGGCGCGGTCGATCTTCAGGCCTTCCAGGTTGGCCGTGATGCGACCCTGGCCGATGCCCTCGCTGATCGAGCCGCCCTCGGCCTTCAGTTCGCCGTCCGTGTAGTAGTTGTAGAGCGCCGCCCCGTGCGGGTCGGCGAGGCCGATCACCACGTCGGGCTTATGGGCGCGCAGGACCTCAGCCACGCCGGCCAGGGTGCCGCCCGAACCGACCGCGCAGATGAAGCCGTCCACCTTACCGTCGGTCTGGCGCCAGATCTCAGGGCCGGTGCCGTGGACGTGGGCCTGCCGGTTGGCGACGTTGTCGAACTGGTTCGCCCAGACCGCGCCGGCGGGCTCCTTCGCGTTAAGTTCCGCAGCCAAGCGACCGGAATATTTCACATAGTTGTTCTCGTTGGCGTAGGGGACGGCGTCCACCTCCACCAGTTCGGCGCCGTAAAGGCGAATGGCGTCCTTTTTCTCCTGGCTCTGGGTGCGTGGGATGACGATGGTGCACTGATAGCCCAGGGCCTTGCCGACCATGGCCAGGCCGATGCCGGTGTTGCCCGCCGTGCCCTCGACGATACGGCCGCCGGGCCGCAGCAACCTCTTCTGTTCGGCGTCACGGACGATCCAGAGGGCGGCGCGGTCCTTCACGGACTGGCCGGGGTTCATGAACTCGGCCTTGGCGAGGATTTCGCAGCCGGTGATCTCGCTGGCGCGGCGCAGGCGCAGGAGCGGCGTGTTCCCGATGGCGTCCAGGACGCTGTTGGCGACTTGCATGGCCGCTACTTAGGCAAGGCGCACGCGTTGCAACAGGCCAGAAAGCCTTAAGTCCGGGCCAAGCTGAGCTGAACGACGTCGGTCCGCGCCGTCCGGAACCCCGCTTCGCAGTAAGAGAGATAGAACTTCCAGAGCTTGCGGAACCGCTCGTCAAAGCCGAGGCGCCGAATGTCGTCCCAGGCGCCTTCGAAGCGCCGCGCCCACTCGGCGAGCGTGTCGGCATAGTGCTGGCCGAACCGGCTGACCCCAGCCCACGAGAGGCCCGCACGCTCGGTCTCGGCCTTCAAGCGCGCCTCGGACGGCAGCATGCCGCCTGGGAAGATGTACCGCTGGATGAAGTCTGCGCGGCGGCGGTAGCGATCGAACAGCTCGTCGCGGATGGTGATGATCTGCAGGCCGGCGCGGCCGCCCGGCGCCAGGCTCTCGCGGATCTTGCCGAAGTAGGTGGGCCAGTAGCGCTCGCCGACCGCCTCGAACATTTCGATGGAGGCGACGCGGTCGAACTGGCCGTCCACGTCGCGGTAGTCGACCAGCCGGATGTCGGCCCGGTCGGCCAGGCCCTGCTTGAACATGCGCTCCTTGGCGAAGCGATACTGCTCTTCCGAGATGGTGATGCCCGTCACCCGAGCGCCGACCTCGCGCGCGGCGTACTCGGCGAAGCCGCCCCAGCCGCAGCCGATCTCGAGGACGTGCTGCCCCGGCTTCAGCTCCATGCTCTCGGCGAGGGTCCGATATTTCCGCTTCTGGGCCTCGGAGAGCGCCTCGCCTGGTTTCTCGAAGCGCGCCGACGAGTAGGTCATCGTCGGGTCCAGCCAGCGCGAGTAGAAGGCGTTGCCGAGGTCGTAATGGGCGTGGATGTTTCGCCTCGAGCCGGCGCGGGTGTTCGGCCGCAGCAGGTGGCTCAGGTAGTGCAGCGCCGACATCAGCGGATTGCCGGTGGCCACGCGGTGCATGTTGTTGAAGTTCAGCGCCAGGACCTCCAGCAGGGTCGAGAGATCGGGCGTATCCCACTCGCCGGCCATGTAGCCTTCGGCGAAGCCGATGTCGCCGGAGGCCAGCACCCGGTTCATGAACCGGTAGTCGCGGACGACGAGGCGCCCCTCGCGCCCCGGCGATGCGCCGTTCGTGCGGACCTCGCGTCCATCCGGAAGTTCGAAGACGAGAACGCCCGCCTGCCAGTTGCGGGCGATGATGCGTACGGCCGCCTTGAAGGCGGCGGGCGCACCGTCGAGATCCTGCATCGTCCGATCCAGGCTCATGGTCGCTTCCCCCTTGAGCGTCATAGTCAAGATAACACCGATCCACAGGTAGGTGCGAATCGGCGCGGCTGTAGGGCCCAGGCCGCCGGGGCTTGCGATCGGCGACGGCTCGCGCGACTTAGGCGCGCCCGCCGCCGGAAGGAGACGTTATGGCCGTCCTGAAGCTCGATCGCTGGAACCTCGCTATCGGCGACGACCAGCCGCTGACCGTGATCGCCGGTCTCAACGTGCTGGAGGACGAGGCGCTGGCGCTTTCGGTGGGCCGCCATCTGAAGGACGTCTGCGGCCGGCTCGGCCTGCCCTATGTGTTCAAGGCGAGCTTCGACAAGGCGAACCGTTCCTCGATCTCGAGCTATCGGGGTCCTGGTCTCGAAGCCGGATTGAAGACCCTGCAGGCGGTCAAGGACGCGCTGAATGTCCCGATTGCCACCGACATCCACGAGCCGGACCAGGCCGAGCCGCTGGCGCAGGTCGTCGACCTCCTGCAGATCCCGGCCTTCCTGTGCCGCCAGACCGATCTGGTCGTGGCGTCGGCCCGGGCGATCCACGCGACGGGCGGCCTGCTGCACGTCAAGAAGGGGCAGTTCCTGGCGCCGTGGGACGCCAAGAACATCGTCTCGAAGGTGAAGGAAGCCGTGGGCGGCGCCGATATCACCATCCTCTGCGAGCGCGGCTCGTCGTTCGGCTACAACAACCTCGTGGTCGACATGCTGGGCATCGGCGAGATGAAGAAGCTTGGCTGTCCCGTCACCATCGACGCGACGCACGCCGTACAGCTGCCGGGGGCCGACCCGCGGACCGGCGGCGCGTCCACCGGCGGACGGCGCGAGGGCGTGGCGGTGATCGCCAAAGCCGCCGTCGTCTCGGGGGCGGACGGAGTGTTTCTGGAGTTCCACCCGGACCCCAACAAGGCCCTGTGCGACGGGCCCAGCGCCCTGCCGTTGGACGCCGCCGAGGGTCTGCTGCGCCAGCTGAAGGCGCTGCACGAGGTCAGCCGCGCGGCTTGACCCTGCCGCCAACGCGCCGCACACCCTGAACGCCATGGATCTGGCCGCTCTCCAGCATCTCCTGGGCGACGTCCCGGGCAAGCGGGTCGCCTGCGTGGGCGACCTGATGGTGGACCGTTTCGTCTACGGGCGCGTGAGCCGCATCTCGCCCGAGGCGCCGATCCCCGTGATGGCCCGCAGCCACGAAATCGTCATGCTGGGCGCGGCGGGGAACGTCGCCCGCAATGTGGCTGCGCTGGGCGGCTCGGTGGCTCTGGTCGGCCTGGTCGGCGGCGACGCAGAAGGGCATCAGGCGTCCGAGCTGGTCGGGCAGGAAACGGCGATCGAAGGCTATCTCGTCACCGACGCCAGCCGGCCCACCACCCTGAAGACCCGCTTCGTGTCGGGCGGCCAGCAACTGCTGCGCGTCGACCTCGAAGAGAGCCGGCCGGTCATGGGCGAGTGCGAGCAGCATCTCGTGCGCACCATCAAGGACGCCGCCCAGGGCGCGGGCGTGATCCTGCTGTCGGACTACGGCAAGGGCGTGGTGACCGACGCCGTCATCGCCGCCTGCCGTGAGGTGGCCGCCGAGACGGGCGCCAAGGTCGTGGTGGACTCCAAGGCCCGTTCTTTCGCCCGCTATGGCGACATCGACCTCGTGAAGCCGAACGCCGCCGAGCTGTCCCACGCCACGGACCTGCCGGCGGAAACCGACGCCCAGGTGGAGGCCGCCCTGACCCGGGCGCTGGAGCTCTGGCCGGCGAAGGGCGTGCTGGTCACCCGCGGCGGCAAAGGTGTTGCGCTGGCGCTGCGGGGCGAGCCTGTGCGGCACTTCCCGACCGTCGCGCGCGAGGTGTTCGACGCCTCCGGGGCTGGCGACACTGCCCTGGCGGCCCTGGGCCTGGCTCTCGCCGCGCAGGCGGATCTGGAGACCGCAATCGCCTTCGCCCAGCTCGCCTCGGGTGTGGCGGTGGGCAAGGCCGGCACCGCGACGGTGGGCCCCGAAGAGCTGGTGGAGGCGGTGCTGACAGCCCACATGGCGCCCGCCGAGGCCAAAATCGCCACGCCGCAGCGCATGGTGGAGGAGGTCGCCCGCTGGCGCGCCCAGGGCCTGCGGGTGGGCTTCACCAACGGCTGCTTCGACGTCCTCCACCGCGGGCACGTCGCCTACCTGACCCAGGCGAAGGCCTGGTGCGACCGGCTGATCGTGGGGCTGAATTCCGACGCCTCGGTGAAGGCGCTGAAGGGCGAGGGCCGCCCGGTGAATGACCTGGAGAGCCGCGCCCTGGTGCTCGCCGGCCTGCAGAGCGTCGACCTGGTCGCGCCGTTCGAGGAGCTCACGCCGCTGAAGCTGATCGAGGCGGCGCAGCCCGACGTGCTGGTCAAGGGCGCGGACTATTCCGAGGACCAGGTGGTGGGCGCCGAACAGGTGAGATCCTGGGGCGGCGAGGTGAAGCTGGCGGCCCTGGTCGACGGCTATTCCACGACCGCCGCCATCGCCCGCATGAAGAAAGAACCGTCATGACCCGCAGGATCGTCTTCGTGACCGGCGGCGCGGGCTTCATCGGCTCGAACATCGCCGCCAAGCTCGCCGAGGACCGCGGCCTGGACGTGGTGGTCTGCGACCGGTTGCGCGAGGCCGAGCTCGGCAAGTGGCGCAACATCGCCAAGCATCCGATCGGCGACTTCGTCGCGCCCGAGGACATGTTCGACTGGCTGGAGAAGCGCTGGCGCGACGTCGAGATGGTCGTCCACATGGGCGCCATCAGCTCCACGACGGAGCCGGACGCCGACAAAATCATCCACGCGAACTTCACCCTCAGCCGCGACCTGTTCCGCTGGTGCGCGGACCGGCAGCGGCGGCTGATCTATGCGAGCTCGGCGGCCACATACGGCGGGGGCGAGCACGGCTTCGAGGACGACAACGACTACGAGGCGCTGGCCAGGCTCCGGCCCCTAAACACCTACGGCTGGTCCAAGGCGCTGTTCGACCTGTTCGCCGTACGTCAGGCGAACCGGGACTACGCGCCGCCGCAGTGGGTCGGGCTGAAGTTCTTCAACGTCTATGGGCCCAACGAGGAGCACAAGCACTCGATGAAGTCCGTGGCGGCCCAGATCTGGCCGAAGGTGCGCGAGGGCCACTCGGTGCAACTCTTCAAGAGCTACCGGGCCGACGTGCCCGACGGCGGGCAGAAGCGCGACTTCGTCTATGTGCGCGACGCGGCGAACGTCGCCCGCTGGCTGCTGGACAGCCCACAGGTGAGCGGGATCTTCAATCTGGGATCGGGTGCGGCCCGCACCTTCGAGGACATGGCCCGGAACGTCTTCGAAGCGGCCGGCAAGAACGCCCAGATCGAATACACGCCGATGCCGCCGGCGATCCGGGACAAGTATCAGTACTTCACCGAGGCGCGCATGGACCGGCTGTTCGAGGCCGGCTACCCGGGCCGGATGACGTCGCTGGAGGAGGGCATCGGCGACTACGTCGGCC
Organism: Phenylobacterium sp.; assembly: GCF_031181185.1. Taxonomy (GTDB): domain Bacteria; phylum Pseudomonadota; class Alphaproteobacteria; order Caulobacterales; family Caulobacteraceae; genus Phenylobacterium. The sequence continues at coordinate 34,447 of NZ_JAPSKZ010000009.1, read as the reverse complement.
GCTACCTCAGCCAGCCCGATCCGTATCGCTGACATGACCGAGGCCCAGCCGCGCCGACGCAGGTGGCTCACCGCGCTGTTACTGGGCGCCGTGCTGCTGGTGGGCGTGGCGGTGGGCGTGTTCTGGGGCGACCTGCAGCAGACCGCGCTCGACCCCAAGGCGCCGTTCCAGACCTACAAGCCGCCGCCCGGACCGGACTATTCGCGCAGCGCGGCCTGGTGGCTCCTGCCGCGCAGCCAAGGCGGGCCCCAGGCCGACGTCTTCTTCATCTCACCCACGACCTACGACGGCGGCGAGCACTGGAACGCGCCGCTGGACAATCCACACGCCGCCGAGCACTTCCGCGAGGCCGTGGCCCCGAACTACGTGGGGCCGTTCGTCAGCGTTGGCCGCGTCTATGCGCCCAAGTACCGGCAGGCCAGCCTCTACAGCCTGCTGACCCTGCGCGAGGACGCACGGGAGGCGCGCCGCTTCGCCTACGGCGACGTGCAGGAGGCGTTCCGCACCTATGTCCAGCGCCACAATGGCGGCCGGCCATTCTACGTGGTGGGCGTGGAGCAGGGCGGCACCCTGGGCCTGCGCCTCCTGGAGCAGGAGGTCGCCCGCGATCCGACGCTGAGCAGCCGGCTGGTGGCGGCCTATCTGGTGGACACTGTAGCGCCGGCCGACCGGCCGCCGATCCCGCCGTGCGTCGAGCCCGGCCAGACCGGCTGCCTGGCGGCCTGGGTTCGGGCGTACGACGGTGAGTTCGACGCGGCCAAGCGCAAGCTGGACCGGGCGCTGATCTGGGATGAGCGCGGCGAGCTGGTGAACCTGCGGCCCCGACCGGCCCTGTGCTTCAACCCCGTCCTAGGGGCGGTGACCGACAGACCCGCGCCGGCGCGCCTGCACCAGGGAGCGGCGAACGCCACCGGGCTGGAGTGGGGGGCGCGGCCGGCGTTCCTGGCCCGCCAGGTATCGGCCCGCTGCGAAGGCGGCGTGCTGCTGGTGAGCCGGCCGAAGTCGGCGTCGCTGAAGAAGACCGGATCTTGGGCCGAGCGGCGCAAGGCGCCCGGCTTCAACCTGTTCTACGCCGACCTGGAGGCCGACGCGAAAGGGCGCCTGGCCTCTTTCCTGGCACGGTGAGACAACAAGACGAGAAAGGCGCGACCATGCCCGAGACCAACCGCCAGATCGTGCTGGCCGAACTGCCGCACGGCTCTCGGAGCCCCGCCCATTTCCGCCTGGTCGCGGGCGAGCGGCCGCGAGCCGGCGAGGGCGAGGTGGTGGTGCGGACGCGCTACGTCTCGCTGGACGCGGCCAACCGCGCCTGGATGCAGGGGGCGACCTATCGCTCGGCCCTCAACGCCGGCCAGGTGATGGCGGGCGGCGCGTTGGCCGAGGTGGTGGAGTCCAAGACGCCCGAGCTGGCCGTGGGCGACCTGGTGTTCGCAGACACGGGTTGGCAGGACTATGCCGCGCTGCCGGGCAAGCGGCTGACCAAGCTGCCGCGGATGGAGCCGCTGACGCACCTGCTCAGCGTCTATGGCGTGGCGGGCCTGACCGCCTATTTCGGCCTTCTGGAATGCGGCCGACCCGAGGCGGGCGAGACGGTCGTGGTCTCGGCCGCCGCCGGCTCGGTGGGCTCGATCGTCGGGCAGATCGCCAAGATCAAGGGCTGCCGCGCCGTCGGCGTGGCCGGCGGAGCCGAGAAGGGGCGTTGGCTGACGGACGAACTCGGGTTCGACGCGGCCGTCGACTACAAGGCCGCCGACTTCAAGAAACAGCTGCGCGAGGCGTGTCCGGACGGCATCGACGTCTACTTCGACAACGTGGGCGGCGACGTCTTCGAAGCGTGCCTGTTCGGCATGAAGACTTTCGGGCGGATCGCCTGTTGCGGCGCCGTCTCCCAGTACGACGGCGAGGCGCCGCGGCACGGGCCGCGCGGCGTGCCGGGCCTGATCGTCACCAAGCGGCTCAGCCTGCGCGGCTTCATCGTTTCGGACTTCGACGACAAGCGCACCCAGGCGCTGGCCGACCTGCAGAGCTGGGTGGCGTCGGGCCAGCTCAAGGTGCAGGAGGACGTCATCGACGGCCTGGAGAACCTGCCCCAGGCCCTCGTCGGCCTCCTGCACGGCGAGAACCGCGGCAAGCGGATGGTGCGGGTCTAGATCTCCAGCTCTGGGCGCACTTCGATGGTCGCATGGCGGGCCATCGGAATACCCGCGGCCAGGCGCAGCGCTTCGTCCATGTGGGCGGCCTCGACGAAGATGAAGCCCACCAGGACCTCCTTGGTCTCGGCGAACGGTCCGTCGATGATCTGGCGACGGCCGCCACGATTGCGCAGCGTGCGAGCGGTGTCGACCGGCTGCAGCGCCGAGGCGGCGATGAAGTGGCCGTCGCGCGCCAGCTGTTGGTCATACGCCAGGGAGTCGCGGTCCAGGGCGTCGCGCTCCGCGGGGCTCAGACCATCCAAGCCGCCGGGGGCGAGGTAAACAAGGCAAAGGAACTTCATTGTGGGTCTCCCGACTAGGCGGCCGATGCGGCCGCGGCGGCTGGAAGACGGACGCGGGCGGCGAAACCCCTCAAACTTTCCTATCCCGCGTCCCGTAGCGCCAGGCCGGCCTTCCAGTCGAACAGCTCCTGCAGGATCTGCAATGCCTTGCCGCGGGCGCTGGCGAGCTCGGCGTCGCGGCTGACGATCAGGCGGGCGTCGTCCCCCGCGGTGGCGATCAGGTCCCGATGCGCAAACGGGTCGGCGAATACGTAATCGGGGAAGCCCGACTGGCGGAGACCCAGCGCATCGCCGCCGCCGCGAAGCTCCAGGTCCTTCTCGGCGATGAGGAAGCCGTCGTCCGTGCGCCGCAGGATGTCGAGGCGCTGCTGCGCGGTCTCGGACAGCGGCGGGTCGTACAGCAGCACGCAGGCGCTCTCGCGGGCGCCGCGGCCCACGCGTCCGCGCAACTGGTGCAGCTGGGCGAGGCCGAAGCGCTCGGCCTGTTCGATGACCATGATGGTGGCGTTCGGCACGTTCACGCCGACTTCCACGACCGTCGTGGCCACCAGCACCGACAGTTTGCCGTCGGCGAAGTCGGCCATGACGGCGTCCTTCTCAGGCCCGCTCATCTTGCCGTGGACGAGGCCGACGCTGGGCAGCAGCTTCTTCAGCGCGAGCGCCCGCATCTCGGCGGCGGCGAGGTCGCTTACCTCCGACTCCGAGACCAGGGGGCAGATCCAGAAGGCCTGGGCGCCGCCGGCCACCACGTCGCGCAGCCGCTGCACGACCTCGCCCATCCGCGGCATCGGCACCGCCCGGGTGGCGACGGGCGTGCGGCCGGGCGGCTTTTCGTCGATGCGACTGACGTCCAGGTCGCCGTAGACGGTGAGCTCGAGCGTCCGCGGGATCGGCGTCGCCGACATCGCCATCAGGTGGACGGCGTCGCCCTTGGCCTGCAGCCGCTGGCGCTCGGCGACGCCGAAGCGGTGCTGCTCGTCGATGACCACCAACTGCAGCTTCTGGAACGCGACGTCGTCTTGGAACAGCGCGTGGGTGCCCACGGCCACGGCGGCCTCGCCGGACCCCAGGCGCATCAGCTTCTCGGCGCGCGCCTTGCCTTTGTCGCGGCCGGTCAGCAGCACGACGCCCACGCCGTGATCCGACAGCGGGCCCGAGATGGTTTCATAGTGCTGCCGGGCGAGGATCTCGGTCGGCGCCATCAGCGCCGTCTGACCGCCGCCCGCGGCCACGTCGGCCATGGCGCACATGGCCACCACGGTCTTGCCCGAGCCCACGTCCCCTTGGATCAGCCGGCTCATGCGTTCGCCCGAGGCGAAGTCAGCGCGGATGTCGGCGAGAGCGCGGCTCTGGGCCCCCGTGAAGGCGAAGGGCAGGTCGCTCTGCACCCGCGCGGCGACCTCGCTGGGCGCGATCTTTGCAGCGGGTTCGCGGCGGCGGGCGGCCTTGCGCTGGGCGAGCGCCAGCTGGTGGGCCAGCAGCTCGTCGTAGGCCAGGCGTCGCAGGTGCGGGCTGAGCGGCGAGAGGTCGGCCTCGCTCTCGGGCGAATGCATCCGCGCCAGGGCCTCGCGCCAAGCCGGGAAGCGCTCGCGCGCGAGGAACGCCGGATCCTGCCACTCCGGCAGCTCGGGCGCCCGCTCCAGGGCTTCCAGCACGAAGGTCCGCACGCGCCGCGCCAGCAGGCCCTCGGTCGCCGGATAGATCGGCTCGATCTCCGGGATCTCTTCGGCCTTATCGGGATCGGCCATGTAGTCCGGATGAACCATCTGGCGGCCGAACTTGTCGTCGTTGACCTTGCCCGAGACGATCCGGCGGGCCCCGACGGGGTGGCGCTTCTCAAGCGCGTCGGCGAAACGGCCGAAGAAGACGAGGGTGATCCAGCCGGTCGGGTCCGAGGCGCGGATGCGCCAGGGCTGGCTGTTCGCGCGCGGCCGCTGATGCTCTTCGATCATGAGTTCGAAGGTCATGATCTCGCCGTCGCGGGCCGCCGACAGGACGGCGGGCGTACGGCGCACGAGGCTGTGCGGCTTCAGGAACGCCACGTCGCGCACGATCGGCCCGGCGACGCGCTCGAGCAATGGCGCCACGCGCGGCCCCACGCCCTTCAGCGTGCTCACCGGTGCGAAGAGCGGGAACAGAATCTCCGGCCGCATTCTTCGAACATAGCTTACTGGCGCTGGAGCGAGGGGACCTCTATATCCGCGACCTCCTGATGACCCATGACGATGCACGGCTGAAGAAGCTCAAGCTGCGGGCCTGGCGCCGCGGTTTCCGGGAAGCGGACCTCATTCTGGGGCCGTTTGCGGACAAGCACGTCTCCACGTTCTCGCCCGAAGAACTGGACTGGTTCGAGCGGCTGCTGGAGCAGCCCGACCAGGATCTCTACGGCTGGATTCTCGGCACGCAGCCGACGCCCGCCGAGTTCGACGGCGAATTGATGAGCCGTCTCAAGGCGTTTCGGGACGAAGTTTACGCGAAGGGGATGGACGGTGGCAGCTGACGGATCGCGTCCGGTGAGCGCCGCCCAGCTGCGCCGTGTCGCGGAGGATCCCGGCCGCCTTGATCTGGTGGGCGCGCCTGAAGGCTTCGACGCCCTGGTCATGGCCGATGTGGTCAAGGCGCGGAAGGGCCTGTCGGTGTTCGTCGCCCGGGACGGCGCGCGACTGTCGGCCTTCGTGGACGCCTTCCGGTTCTTCGCCGAGAACGTCGAGGTCCTGAGCTTCCCGGCCTGGGATTGCCTGCCGTACGATCGGATCGGACCGTCGCCAGGCGTGGCCGCTCAGCGGATGGCGACACTCTCGCGCCTGGCCGCGGGGTTGGACGAGAAGAAGCCGATCCTGCTGGTGACCTCGGTCCCGGCGCTGCTGCAGCGGGTGCCGCCGGTGAAGTTCGTCAAGCGGGCGAGCTATTCGGCGAAAGTCGGCAATTCCGTCGAGATCGGCGACCTCGAGCGCTACTTCGCCGTCAACGGCTACAGCCGCGCCTCGACCGTCTCGGACAAGGGCGAGTTCGCCATCCGCGGCGGGGTCATCGACGTCTTCCCCCCGACGGCCGAGGAGCCGGTGCGCCTGGACCTGTTCGGCGACACGCTGGAGAGCATCCGCGCCTTCGATCCCGAGACCCAGCGTTCCACCAAGCAGCTGAAGGACGTGTCCCTGCTGCCGGTGAGCGAGGCGCTGCTGGACGCCGACGCCATCAGCCGCTTCCGCACCGGCTACCTCGAGAGCTTCGGCGCGCCGGGCGACGATCCGCTGTACGCCGCCATTTCGGAAGGCGGCCGCCGCGCCGGCATGGAGCATTACCTGCCGCTGTTCTACGGCGAGATGGCCACGCTGCTGGACTACCTGCCGAAAGACGCCCTGATCGCCTTGGACCACCTGTCGCGCGACGCGCGCGACGAGCGGCTGGAGATGATCGCCGACGCCTACGAGAGCCGAGCGGCGACCGAGCGCAAGGTGCACTACCACCCGCTGGAGCCGACGCGCCTCTACCTGGACAAGGACGAGTGGTCCGAGCTGCTGGCCAAGCGCGCGACGCGCCGGTTCTCGGCCTTCCAGGAAGCGGAAGGCGAGGTCGTGATCGACATGGGCGCGCGTCAGGGCCGCGACTTCGGGCCTGAACGGAAGCTCGACAGCGTCAATCTGTTCGAGGCGACGGTCGATCATGCCAAGAAGCTGTCGTCCGACGGCAAGCGCGTGCTGTTCGCCTCGTGGTCGGAAGGTTCGTCCGACCGGCTGGGTCACATGCTGGCCGATCATGGCCTGAAGAGCCTGCCATTCGCCGCCTACTGGGACCAGGCGAAGGCCGCCGACCCGAAGAAGCCGCAGCGGGTCGTGCTGCCCCTCGACCACGGCTTCGAGACCGAGAACCTGGCGGTCATTTCCGAGACCGACATCCTGGGCGACCGGCTGGCCCGCCCGCGGAAACGCCGTCGCGCGGCCAACTTCCTGGCCGAGGCCTCGGCGCTGACCCCCGGCGACCTCGTCGTCCACATCGACCACGGCATCGGCCGGTACGCGGGCCTGAAGACGCTCGACGTGCAGGGCGCGCCGCACGACACCCTGGAACTGCAGTACGGCGGCGAGGCCAAGCTGTACCTGCCGGTCGAGAACATCGACCTCCTGACCCGCTACGGCGCGGACGGCGAAGGCGTGCAGCTGGACCGCCTGGGCGGCGCGGCCTGGCAGGCGCGGAAGGCCAAGGCCAAGGAGCGGCTGCGGGAGATGGCCGATGGCCTCATCCGCATCGCCGCCGAACGGGCCACCAAGAAGACCGACGCCATGGAGCCGCCGCACGGCGTCTTCGACGAGTTCTGCGCGCGCTTCCCGTACGAGGAGACCGACGACCAGCTGGCGGCCATCGCCGACGTGCTTGAGGACCTGTCGGCGGGCAAGCCGATGGATCGGCTGGTCTGCGGCGACGTGGGCTTCGGCAAGACCGAGGTGGCGCTGCGGGCCGCCTTCGTGGTCGCGATGAGCGGCCAGCAGGTCGCGGTGGTGGCGCCCACGACGCTCCTGGCGCGGCAACACTACAAGACCTTCGTCGAGCGCTTCGAGGGCTGGCCGGTGCGCGTCCGCCGCCTGTCGCGCCTCGTGCCCGCCAAGGAGGCCGCAGAGACCCGCGAGGCTTTGGCCAAGGGCGAGGTCGAGATCATCGTCGGCACGCACGCCGTGTTGTCCAAGCAGGTCAGCTTCAAAGACCTGGGCTTGGTGATCGTCGACGAGGAGCAGCACTTCGGCGTGAAGCATAAAGAGAAGCTCAAGGAGCTTCGGGCCGACGTGCACATGCTGACGCTGACCGCTACGCCCATTCCGCGGACCCTGCAGATGTCTCTGTCGGGCATCCGGGAAATGTCGATCATCGCGACCCCGCCGGTCGATCGCCTGGCGGTGCGGACCTACATCACGCCGTGGGATCCGGTCGTCATCCGCGAGGCGCTGCTGCGCGAGAAGTACCGCGGCGGCCAGGCCTATTTCGTCGCCCCGCGTGTCAACGATCTACCCGAGCTGGAGCGGTTCCTGCGCGAGCAGGTCCCCGAGGTGAAGTTCGTCGTGGGCCACGGCCAGATGAGCCCGACCCAGCTCGAGGAGGTGATGAGCGCCTTCTACGACGGCCAGTACGATGTGCTGCTGTCGACGACGATCGTGGAGAGCGGTCTCGACATCCCCACGGCCAACACCCTGATCATCCACCGCGCCGACATGTTCGGCCTGGCCCAGCTGTACCAGTTGCGCGGGCGGGTGGGCCGATCGAAGGCGCGCGCCTACGCCTACATGACGACTCCGGCCGAGAAGCAGCTGACCCTGTCGGCCGAGAAGCGACTGAAGGTGCTGCAGTCTCTGGACAACCTCGGCGCCGGCTTCCAGCTGGCCAGCCACGACCTGGATATCCGCGGCGGCGGCAACCTGCTGGGCGAGGAGCAATCGGGTCACATCCGCGAGATCGGCGTCGAGCTGTACCAGCAGATGCTCGAGGACGCGGTCAACGAGCTGAAGACCCGCGCCGGCGCCGAAGGTCTGGTGGTCGACCGGGGCTGGTCGCCGCAGATCAACACCGGCGCGGCCGTGCTGCTGCCCGAGGAATACATCCCGGACCTGAACGTCCGGCTGGCGATCTACCGCCGCATCTCGGACGCCGAGAAGGTGGACGACCGGGAAGCCCTGGCGGCCGAGCTGATCGACCGCTTCGGGCCGTTGCCGCCGGAAGCCGACCAGCTCCTGAAGGTCGTCGCCATCAAGGGCCTCTGCCGCCAGGCCAACGTCGCCAAGATCGATGTGGGTCCGAAGGGCGCGGTCGTCACCTTCCGCAACGACGACTTCCCGAACCCCATGGGTCTCGTCCAGTTCGTGGCCAAGAACCAGGTCGCCTGGAAAGTCCGCCCCGACCACAAGGTCGTCGTGAAGGGCGAGTGGGAGACGCCCGTCCAGCGCCTGAACGCCGCCGAGAAGGTGCTCGCGGAACTGGCGAAGCTGGCCGCTTAGCTGGCCTTCCGGCCCGCTGCCGCCGCCGCGGCCTTCTCCAGCGCCTGGACGACTTGGTCAGGCGAGGTGACCTCGGCCGCGCCCATGTCGAATTCTGCGACGAACGGCTGATTGCCGTCGCCGGCCTCGAAGGCCGTGCAGCCGATCACCGCCGAGATTCGCTCCCCGGCCGCCTTGGCGGCGTGCAGGGGCGTGGCGGGCAGGGCGAGCGCGAAGACCTCGGGGCCGAGCCGGGCGCCGGTATCCTCCACCCGAACCAACCGGCCGATCATGGAGCCGATCTGCGGCACAGCGCGCGCAACCCAGCCGCCGGTCCGCGGCGCGCGCAGCTCGGGCTTGTCGGCCAGCTTCAGGACGCAGACGCTGAGCGGCCGGTTACGGGCGCGGGAGGCGCGGGCAAGCCGGGCCAGATGGGCCGCGAACAGGTCGCGGGTGAAGAGACCGGTGGCGGCGTCCATCAGACCCGAATGGCGGGCCTGCTCGAGAGCGTCGCGCACCGCCTTCTGGCGGCGGAAGGCGCGGGCCAGCTCGACCACGCGGCGGGCCGTCTCGCTCTCGGGCGTCTCGGGCGTGGCCACGTCGGTGATGCCGCGGTGATAGGCCTCGGCGCTGGTCAGGGACGACTCGCTGCGCAGATAGAGCAGGGCGGGCGTGTGGTAGAGCCGAGTGTTTCGGCGCATGCCGGCGGCGATGGAGAGCGACTCCTGGGCGTTGTCGCCGGCCCACAGAACCACGGCGTCGAACGGCCGCTCATGCAGGAAGTCGAAGGCGGTGAACGCCGTGAAGGCGCCGACCACCTCGGCGCCGTTGCGGGCCAGGGCGTTGGACAGCGCCAGGAACTGGGGCGCGGGCTCGCCGATGCAGAGCACGCGGTAGGGCGTCGGGTCGTCGGCCGGCAGCTCCAGCACATGGCCGCGCTCAGCGAAGGTGTCCAGACGCAACTCGAACTCTTCCTCGGAAACCGCTGTACGGACGAGGGTTTCCAGCCGCATGGCCGCCTGCGCCGGGTGCAACGGCGGGGCGATGGTGAGGTCGAAGCCGAGGTCCTTCAGGAACGGATCCGGCGCGCCGATGGCCACCACGGGCATGCGCCGCGGGACGCACGCGGCCTTCAGACGACCGGCAATCTCCGGGCCTTCGTCGCCGAAGCCGGAAAGGTCCACGATGGCGGCCTCGATTTGCAAGTCGGAAAGCGCGACCTCAGCGCTCGCGAGCCTGCGCGCTGTCACCGTGCGCCAGCCGAGCCGGTCCAGCCCCTCGGCGAGGGGACCGGCCACGGAATCGTCGCGCGCCAGGATCAGAACCCGGGCTTGTACGCCTGACGCCATTTCCCCATCCCAAAACGCCCGACCGTGTCCTAAGCACGGAATCGCGCGCACCCAAAGCCGGACTGAATAGGCGCGCGCAAAGGTTGCAGAAAGGCTGAGGGGCCGGAGGAAATCGGGGATGGCGGGCCAACTTTCCGGAAAGATCGCGGTCGTGACGGGCGCCAGCGGAGGTCTGGGCGCGCATTTCGCCCGGCTGCTGGCGCGGGAAGGCGCCGCCGTGGCCATCACGGCGCGGCGTAGCGACAAGATCGAAGCGCTGGCCGGCGAGCTGCGCGACAGCGGCGCCAAGGCGGTCGCCCTGCCGTTGGACGTGGCCGACGCCCACGCCATCGGACCCACGTTCGACCAGGTCCAGGCGAAACTCGGCCCCATCGACATCCTGGTGAACAACGCCGGCGTGGGCGGCGAGGGCCTGGCCCTCGAGCTCTCGATCGAGGACTTCGACAACACCTTCGCGGTGAACGTCCGAGGGACCTATTTCGCCGCGGTGGAGGCGGCGCGGCGGATGATCGCCGCTGGCGTCGAGGGCCGCATCGTCAACATCGCCTCGATCGCCAGTCATACCGTGCTGCCGGGGCTTTCGGCCTACTGCGGGTCTAAGGCGGCGGTCGCCATGCTGACGAAGAGCCTGGCGCGCGAATGGGCGAAGCGGGGAATCGCGGTCAACGCACTGGCTCCCGGCTACATCGAGACCGACATCAACGCCGCCTGGTGGCCCACGGAGGGAGGCCAGAAGCAGCTGAAGGGCTTCCCGCGCCGGCGGCTGATGGAGGCGAGCGACCTCGACGCCGCCTTCCTGATGCTGGCGGGGCCTGCGGCGCGGGCGATCACCGGCACGCTCGTGACGGTCGACGACGGCCAGTCGCTGCCCGGCGGCGGCTGACGCTTGGCTGACGCTAGGTCGCGGCGCTTATCTCCCGCCAACGACCAGGAGGAATCCATGCGCCAGGGACCGCTGACGGGCCTGAAGATCGTCGAGTTCGCCGGCATCGGGCCCGGACCGTTCTGCGGCATGCTGCTGTCGGACCTCGGCGCCGACGTGGTGCGCATCGACCGCAAGGGGGGCCGGGGCGGGGCTCCGTCGGACATCACTTCGCGCGGCCGCCGCTCGATCGCCCTGGACCTGAAGAGCCCCGAAGCCGTCGAGGCGTGCCTGAAGCTGATGGAGAAGGCCGACGCGGTCTTCGAGGGCTTCCGGCCGGGCGTGATGGAGCGCCTGGGCCTCGGGCCGGAGATCGCCCTGGAGCGCAACCCGAAGCTGGTCTATGGCCGCATGACCGGCTGGGGCCAGACCGGGCCGTACGCCCATGCCGCTGGTCACGACATGAACTACATCGCCATTACGGGCGCGCTGCACGCCATCGGGACCGAGGACAAGCCCGTGCCGCCCCTGAACCTGGTGGGCGACTTTGGCGGCGGGGCCCTCTATCTCGCCTTCGGCCTGCTGGCGGGCATTATCCAGGCGCGAGAGAGCGGCAAGGGCCAGGTGGTGGACTGCGCCATGAGCGATGGCGCGGCTTCGCTGATGGCCATGTTCTACGGCTTCAAGGCCTCGGGCATGTGGACCGAGCAGCGGCGCTCGAACCTGCTCGACGGCGGGGCCCACTTCTACGACACCTACCAGTGCTCGGATGGCAAATGGGTGTCGATCGGCTCGATCGAGCCCCAGTTCTACGCCCTGCTGCTCGAGAAGACCGGCATCACCGACCCGGACTTCCAGCGACAGATGGACCGGTCCATGTGGCCGACGCTGCGCGAGAAGCTGGCTAAGGTGATCGCGACCAAGACCCAGGCCGACTGGACCGAGCTGATGGCGGCGACCGATGTCTGCTTCGCACCCGTTCTAGACCTGGACGAGGCGCCGAAGCATCCGCACAACGCGGCTCGCCAGACCTTCGTCGAGGTCGCCGGCGTCACCCAGCCGGCGCCGGCTCCCAGGTTCTCGGCGACACCCGGCGCCATCCAGGGACCGCCCCCGCAGGTGGGCGCCCACACGACCGAGGCGCTGGCCGAATGGGGCTTCTCGGAAGCTGAAATCGCCGCCCTCGGAAGCTGAAGGTCCCGTTCAGACTGGGTTCAGCCACAGCGGCGCATTTTGCGCATCGGACGGTCGTCGCGCTCTCCCGTCCCTCGAAGCGGCGGCCGACCCGGATGGAACGACACGCCCATCGGCGGCCCGCTACCTCCCCAGGTGGCGGGCCGTTATGGTTTCGGGGGTCGACTTGCCCCGGCCTTGCGAGTCAGCGGCGGCTTCACCACCCTGCGCCCGATGAACAGGCTGGGCCAACGGCTGCGCGCCATCGACTGGGATCCCACCCATTGGGCGCGGACGGTCCTGCTGATCCTCGGCAAGGCGCTGTCGCGGCTCTGGGGCCGGGACGTCATGCTCTACACGGGCGGCGTCAGCTTCTTCGCGATGCTGGCCATCTTCCCGGCGCTGGCGATTCTGATGGGCGTCTACAGCCTCGTGGCGGACCCGACGGAAGCGGCGGCGCAGGGCGAGTACCTGGCTCGCATCATGCCCGACGCGGCCCGTCTGATCTTCCAGAGCGAAATGCTGCGCCTCAGTCACGCGCCGTTCGAGGCCGTCTCGTTCCAGAGCGGCGTGGCCCTCATCGTCGGCGGGTATGCCACGCACCGGGGCTTCAAGGCGCTGCTGGCCGGCCTGTCCTTCGTCCACGACGAGGACAAGCCGCGGGGCTTCGTCGGCTTCAACCTGATGGCGCTGGTCGTGCTGATCGCTGTGTTCGCAGGCCTGGGCGCGCTGTCGGTCGTCTTCTTCGGCTTCCGGATCCTGGGCGAGACGTTCGAGCTGCGGCCGCTTCGCGGCGCCTGGTGGCTCTACAGCGAGTGGACCTGGGCCAGCGCCGGCATGACCGCAGGCATGACGCTCATCTACCGCTGGGCGATGTCCCGCGACCCGGTGGACTGGCGCGCCTCGCTCCTCGGCGGGGCTGCCGCGGCGGCGCTCTGCATCTTCGCCTCGTGGGCGCTGGGCTTCTACGTCGAGCAGATCGCGCAGCTGGGAGCCACCTACGGCTCGGTCGCGACCGTGGTGATCTTCCTGATCTGGCTGTCCTGGAACGTGAACGCGCTGTTCTTCGGGGGGGCGCTGGCCACCGAGGTGGAGCTCGCCCTGCACACCCGGCGGTCTAGCCCTTCGCCACCAGGAAGCTGAGTCCGCCGTCCACCTCGGCCTGCTCGAGAACCTGGGCGCCGGCCGCGGCCGCGAAGTGAGGCACGTCGATGCGGGCCAGCGGATCGTCGGCCAGCAAGCGCACGCGCCCGCCCACCGGCGCGGCCTCCAGCGCGCGCCTCAGCTTCAGGGTCGGCACCGGGCAGCGATGGCCTCGGGCGTCCACCAGGATTTCGTCGGACGACATGCGGCGGGCCTTACACCAGGGCTGGCCGGGAACCCAAGCTTGGCCTTCGCGGTTGTGGGCGCACCAGGGACAGCAGGCGGGCGGATGGACGCGCGGGGGCAGGTCTTCACCACGGACATACCGGCGAGGCTCGATCGCCTGCCGTTCAGCCGCTTCCACTGGCTGGTCGTGATCGCCCTGGGCGTCACCTGGATCCTCGATGGTCTGGAGGTGACCCTGGTCGGCTCGCTGGCCCCCGCCATCGCGGGTCCCGATGGCCTGGGCCTCACCGCCCAGCAGGTGGGCTGGACGGGCAGCGCCTACATCCTGGGCGCCGTGCTGGGCGCACTGGTGTTCGGCCGCCTGACGGACCGGTTCGGCCGCCGGCGGCTCTTCACGATCACGGTGCTCGTCTATCTGGTGGCGACCATCGCCAGCGGCTTTGCGTGGGACTTCTGGTCGTTCCTGCTCTTCCGGTTCCTGACCGGGGCCGGGATCGGCGGCGAGTATGGCGCGATCAACTCGGCGATCGACGAGCTGATCCCGGCCAGGCGCCGCGGCCAGACGGCGCTCGCCATCAACGGCAGCTTCTGGATCGGCGCCGGGCTGGGGGCCGTCGGTTCGCTGGTCGTCCTGGACCCGGACATCGTCGACCAGGAACTGGGCTGGCGGCTGGCCTTCGTGGTCGGCGGCCTGCTGGCGCTGATCATCGTCTTCGTGCGGCGCTACATCCCCGAGAGCCCGCGCTGGCTGCTGACCCATGGGCGCCCGGAGGAGGCCGAGGCGGTCGTGCGCGAGATCGAGGTCCGGATCGAACGGCACGTGGCGCTGCCGCCGATGCTGCGGCCGCTGCCGAAGCTGCGGTTCTTCCACCGCGGCCCGACCAGTTGGACCGAGATCGTCCACACCCTGCTGCGCCGCCATCGCCGGAGGACCGTGCTGGGCCTGGTCCTCATGGCCACACAAGCCTTCTGCTACAACGCGATCTTCTTCACCTACGCGATGATCCTGACGCGATTCTACGGCGTGGAGCCGGCCAAGGTGGGCTGGTTCATGCTGCCGTTCGCGCTGGGCAACGTCCTGGGGCCGCTGCTGCTGGGCCGGCTGTTCGACAGCTGGGGCCGCAAGACGATGATCGCCCTGACGTACGGCCTGGCCGGCGTATTGCTGTGCCTGACCGGCTGGCTCTTCGCCCGCGGCGCGCTGACGGCCGAGAGCCAGACCGCCGCCTGGATGGTGATCTTCTTCTTCGCCTCGGCCGGCGCGAGCGCCGCCTATCTGACCGTGGGCGAGCTCTTCCCGCTGGAGACCCGGGCGGTGACCATCTCGCTGTTCTACGCGGTCGGCACCCTGCTGGGCGGCGTGGCGGGTCCGGCGCTGTTCGGCGCGCTGATCGACACGGGCGAGCGCGGGCAGATCTTCTCGGGCTACCTTCTGGGCGGCGCGCTGATGGTCCTCGCGGCGATCGTGACGCTGTGGCTGGGCGTGCGCGCAGAGCGCAAGAGCCTGGAGGAGATCGCTGCGCCTCTGTCGCTGGCGCCCGAGGACGTTCCCTAGACCGCGCGCCGGATCGGAGGACCGCGCCGCTCGGCCTTCATCAGGGCCCAACCCTCGCGCGTCAGGAAGAAAGCATTCGGGGAGCCGCGCCAGCCGTTCGCCGCCGCGACGCCGCCGGCCCGCTGCAGCAGCTTCAGGCCGCAGAGCTTGATGCAGAGCCCAATGGCGATCGGATCGCGCTCCACCAGAGGTCCTTCAAGCGCCGACCGGAGGAGGGCGCGTTCTTCCGTGGTCAGGCCGGGCATCGGGGTCATGCTGCGTGAACGCCGAGCCGCGCCGTCTGTTGCGCCGCTGACGTTGCGGACGAACCGGGCTAGAACGCGGACATGGATCGGACCGGCGCGGGCGTGGTGGTGGCGGTGAGCCGCAAGAAGAGCCACGGCGTCGACAAGCCTAACCAGCTGATGATCCGCCTGATCGCGGGTGAAGGCGTCGAGGGCGACGCCCACTGCGGCGCCAAGGTGCGCCACCGGAGCCGGCGGCGGTTCAATCCGGGACTTCCCAACCTGCGACAGGCGCACCTGCTGCACGCCGAGCTCTTCGACGAACTGGCGGCCTTGGGCTTCGCGATCCGGCCCGGCCTGATGGGCGAGAACGTCACCACGCGCGGCATCGACCTCCTGAGCCTGCCCACCGGCGCGCGGGTGCGGCTGGGCGAGAGCGCGATCGTCCAGCTGACGGGGCTCCGCAACCCCTGCGCCCAGTTGGAAGCGATCCAGCCGGGCCTGATGCAGGCTTGCCTCGGTCGCAGGGCTGACGGCGAGGTGGTGCGCAAGGCCGGCGTGATGGGCGTGGTGCTGGCGGGCGGCGAGGTGAGCGCCGGTGACCGGGTGTGGGTGGAGCTGCCGCCAAGGCCCCACACGCCCCTGAAGCCGGTCTAAGCCGCCCAACAGCGTTGCCGGCGAATAAACCAAGTCGTTCAGCCGTTTCTTAAGCGCGAAGGCCAAGATTGGCGGACCTCGATGTTCCGAGGAGGCTAAGGTGGCTCTGACCCTGCGCGAAAGGTTCGACAGGTTCCGGCACGACCGGATGGGCAACGTCGCCGTGACGGCGGCGCTCGTGGCGCCCGTGCTGCTAGGCTCCGTGGGCATGGGGGCCGAGGTGGCCTCCTGGTACGGCGACAAGCGCGCGATGCAGAACGCCGCCGACTCCGCGGCCGTCGCCGCGGCGGCGAACGGGCGGCCCGGCCAGTTCGTCGACGAGGCCAAGGCGGTGGCTGCGAGCTACGGCTACGAAGACGGCGAGGACGGAGTTGTCGTCGAGGCCGTGAACAACGTGGCGTGCCCGGACAGCGGGGCGGCCAACTGCTACCGCGTCACCGTTTCGCGGCCGCGGCCGCTGCTGCTGGCCCAGGTGGTCGGCTATGGCGGCGACACATCGGTCGATGGCTCCCCGGCCAAGCTGATCCAGGCCACGGCGGTCGCCAAGCAGGCCAGCGGCCCGCGCGAATACTGCGTGCTGGCGCTTGCCGGCAGCGGCGACCCCGAAGCCATCCGCAGCAACGGCGGACCCAAGGCCGACCTGTCCGGGTGCAGCGTGATGTCGAACAGCAGCGCCCGCTGCAACGGCCATGACCTGAAGGCCGATGTGGGCGACGCCGTGGGCCTCAATAACGGCTGTGGTAAGAAGCAGAACTCCAACGTCAAGAAGCTTGCCGATCCCTACGCCGAGCTCGCCACGAACGTTCCTCCCGTGCCCTGCGTGGAGTTCCACACGCTCCCGAAGAAGAAGCGCAAGCCCGGCGATTTCCCGCCGGAGAACCAGTTGGCCGACCAGGACCATTTCGACACGCCGAAGTGCGGCGACGTCGAGCTGATCCTGCCGATCACCATCACCGAGGACAAGGTGCTGGTCATCCGTGAGGGCAAGCTTGACCTCAGCAACTTCGCCCTGAAGACCGCCCCGGGCGCCAGCCTGACGATCGTCTTCGTTGGTTCCGATCCCAGCCGCGAGCACGGCATCGTGGGCGACGGCGTACTCGACTTCGCCGCCCCGAAGACCGGACCCTGGGCGGGCGTGGCCATCTACCAGTCGCCGACCATCCCGAGCGAAGCGATCAGTTACGCTGGCAACTCGCCGACCTGGAACATCACCGGTCTCGTCTACATGCCGAAAGCCAGCATGACGTTCTCCGGCGCGGTGAACAAATCCAGCAACGGCCTGTCCTGCTTCGTCCTGGTGGTGGACAACCTGCTGATCAACGGGACCGGCAGCATCCTCTCCTCGGGTCAGTGCGCGGCGGCCGGCTTGAAGATGCCGACGTCGGACGGCGCCAGCCGGGGTCAGCTGGTCTCGTGATGCGACCGATACGCTTCCTTGCCCGCTTCCGCGCGGCGGCCGACGGCGCCGCCGCCGTGGAGATGGCGCTCGTCAGCTCCCTGTTTGCGGGCGCGCTCATGAACGTGGCCGAGGTGGGCCGCTATGCGTACACCGTCACCCAGGTGATCAACGCCAGCCAGGCCGGCGTCCAGATCGCGCTCGCGCGCTGCGCCGCGGACAAGACGCCGGTGACCCTGAAATGCCCGGACGTCGAAGACATGGCCGAAAGTGCGGTGGAATCCACCTCGCTGGGCTCGCAAGTGACGATCCAGGGCGGCCTCGTGGAGGCCTGGTATTGCGTCGGCAGCGACGGCGCGTTGCAGCAAGTCGCAACGGCGGCCCAGAACAAGCCCGCGGACTGCTCGGCCGCGGGCGAGAAGGGTCGCAAGCCCGGCCTCTATGTTTCGGTGGAAGTCTCGCATCCGTACGAGCCGCTGTTCCCCGGCCTGACGTTGGTGGAGAGCCTGCCCGAGACGATCGTACGGTCGGCGCGGATGCGGGTGGCGTGATGCGGCTCCGCACCTTCTGGCGCGACCGACGCGGCGCCTCGGCCGTGGAGTTCGGCCTTCTGCTGCCGCTGTTCGTGATGCTGATCCTGGGAGGCATCAGCGTCTCGCAGCTGATGTTCGCCGTGAACAGCCTCCACTTCGCCGTGGAAGAGGCCGCGCGCTGCGGCGCCATCAACACGACGGCGTGCGGCACCTTGCTCGCAACGGAGACCTACGCCCGGGAACGCTACTCGGGACCCAACGTGGCGGCCCAGTTCGACGCGACGGACGCGGCCTGCGGCCGGCGGGTGACGGTGAGCGGCCAATATCGGCTGGAGGCGGGCGTGGCGACCTGGAACGTGCCGCTGTCGGCGGAGTCGTGCTTCGCCGCTCCGCTGGCGAGCTAGCCGGGGACGCGCACCCAGACCTGCGACTTGCAGGCGATGTTGGCGATCAGGCAGCCGCGCGCGCGCAGCCGGTCCTCGGCGAGCAGTTCGGCGGTGCCGGAAAAGGTGGCGTTGAGGTCGGGGACGAACACCTTGCCCCGCCAGCGACCGTTCGGCTGCGGATTGAAGTTCCGAAACAGCTGCAGCCCGATCAGGTTCGCCGTGCCGCCCTTGCGCGCGTCGGCCTGGGCCTCGGCGTCGGCCCAGACCACATAGCCGCAGGCGCTGGTCCCGCAGGGCCGCACGTCCACGTGCACGCTGTTCTTCGGGTTGCGCCAGACCCCGTAGATCGATGAGCCCGGCTGAGCCTGCGCCACAGGGGCGGCGAGGGCGACCGCAGCCGTCAGGGCGAAAACGAGTTTCGAGATCCGCATTCCAAGAGCTCAGGTACCGCAGTTCGCCAGAGGTGCAAACGCGGCCATTCGCGCGGCTTCTGCCACGGGCGACTTAGATAGGACCTGAACGACCCGCGGCAAGGCTAGGTCAGCTCTGGCGGATGGGGTGGGATTCGAACCCACGGTAGGCTCTCACCTACGGCGGTTTTCAAGACCGCTGCCTTAAACCACTCGGCCACCCATCCGGCGGAGGCGGCCTATAGCAGGGCAGCGCGGGCCGCTCCACCGCAACCCTCCGTTAACCGTGACGCAAGCGTTCCGCCGCAAGCTCCGCCGCGAACGAGGGGAGGCCGGCATGGCGACGGCGCATGCATTCCGACTGATCACGGTGCTCGCGGCGGGCGCCTCGCTGGCGGCCTGCGCGAGCATCGAGCCCCGCTACGCGTCGAGGCCCGGCGCCAGTCCGCCGCCGGCCGGAGCGGGCGGCTACAAGGTGGGCAAGCCGTACCAGGTGGGCGGCGTCTGGTACACACCGCGTGAGCAGCCGGACTACGACGAGGTCGGTATCGGCTCGTGGTACGGCGACGCCTTTCACATGAAGGCCACGGCCAACGGCGAGATCTTCGACATGAACGCCGTCACGGCCGCGCACACCACCCTGCCGCTGCCCTCGGTCGTGGAGGTCACCAACCTCGAGAACGGACGGAAAATCCAGGTGCGGGTGAATGACCGCGGGCCATTCGTGGACAACCGGATCATCGACCTGTCCCGCGAGGCCGCACGCCAGCTGGGCTATGACCGCAAGGGACTGGCCAAGGTGCGGGTCCGCTATGTGGGACCAGCGCCGCTGCTGGGTCGCGAGGCGGGCGTTCGGTACGCCTCGGCGAACGCGAAGGTCGCCGACGACGCGACCCTGATCGACGTCGCGGCCGGCCTGCCGGCGCGGCCGGAGCCTGTGACGGCCCAGGCCCTGCCGCCGATCGCGACAGCGCCGGCCGTGGCGGCGACCCCTGCGGCCGGGGGCGGCCTGCGCATTCAGGCCGGCGCCTTCGCCAGCGAGGGCAACGCTCAGCGGGCGGTCTCCCAACTCTCCCCGGCCGGGCCGGCGACCATCGAGCCGCTCCAGCGCGCCGACGGGGTCACCCTCTACCGCGTCGTCTTGCCCGCGCCGGCCGACGAGGCCGAGGCCTATGCGCTGCGCGACCGGGTAGCCGAGATCGGCTTCGCCGACGCCCGGGTCGTCAGACCGTTCTGACCCGCTGGACTTCTGGCGCGAACCGGCCATTTTGGCGGGCGTGCGCGGGCGGTTCATAACTTTCGAAGGCGGCGAAGGGGCCGGCAAATCAACCCAGGTGAAGCGGCTGGCCGCCCGCCTGGAGGCGCAAGGCCTGGAGGTTGTCACCACTCGCGAACCCGGTGGCTCGCCGGGCGCTGAGACGATCCGCGACATCGTGCTGAAGGGGGCTGCCGACCGCTGGAGCCCCGTCACCGAGACGCTCCTGATGTACGCCGCGCGCCGCGACCATATCGAACGCGTGATCGAGCCCGCCTTGACCCGCGGGGCCTGGGTGGTCTGCGACCGGTTCGCCGATTCGACGCGCGCCTATCAGGGCGCCGCCGGCGGGACGGACCCGGGCCTGATCTCGGCGCTGGAGACCCACATCCTGCAGGGCGTGCGCCCCGACCTGACGCTGGTGTTCGACCTCTCGCCCGAGGTGGGACTGGAGCGGGCCCATGCACGCGCCGGCGCCGAGATGCGGTTCGAATCGAAGGGCATGGCTTTCCACCAGCGCCTGCGCGACGGCTTCCGGGCGATCGCGGCCGCCGAGCCTGAGCGCTGCGCCGTGATCGACGCCGAGGCGCCCATGGACGCCGTCGAGGCCGCGGTCTGGACGGCGGTGTCCGACCGGCTCGTGGTCCATGGCTGAGACCCAGGTCACGCATCCGCGCGAGGTCTTCCAGCTGCACGGCCAGGACGGCGCGGAGGCCGCTTTCGAGGAGGCCCGGGCCCGGGGTCGCCTGCACCACGCCTGGCTGCTGACCGGTCCTGAAGGCGTCGGCAAGGCCACCTTCGCCTATCGCGCCGCGCGACGCCTGCTGGGCGCCGCGCCCGCGCCGGCGTACGGCGAACTGGGCTCCGCCCCGGACCATCCCGTCAGCCGCCAGGTGGCGGCCCGCAGCCATCCCGACCTGCTGGTGCTGGAGCGGGAAGGACCGGACGGTAAGCCGCGCAAGGTGATCCCCGTCGAGGACGCCCGCCGTCTGGCCGAATTCTTCTCGAAGTCGCCGGCCAGCGCGCCGCACCGGGTGGCGATCATCGACGCGGCCGACGACCTGAACGTCAACGCGGCCAACGCCATCCTGAAGACCCTTGAGGAGCCGCCGCCGCGAGGGGTGCTGTTCATGGTCTCGCATTCGCCCGGCCGGCTTTTGCCGACCATCCGGTCCCGCTGCCGCAGACTGGCCTTCCACGCGCTGGAGCTCGAGGAGGCCGCCGACTTCGTGAGCCGTCACGCCGACGTGAATCCCGAAGAGGCGCTGCGCCTTTCGCGGATGTCGGGCGGAGCGCCCGGGCGCGCCCTCAGCCTCGCCGCCTCGAAGGCCATTTCCGTGGACGACATCGTCCGCGAACTGCTCGCCGAACTGCCGCAGGTGGACGAGACCCGGGCCCTCTCGCTGGCCGAGAGCTTTCGGGGCGGGGAGGGCGCCCAGGCCTTCCAGCTGCTGTTCGAGCGCCTGTCGGACCGCGTGCACGCTATGGTTTCGGATCGGGCGCAGCAGGGGATCCGGCCGCTTGATCGCTGGGCCCAGGCGTGGGAGACGCTGCAGCGCCTGCCGCGCGAGGTCGAGGCGCTCAACCTCGACCGGGCCGACGCCTTGTTCGCGGCGCTGTCGGAACTGAAACAGGCCGCCCAGGCCTAAAGACCCCATGCTGATCGACAGCCACGTCAACCTGCACGCGCCGCAATTCGACGAGGACCGCGAAGCGGTCATCAGCCGCGCGCTGGCGGCCGGCGTGCGGCTGATGGTCAACATCTGCGACCGCGTGTCGAATTTCGAAGCGGTCCGCGCCGTGGCCATGCACCCGGACATCTGGTGCACGGTCGGCACCCATCCGCACGAGGCCAAGGAGGACCCGGAGCTCTCGGCCGCCACCCTGGTCGAGCTGGCGCAGGACCCCCGCGTCGTCGGCATCGGCGAATGCGGCCTCGACTTCCACTACGACCTGAGCCCGCGCGACATTCAGGCCACGGTGTTCCGCGTGCACTGCCAGGCCGCCCGCGAGACGGGCCTGCCGCTGGTGGTGCACACCCGCGAGGCGGACGAGGTGATGGGCGAGATCCTGGCCGACGAGCACGCCCGCGGACCGTTCCGGATCCTGATGCACTGCTACACGTCGGGGGCGGCCCTGGCGCGGCAGGCGGCCGAGCTCGGCGCGTGGTTCTCGGTGGCCGGCATCGCCACCTTCAAGACGGCCGACGACGTCCGCCAGGTGGTGCGCGAGATGCCCGCCGATCGCATCATCGTCGAAACCGACTGCCCGTACCTCGCGCCCGTGCCATACCGCGGCCGGCGCAACGAACCCGCGTTCCTGCCGCATGTGTTGGCCAAGCTGGCCGAGATCCGCGGCTGGAGCCTCGAGGAGGCCGAGGCGCGTACCGAGGACGCGTTCTTCGCGCTGTTCGACCGGATCCCGCGCCCGTGAGCGGAGTGCTGGAGGTGGTGATCCTGGGCTGCGGCTCGTCAGGCGGCGTGCCGCGGGCCGACGGCGAGTGGGGCGACTGCGATCCGGCCAACCCAAAGAACTTCCGCACCCGCTGTTCGCTACTGGTCCGGCGCAAGGGACCCGATCCCGCATCTGAGACCACGGCCCTGGTCGACGCCTCGCCGGAACTGCGGATCCAGACCGCGCGGGCCGGCGTGAAACGACTGGACGCCGTGTTGCTGACCCACGACCACGCCGACCAGGTGCACGGCCTCGACGACGTGCGCGCCTTCTTCCTGCGCCAGCAGGCGCGGATCCCCTGCTGGATGGACGCCGCGACGACGGAGACGATGCGGCGCCGGTTTGGCTACATCTTCCAAGGGGAGGGCGGCTATCCCGCCATCTGCGACGAGCGCGCAATCCCCGGCCATGGCGCGGATTGGGCGGTGGAGGGGCCTTCCGGCGCCATCCCGGTGCGGACCTTCGACCAGGACCACGGAGGCGTCCGCTCCGTCGGATACCGCTTCGGCGGCGTGGCCTATTCCAGCGACGTGGTTGGCCTCGACGAGGCGGCGTTCGAGGCGCTGGCCGATCTCGACGTCTGGATCGTGGACGCGCTGCGCCGCCGGCCGCACCCGACGCACGCCCATCTGGAGAGGGCGCTGGAATGGATCGAACGGGTGAAGCCGCGCCGCGCGATCCTGACGAACATGCATATCGACATGGATTTCGACACACTGGCGGCCGAGCTGCCAGCTGGGGTGGAGCCGGCCTTCGACGGCCTGACCCTGCAACATGAACTAAGAGCCGGAAATCCGTGAGAATATCGACCCTTAAGCTGGGTTTCCTCGCATCCGGAAACGGCTCTAGCGCGCGCGCCGTGGTCGACGCGATCGAAGCCGGGGCCCTGCCGGCAGAGGCGCGCCTGCTCGTGGTTAACACCCGCAAGGCCGCGGCGCTGGAGTGGGCCGAGGCGGCGGGCATTCCGGCGCTCTGCGTGCCGACCATCACCGATCCCGAGGCCGCCGACGCCCAACTGGCCGAAGCAATGGCCGCCCATGGCGTCGAGCTGATCGTCATGTCGGGCTATCTGCGCCGGCTGGGACCGAAGACCCTGGGCCGCTATGCTGGTCGCATCCTGAACATCCATCCGGGGCCGCTGCCGCAGTTCGGCGGCCAGGGCATGTACGGCCGCCGCGTCCATGAGGCTGTGCTGGCGTCGGGCCTGACGCAGAGCCGGATCGTCATCCACGCCGTCGACGAAGAATACGACCACGGGCCGACCTTGGCCGAGCTGGACGTGCCGATCGCGCCGGGCGACACGACCGAGACGCTGGAAGCCCGTGTGAAAGCCCTGGAGCCGGCGTTCTTCGTCGCCACGCTGCAGAAGATCGCCTCAGGCGAGCTGGCGCTGGCCGATGTGGCTTGACCGCCGGGCCTTCGCCCTGGGAGCCATCGCCCTGGCGAGCGCTAAAGCGCGGCCGCCAGCAGGTGCGGCCCCACGATCGGGATGGCCATGATCACGGCGAAGGCGGCGGTCATCAGCGACAGGGCGACGGGCAGGATGTTCGTGTTCATGGCGGCTCTCTCGTACCGATCCGTCAGATAGGGCTTCGCCGCAGCCGTTGTAGGGCTTGTTTGCGCAGAACAGTTCTGCCGTTTTGGCAGCACTTCAATTTCCGATAATATTCCTTAGGCGAGAACGACATATCGGCATTAGACACTCTGGCGTCGGGTCTCGCCGCTCTCAGCGGATCGCGACGGGGTTCACCACGACCTGCACCGTGCCGACAAAGCGCGGCGCGCCAAGCACGAACATGAACTCCTTCACCCCGTCGCGGACCAGCGGCGCGGTGTTGATGTTCTCCAGGATGTAGACGCCGTTCTTGGCGAGCAGCATCTGGTGCACCACGAACGGCCGGTCGGCGTCCACCGACGGCAGCGGCTCGAGCGCCAGGGTGTCCGCGCCGATGGCGACCACGCCGAGCTCGGCCAGCCAGCGTGCGCCCTCTTCTCCGATGCCCGGTTCGCTGCTGGCATAGCGGGCCTTGTCGGACTCCATGATCGACATCCAGCCCGTGTGGAACAGGACGACGTCTCCCTTGCCGACGGTCACGCCCTGCTCGCGCATGGCGGCTTCGATCTCCGCGCGGTTGAACGCTTGTCCAGCCTGCAGCATCGGCGTCTTGAAGTGCCGGGCCATGTCGATCAGCACGCCCCGCGTGACGATCGGCGGCAGGTTCGACAGTTCGAGCGACTTGAAGCCCTCAGGCGTGTTCAGCGCCGCCCCGGACAGGCCGTTGTAGTAGCGATGGTCGATGCCGAGATGGCCGAGGCCATCCAGTTGGGTGCCGATCCCCATGCTGGTGGTGACCCGCTCGTCGTGCGCCGTGACCTTGTTGGCGCCGACCGGTGCGACCGGGGATCCTGGCGCGGGGCTGATCTGCACGCTGTAGCGACGCTCGCCATAGGCTGGGCTCTGGGGGCCCGTGGGTACGCCCAGCGGATAGGCCTTGCCGGTGCGGACGAGCCGCGCCGCCCGGAGCGCATCGGCCGGACCCAGGTTGTTCAAGGCGCCGAGGGTGTCGGCGGGCCCGTGCCTCGACGGATACCAGGCCTCCTGGGCCGCCGACGCCGCGGGCGCCGCCATCATCCCCAGCGCCACAACGGCGCACTTCCAGTCTGAGCCACGAGCGCTGCTTCGCATGCCGCCTGTCTCCTTTTCGAGCGCGACCGCCGTCGGCGGCCAGGTTGTCACGACATCAGCTCACGGGGCGAAGCTGGATCGACCCTGGATTCCCCAGCGGCCGTTGACCCGCGTCACGATGTAGATGGAGTCGAACGCCGCGATCAGACTGCCGTCCTTCCGGTAGCGCGCGAACCGCGTGTCGATGTGGACCTTGTCGGGGCCCGCATGGAGCACCTCACGGCGAAGCCAGGCCGAATGGTTCCATTCCGACAGGGCCCCTCTTCCGAACATCTCGGGCTTGTGGGAGCCCGGTTCGATGACGGTCACCGCACCCGAGGCGAAGCGCACATGCGGGAAGTTGAACGTCGCTTCGATGCCGGCGACGTCGCGGGCGTTGAACGCCGCCATGAACGCGTCCAGCCGCTCCTGGGCCGCACGGATCTGCTCGCCAAAGGCGGCGTGCTCCGGCCTCGGCGCCGCCTCGGCGGCGACTGGCGAGGCTACGCCCAGCCCAACGGCGGCGGCGAGAGCGGCGAGCCGGGATCGGATCATCGGAAGGTCTCCCTGCGCGGCTACCCTAAGGCTGGGCTGCGGAGAACTCGAGAGCCTGGATCTCCACGCGCGGCGTGGGCGCGCGCTGCACGCGGCCCGAGACGCGGCCGTGCTCGCAAGTCCAGGTGAAGCGGCCTTCCATCGCGGAGAGCGGGCGTATCGGCTCGTCGGCTGCGCAGGCGCCGACCTCGGCCTTCACGTCGGCGATCGTGCGCTTCCATCGCGCGGCGTCACGATCCAGCAGCATGTTGTTGGCCAGCGGCGCCTTGGTGACGTCGCCCGATCGCCAGACCGCTCGCGCCGCCTCATAGGCTTCGGCCAGGCCGGCGCTGACCGCGAGCGGCGGCTCGCGCAACGCACGCGCGTTCTGCAGAGCCAGGAGCGACCGCAGCGCGGGCGCGCTCGGCCCCGCATACGTGCGGTTCGAGAATGCGAAGATGCCCACGCCCTTGGCCGGCAACAGCCAGACCGTCGAGCCGTAGCCGGGATAGCCGCCGCCGTGGGTCAGGATCAGCCCAAGGTCACAGTCGTCGATGGCGTTCCACCCCATGCCGTAGGCCACCGCCTGGCGGCACGGCGCGCCGCCCACGGCCGCCGGCCGGTTGCGGCCCGCGGCGAAGTTGTCCCCGGTGGCGATCTCGCGGATCGTGGCACGCCGGACGGGCCCCTGCTCCGCCCCGTCCCGGGCCGGCCAACCCGACAGCAGGAACGCCACCCATCGAGCGTAGTCGTTGGCGCTGGTCTCGACGCCGCCCATCGCGCCGAACACCCCGTCCTTCATGTCGGGCTCCCGCACCCAGCCCTTGTCCTGCCAGCGATAGCCGATCGCACGCGCCGATTCCGGCGAGGCGAAGATGTCGAACCCGGAAGACGACATGCCAAGCGGCTGCATGATCTGGGTTCGGATGTAGTCCTGGTACGGCCGGCCCGAGACGTTGGTGATTATCCGGCCCAGCATGGCGTAGCCGAGGTTCGAATATTCCATCGCCAGGCCCGGCGGGCGGGAGAACGGCACGCCTTCGGCGAGGTACCGCGTGAACTCCGCCTCGGGCATCACCTGCTGGCGATCGCCCCAGGGGTTGTCCTCGACGAAGCCCGCGGTGTGCGTCAGCAGATGGCGCACTGTGATCTTGGGGCTGTCGGTCGTCGGATAACGCCATCCCTTGAGCTCGGGGATGTAGAGCTCTGCTGGCGCGTCCAGGGCGAGCTTGCCCTCGTCCCGCAGCTTGAGGATGGCCACCGCCGTGAACGCCTTTGACATCGACGCGATGCGAAACCGGCTGTCGGCGGTAACGGGCGCCTTCGAGTCGAGGTCCTGCACGCCGAGACCCTTCACGTGCACCAGCTGGCCGTCGGCCACGACGCCATAGACCAACCCGGGGGCGTGGGCGGACAGCCGCCAGTCTGCGAAGATCCGGTCGATCTCGGCCAGGGTCTCAGGCGATGGTGTGGCCGCGCGAGCCGGCGGAGCCAGGAGCAGGACCAGACCGATGAGCGCGGCGCAGAATTTCATGTGAACCCCCGTTCCGATGCCGAAGCGTTAGGCCGAACCGCAGGCGCCGTCACCAGGGCTCGGCCGCAACGACCGTTCTGTTCAGCTGATTGTCAGCTAAGCGGCGCTATCGGTCACGCACTTGTGGCGTGGCGCAAGCCGGCCCACATGTTAAGTTCTTACTGAACATCATCGGAGATCCGCATGCGCACCCTCGCCCTCGCGGCCGCCGCGCTCCTGGCGAGCGCCTCGACCGCCCTCGCCGCCCCCGCGGCGGTTTCCGTCGCCATCGGCCCCGAGCTGCAGGAGAAGGCCGAGAAGACCTATGGCGTGCGCGACGTCACCCGGCTGGCCGACGACCTGCGCCAAGACGTCGAGCGCGCCCTGGCCAAGTCCGGCGCGCACCAGGACGCCCGCATCGAGCTGGTCCTGACCGACGCCAAGCCGAACCGGCCTACCTTCAAGCAGCTCAGCGACACCCCTGGCCTGTCGATGCAGAGCTTCGGTGTCGGCGGCGCGGCCATCGAAGGCCGCATCGTCGCCGCCGACGGCGCGGTCACGCCGGTGACCTACCGGTGGTACGAGACGGACATCCGGCAGGCCTGGGGCGACTGGGTCTGGTCCGACGCCCAAGTCTCGTTCGACCGCTTCGCGCGGCGGCTCGCCCGCAACGACACGCGCCTGGCCCAGCGCTAGGTCGCCAGACGCAGCTTGCGCCTCTGAGCGGCGCGCGGTCTGATCGCCGCGCGCCGTTTTCGTTGTCTCCGCCCCCTGAGTTCCCCATGACGCGACCTGCCCCGCCGGCCGATCTTCGGCCCATCGACCGCCTGCTCGCCATCATGGCGCGGCTGCGCGACCGGGAGGACGGTTGTCCCTGGGACCAGCAGCAGACCTTCGCCACGATCGCCCCTTACACCGTCGAGGAAGCCTACGAGGTCGCCGACGCCATCGAACGCGGCGACCTGTCCGATCTGAAGGAAGAACTGGGCGACCTGCTGCTGCAGGTGGTCTTCCACGCTCGCATCGCCGAGGAACAAGGCGCGTTCGGCTTCGAGGACGTGGCCCGCGTCATCTCCGAGAAGATGGTCCGCCGCCATCCGCACGTGTTCGGGGACGAGAACTACGGCTCCATCGCGGCGCAGAAGGCCGGATGGGAGGAGCTGAAGGCTGAGGAGCGGGCCAAGAAAGGCCGGCAAGAGAGCCTGCTGGACGACGTGCCGGTGGGCCTGCCCGCCCTCACCCGGGCCGTGAAGCTGTCGAAGCGCGCCGCCGGGGTGGGCTTCGTCTGGCCGACGGTGCAGGACGTGATGGCCAAGCTGCACGAAGAGGTCGAGGAATTGGTCCGCGAGGTGGACGCCGGCGACCTCGAGAAGGCGCGCCAGGAGATGGGCGACGTGCTGTTCGTGGTGGCGAACCTGGCCCGAACTCTGGACGTCGATCCAGAGGACGCGCTGCGCTACACCAATTCGAAGTTCGCAAGGCGCTTCCGCTACATCGAACAGAAGCTGGCCGAGCGCGGGAAGACGCCCGACCAGTCGGACCTCGCCGAGATGGACGCCCTGTGGGACGAGGCGAAGGCCGCCGAGCGCGCCTGACCGCTACATCCGCTCGCCGGGCAGCCGACTGGCCTGTTTCAGCCAATCGACGAACTGCGCCTCGTCCAGCTCATCGTCCTCGTGGATGTCGAGGTAGCGGACGTTCGGATGCTTGGACCCACCGGGCGGCAGCGGCTCCAGGGAGGCTCCGTTCAGGAAGGTCACCTTCACGTAGCGGGTGAAGCAGTGGAAACTGAGGAACCAGGTCCCCTCCTCTGCCCCGTAGAACGGCGAGTTCCACTTCACCGCCTTGCGCACGCCGGGGACGGCGCGCTCGACCAGCTCGTCGAGGCGGCGGCCAAGGCCGCTCTTCCAGGCCGGCATGGCGGCGATGTAGGCCTGCACCGGCCCGTCGCCGTAGCCCTTGGGGATCTGTGGATTGCCGCCAGAGAGGAGTTTCGGCTTCTCGGAGGTCTCGCTGCCCATGCGTCTGCTCCCGTACCTCGCTTGCGAGGTTAGCCCCGGCGCGCCGCCCTAGCGATGCCGCCGAGGTTTGCGTCGAAGCGGCGGGCGGCCTTCACGAGCGTGGCCACCGAACGAAGATAGAAGTCCTTCGGCAGCTTGTGGAAGTCATCGCCGGGGCCGTGGTAGTCCGGATGGTCCTCCACGCCGAAGTAGGCGAACGGTACGCCGGCGGCGTGGAAGGCGCCATGGTCCGAGCCGAAGGTCCAGTCGTCCGAACCCTTCCAGGGCGGGCCGTCGTGGCCCTGCTTCAGAGCGACGTCCGCCTCGGCGGCCACGGCGTCCAGGTGCGGCTTCAGCATGGGATAGTGGCGCGCGCCCGCCACATAGAGCTCACCCTTGTCGCCGCGTCCCACCATGTCGAGGTTCATGTTGAGCGCGATGCGGGACATCGGGATCGGCGGCGCGGTGACGAAGGCCTTGGCGCCGGCGAGGCCCGCCTCTTCACCGTCCCAGAGCGCGACCAGCACGGTGTGCTCCGGCGGCCGTTCTCGGAAGGCCTCCGCGATGGCCAGTACGGCGGCGACGCCCGATGCGTTATCGTCCGCGCCGTTGTAAGTCTGGCCGCCGCGTACGCCCAGATGGTCGTAGTGGGCGGACAGCACCATCACGCGCTCGGTGTCCGACGTCCCAGGGATCAGGCCCAGCAGGTTCACGCCGGCCACGGCCCGGCCGCGGCTCTCGATCCGAAAAGGATGCTCGAAAGCGCCGCCCACCGGCCGCAGCCCGACCTGCCGCATGCGTTCCAGCAGATAGGTGCGCGCCTTCGCCGAGCCGGGTGCTCCGACCGCTCGCCCCTGCATGTCGTCTGCCGAGAGCACGCGCACGTCCCTCAGCGCCTGGCTCTCCTGGGCTGGCGACGCAGCAAGGCAGAGGAGCGCCGCAGCGGCGGCGAACAGGCTGGCGCGGCAGGTCATCGGGGCTCCTAGTGCGGCCGGATCTCGGCCTGCGGGAACAGCTGCTCGAACTGCCCCAGCGCCTGTGGCGAGAGGCTGACCGCCAGCCGGACGCTGCCGTCCTTGCCGTCGTTGCGCTCGACGACGCGGCCGTGGCGGTAGAGCCAGGCGATCGCCGCGCCCTCGCCCGCCGGCGCATAGACGTCCACCGGCGGAGCCTCGTCGACGAGCCCGCCCACGATGCGGAGGAGCTCGTCGCAGCCTTCTCCGGTGACGGCCGAAACCAGCACCGCCGGCGGATGCGCGCGGCGGGCGTCGCCAGCCGCCGCTTCGCGGTCCTCGGGCTCCAGAAGGTCGAGCTTGTTCCAGACCTCGACAATCCGACGCTCGTCCATGTCGAGGCCCAGGCGTTCGAGCACCGTGCGCACGTCCTGCGCCTGGGCGTCGCTCTCGGGGCTGGCGATGTCGCGCACGTGCAGGACGACGTCGGCCTCGCGCACCTCCTCCAGCGTGGCGCGGAAGGCTTCGACCAGCTCGTGCGGCAAGTCGGAGATGAAGCCCACGGTGTCCGACATGATGGCCGGCCGCCCGTCTGGCAGCTTGAGCATGCGCAGCGTCGGGTCCAGCGTGGCGAACAGCAGGTCTTCCGCCAGCACCTCGGCCTGGGTTAGTCGGTTGAACAGCGTCGACTTGCCGGCGTTGGTGTAGCCCACCAGCGCCACCGTGGGATGCGGAGCACGCTTGCGGGCCGAGCGCTGCAGGGTGCGCGTGCGGCGCACCTCAGCCAGTTCGCGCTTCAGCTTGCCGATCTTCTCCGCCAGCAGCCGGCGGTCGGTTTCGATCTGGGTTTCGCCCGGGCCGCCCATGACCCCGAATCCGCCGCGCTGGCGCTCCAGGTGGGTCCAGGTGCGGACGAGGCGCGAGCGCTCGTAGGTCAGCCGGGCGAGTTCCACCTGCAGGCGGCCCTCCCGCGTACGGGCCCGACGGGCGAAGATCTCTAGGATCAGGCCGGTGCGGTCAATGACCTTGGCTTTCCAAGCCTTTTCGAGGTTCCGTTGCTGCACCGGCGTCAGCGCGTCGTCGACCACGACCACGTCAGCCTCGGTCGCCTCGACCAGCGCAGCCACCTCCTCCACCTTGCCCTTGCCGAACAGGGTGGCGGGCGTCAGCCGGCGCAGCGGCGCGATCAAGGCCTCGCGCACCTCGAGATCGAGCGCCATCGCGAGGCCGACCGCCTCGTCGAGACGCGCCTCGGGATCGCGCACGGCGCTCATCCGGCCTTCGCGGTCCGGATGGATCACCAGGGCGCCTTGGACGGGCGCCTCGCGGTCAACGAACTTCGAAGGACTCAATCGGCCTCGTCGTCGGCCGGCTCATACAGCTGCACGGGCTGAGCCGGCATGATGGTGGAGATCGCGTGCTTGTAGACGAGCTGGGATTGCCCGTCCCTGCGTAGCAGAACGCAGAAGTTGTCAAACCAGCTCACGACGCCCTGAAGTTTGACCCCGTTCACGAGGAAGATGGTGAGCGGCGTCTTCGACTTGCGCACGCTGTTCAGGAAGGTGTCCTGAAGGTTCTGTTTCTTGTCGCTCATGGCTTTTCGCCTTTTGGTTTTCATCGGGCGGCCATATCCGCCCACACACGCAAGGGCACGCTAAGCAGGGATTGCCGTGCGGCGCAATCGCGAGCGACGCGTCAGATGGCCTTCGCCTTGGCCCGCTCGATGTAGAGGCGGCGCAGCCGCGCTGCGATCGGCCCCGGCACCCCCTCGCCGACCGGCTTTCCGTCGACCGCCACGACGGGCAGCACCAGGGTCCCGGCGCCGGTGATGAAGGCCTCCTTCGCCTGCCGCGCCTCGTCCGGCGTGAACGGGCGCTCCTCGACCTTCAGCCCGGCCTCGCGGATCACCTCGATGAGGCTGTTGCGGGTGACGCCGCGCAGGATGTTGGCGTTGGTGTCGCGCGTGCGCAGGACTCCGTCCTGGTCGACGATCCAGGCGTTCGACGACGCGCCTTCCGTGACGAGGCCCAGCTCGTCCACGAACCAGGCCTCCACCGCCCCGCTCTCGCGAGCCTTCTGCTTGGCCAGGGCGTTGGGCAGCAGGCCCACCGTCTTGATGTCGCAGCGCCCCCAGCGGTTCTCGGGCGTTGTGACGACCGACACGCCCTTGGCGGCGCGGGCTTCCGACGCGGCGCGGTCCACGCGGCTGACGGTGATCACGATCGAAGGACGCACGCCCTCTGCCGGGAAGGCATGGTCGCGCGTAGCCACGCCGCGGCTGACCTGCAGATAGACAAGGCCTTCCTGGATGCGGTTGCGACGCACCGTCTCACGCAGGACGTGGGTCAGGGCGGTCCGGCTCATCGGCATCGCGATCTTCAGCTCGGACAGGCTGCGTTCCAGGCGCACGAAGTGACCCTCGGCGTCGGCGAGCTTGCCGCCGAACAGCGCCCAGACTTCATAGACCGCGTCGGCGAACTGGTAGCCCCGGTCCTCGATATGGACGAAGGCTTCGGCCTTGGGGACGAACCGGCCGTTGACGTAGGCGATGCGGCTCACGCTCAGGCGTCCTCGGTCTCGAGCGGCCGGACACCGGAAAGGCCCAGCGACTTCAGCTTGCGGTGCAGGGCCGAGCGCTCCATCCCGATGAAGGCGGCGGTGCGGCTGATGTTGCCCGAGAAGCGCAGCATCTGGGCGTTCAGGTACTCGCGCTCGAACACCTCGCGGGCCTCGCGCAGCGGGAGGGCGATGATCCGCTCGGCGCCGAAGGTGCCTGCCTGATCGTTCACAGAGGCCTCGGGCGGCAGCATGTCGGCCGTGATCGGGTCGGCCGGCGAGCCCGAGGCCAGGATCAGCATGCGCTCCACGTTGTTGCGCAGCTGGCGCAGGTTTCCAGGCCACGCCCGCACCTGCAGCATGGCGAGCGCGTCGTCCGACAGCCTGCGGCGCGGCAGGCCCGTGGCGTCGCAGATGCGGCTGATGAAGTCCTCGATCAGCTCGGGGATGTCCTCGCGCCGCTCGGCGAGGCCCGGCACGTTCACCGGCACGACGTTCAAGCGGTGAAAGAGGTCCTCGCGGAAGCGGCCGGCGGCGATCTCCTCCCGCAGGTCCTTGGACGTGGACGAGATCACACGGACGTCCACCTGGACGTCGGAATCGCCGTCCACGCGGCGGAACCGTTGCTCGACCAGAACGCGCAGGATCCGGCTCTGGGTCTCGCGCGGCATGTCGGCCACTTCGTCGAGGTAGAGCGTGCCGCCGTGGGCGCGCTCGAACACGCCGATCTTGGCGGGCGGCCCGCCCTCGCCTTCTTGGCCGAACAGTTCGATGTCCATCCGCTCGGGCGTCATGCCGGCGGCGCTGATCGGCACGAACTCGTTGCGGGCGCGGTGGCTGGCGCCGTGGATCAGGCGCGCCACCGTTTCCTTTCCGGCCCCCGGCGGGCCCGAGATCAGCACGCGGCTGTTCGCCCCGGCCAGCTTGGCGATCATCTGGCGGAGCTGCTGGGCGGCCACGGACTTGCCCAGCAGGCCTTCGGGCGTGATCGCCTGGGCGCGCAGGCGGCGGTTCTCGCGGCGCAGGTTGGTCGCTTCCAGCGCCCGCTCGACGACCAGCAGCAGGCGGTCGGACTTGAAGGGCTTCTCGAGGAACTCGTACGCCCCGCGCTTGATGGCGCTGACGGCCGTCTCGATGTTGCCGTGACCCGAGATCATGATCACGGGCAGGTCAGCGTCGAGCTTCTTGACCAGGTCCAGGAGCTCCAGGCCGTCCATGCCGCCGCCGGACATCCAGATGTCCAGGATCAGCAGCGCGGGTTTGCGCGCTCGGACGGCGGCCAGCGCCGATTCCGAGTCGTTCGCCGTGCGGACGGCATAGCCTTCGTCCGCGAGGATACCCGCAACCAGTTCGCGGATGTCCGCCTCGTCGTCGACCACCAGAACGTCAGCCGCCATGCCTTCCAGTCCTCTACGCCGTCACGGCGCTGGCCTCGTCGCCGACGCGGGCGGCGGGCGCCGCTGGCAGGCGAAGGATGGCCAAGGCCCCCTGCCCGCTCCTCGCGTCGGCGAGCTCGAGCTCGCCGCCGTGGTCTTCCAGGATTCGCTTCACGATCGCGAGGCCGAGGCCGGTGCCCTTCTCGCGGGTTGTCACATAGGGTTCGGTGAGCCGGTCCCGGTCCTTGTCGGGCAAGCCGACGCCGTTGTCCTCGACCTCGAACACCGCCCGGCTGTCCTCGGCCACGAGGCGCGCCACGATCCGGCCTTTCAGCTTCGGCGCATGCGCCCGCCGGGCCTCCACCGCCTCGGCGGCGTTCTTCAGGACGTTGGTCAGCGCCTGGGCCAGCATGCGGCCGTCGGCCAGGAGGACGACATCGGCCGTAGGCTCTTCTAGCTCGACGCTCAGTTCGGGGCTCGCCACGCGCTGGGCAAAGACCGCGGCCCGCAGAAGTTCGTCGGCGTCAACCTTGGCGAACTTGGGCGCGGGCATCCGGGCGAAGGCTGAGAACTCGTCCACCATCCGGCCGATGTCGCCCACCTGACGCACGATGGTGTCGGTGCAGCGGTCGAAGGTCTCGAGCTCGGCCTCGGCGATGTCCTTGCGGTACTTCTTCCGCAGCCGCTCGGCCGAGAGCTGGATCGGCGTCAGCGGGTTCTTGATCTCGTGGGCGATGCGGCGGGCGACGTCGCGCCAGGCGGCGTTCCGCTGGGCCGTCACCAGGCGCGTGATGTCGTCGAAGGTCAGCACCA
>NZ_JAPSKZ010000194.1 GCF_031181185.1 Phenylobacterium sp. | reverse complement strand
CGGCGTACAGCCCAGGGCCGTCGCTTGCTGGCCGCTCAGGAAGGGGTTGTTACAGTTGACCAGGAAGCCGCCGGTGTCGGTGACGCCGCTGCCTTGGAACAGCGCGCTGGGCGCGATGTTCACGTTAGACTTGCTGCTCATGAAGTTGAAGCTCGAGTAGAGCTCCAGGTGCTGGTTGACTTCGTAGTTCGCGAAGTAACCGGCCGTGTACCGCGTGTTTTCTTGCAGCAGGTACATGTACGGGTTCGAGTTGAACACAGCCGGCGGGGTCGTACCCGCGGTGCCGTACGGCACGAACTGGTTGCCCAGGACCGCCGCGGCGTCCGATTCCGGCACGCCGTCGCCGTTCAGGTCCAGCTGGGCGCCGCTGGCGAAGTACAGGATGTTCGAGTTCGACGAGCCGCCGCAGAACGGGTTGCCGGCCGCGTTGATGTTCAGCTGGCAGGCCGAGTAGTCGCGGGCGCCTTGGCGGACGGGCTTCTGCTTCGAATAGGTGAAGAAGGCGGTCACGTTGCCGCGGCCGTCAGGGGCGTTGACGCCCATCAGCAGGCTGTAGTCGGCCGACTTGCCGTCCCAGCGCTTGCCGGGGATCAGTTGGTTGCCGGCCGCCAGCACGTCCTGCATGCGGTCGTTGCCTTGGCTGTGCTGGTAGACGCCGTACTGGGCGTCGAACTGGATGCCCTCGAAGTTCTTCTTCATGATGAAGTTCACGACGCCGGCCACGGCGTCCGAGCCGTAGGTCGCCGAAGCGCCGCCGGTGAGAACTTCCACGCGCTCGATCAGCTGCGAGGGGATCTGGTTGATGTCCGGAGCCGGGTTCGGGTTACCCGTGTTCGGGTCGCCCGGGCCGAGCCGGCGGCCGTCGACCAGCACGAGAGTCCGCTGCGGGCCCAGGCCGCGCAGGTTGACCGTGGACACGCCGCCCGGGCCGCTCAGCGGGTCCGAGGTCGGGCCGAGGTCGACGCCCGGGTTCTGGGTGACCTGCGGCAGCTGGTTCAGGATGTCGATGGTCTGAGCACGACCGCCCAGCAGCACTTCCTGCTCGCCGACCGTCTGGATCGGGCTGATGCTGGTGAGGTTCGGCTGCGGGATGCGCGAGCCGGTGACCACGACTTCAGCGACTTCGCCGCTTTCCTGCGCCATGGCCGAAGTGGCGGAAAGGCCCACTAGGGCGGCGCCACAGATCATCGAAGACGCCAGAAGGCGCTCCCGGACGGACTTGAATTTCACGGTCTGGATCCTCCAGCGGTCTAGCCTGGCGGCTGCCGCTCCCCACAAAAGCGATCGTCCCGGAAACTGCGAGCTTCCGGTTACTGCGGAGTTACGAGCCCAAGACAGAAGTGGTCAACGCACATAAGGCGCCCGCAACCCCGAGGGGCGCCATAGTGTCGCATTCTGGTCACAGATTGAGCCAGGGCCGCTCAGACGCGCAAGTTTGTTGCCGAACTTTGTCATCTCGCAGGCGCATTCGCGCCACCCATCAAGCCGGGCTACAAGGCGCGGCAAGCCTCTTTAGACGTTCGCAGGAGCCCTCGATGATCCGCTCGCCCCTCGCCCTGGCCGCCTTCTGCGCCGGTGCGATCGCCGCCGCGCCCGCCGCCGCCCAGCCGAAGCCGGAAGCGCGCGCGACGCTGGTGCAGAGGCTGTCCGACTGCCGCGCGCAGGCCGACGATGCGGCGCGCCTGGCCTGCTACGACGCGGCCACCGCCGCGCTCGAACAGGCCGAGGCCAAGGGAGACATCGTGGTGGTCGATCGCGAACAGGCCCGCACCGTGCGGCGGCAGGCGTTCGGCTTCTCGTTGCCGTCGCTGTCGATCCTCGAGCGCGGCGAGACGAAGGAATCGGTGGACCGGGTGACGGCGAAGATCGCGTCGGCGCGCGCGGACGCCTCGGGGAAATGGACCCTGCGGCTCGAGGACGGGGCGGTCTGGCAGCAGGTGGACGTGGGCGCGCCCTCGATGCCGCCCAAGGCCGGCGAATCCGTCACTATCCGGAAGGCCAGCCTCGGCAGCTTCCTGGCCAGCGTCGAGGGCCGGCGCGCCATGCGCGTGCGGCGGGTGGACTAGGACGCGCCTCCGCCGGCGTAGAAGCGGTTGCGGGCGGTCATGAGCGTCTTGATCAGCTCCCGTTCTCCAGGCTCGAGATAGGGATTCCAGACGTCGAAGATCAGGATCACCCGCAACTCGTCGGCGTCGTTCCACGCCTCGTGCTCGATGGTGTCGTCGAACACCCAGGCCTCGCCCATCTTAAAGGTTCGGGTTTCGTTGCCGACGCGGAACCGCGCGGGCCCCGGCAGCACCAGCGGCAGGTGGGCCAGCAGGCGGGTGTTGGTCGAGCCGGTGTGCGGCGGGATGTGGGTGCGCGCGTCCAGCGCCGAGAACATCGCCGTAGGCGCGAACTCCGGCTGGTGGGCCATGGGCAGCCGCGCCAGCAGCGCCGCCGTCTGAGGGCACCGAGCGCAGACCGCCTCCTGGCGCTCGCCGTCCTTCCACAGGAACAGTGAGCTCCAGCGGCGCGAGTGGTTCAGTTCGCCCCACTGGTTGACCGGCACGTCCGGCGGGAAGGCGATGTAGGGCGCGAAGTCCCGCATGTCCTCGGCCAGCAGCGTTTGCAGCTCGGTTTGGATCAGGGGCGTTGCGGCCTCCAGCTCGCCCAGCCAGGGGAACATCTCGCGCGGATAGAACGGGATGGCCGGCAGCCGCGGGTAGTGCAGCAGCAGCGGCTCCTGCGGGTAGACGCGCTTGCGCCCGGCGTAGATGCCGACGGCCTCGTCCAAGCGCCGGACCGCCATCTCCGAACCGGCCGCATCGACAGGCCCCACCTCGTCTCGCAAATAGGCTTCGAGCGCCGCCTGTGTGGTCTCGACGACCTCCCGGGCGCGGGCCACGGCCCCCTTCAGCGACGGCGGCAGGTTGTCCGCGTCGGGGGCGAGTTTCAGGGCGTTCTGATAGACGCGCGCCGCCGGCCGCTCGCCCTCCACCTTCTCGACCAGCGCCCCCTTCGAGAGCAGGGCCAGGAAGTTGTAAGGCTCGAGCGTCAGGGCCTCGTCCAGCGCCGCGATGGCGGCCGGGAAGGCTCCGGACAGCCGCAGCGCCAGCGCCCGCTGCATCTTGATCTGGGGATCGTGCGGCTGGGCGGCCTCGGCCTGGCCGATGATCGCCAGGGCCTGGGCCGTGTCCCCGCGCCGCAGGGCGTCGGCGGCGTCGGCCAGCAACCGCTCGGGCGAAGTCTGGAGGCCGACCGTCATCACCTGTCCTTGGGATCTATGGCGTCGCGCAAGCCGTCGCCGATGAAGTTGAAGCCCATGAGCGTGACCACCATCACCATCGATGGGAAGATCAGCAGCCACGGGGCGAGCTCCATGTCGGACGCGCCGCCCGCGATCAGCGAGCCCAGCGAGGCCATCGGCGGCTGCACGCCAAGGCCCAGGAAGCTCAGGAAGCTCTCCGCCAGGATCACCGCCGGGATCGTCAGCGTCACGTAGACCACCACCGGCCCCAGAAGGTTCGGCACGATGTGGCGGACGATGATCTGGCCCGAAGTCAGGCCCGCCGCCCGCGCCGCCTCGACGAACTCCTTGTGCTTCAGGGTCAGCGTCTGGCCGCGCACGATCCGGCTCATGGTCAGCCATTCGACGGCGCCGATGGCCACGAAGATCAGGATCAGGTTCGAGCCGAACGTCACCATCAGCAGGATGACGAAGAAGATGAAGGGCAGCGAGTAGAGCACGTCGACGATCCGCATCATGGTCTCGTCCACCCGCCCGCCGAAGTAGCCGGCGACCGCGCCCCAGGCGACGCCAATCACCAGCGACACCAGCGTCGCCACCAGCCCGATCGCCAGCGAAACCCGAAGCCCCATCAGCAGCCGGGCCAGGAGGTCGCGGCCCAGGGCGTCCGTCCCTAGCAGGTGGCCGTCGGTGAGCGGCGGGACCCAGACGTCCTGCTTGTCCACGGCGTCGTAGGCATAGGGGATCAGATAGGGGCCCACGACCGCCGCCAGCGTCAGGATCGCCAGCACCACCATGCCGGCCACCGCG
Organism: Phenylobacterium sp.; assembly: GCF_031181185.1. Lineage (GTDB taxonomy): Bacteria > Pseudomonadota > Alphaproteobacteria > Caulobacterales > Caulobacteraceae > Phenylobacterium. Next base: position 2,632 of record NZ_JAPSKZ010000194.1, on the reverse strand, counting down.
GCGCGGTTGCGCATCAGTCGGCGCCGGGCGTCGTCCCACAGACTGCGCCCCTTCACGGCGGCGAGCTCCATCGTGGCGGCGCGCGCGGTCATGCCAGCCTCACCCGTGGGTCCAGGGCGGCGTAGAGCAGGTCGGCGACCAGGTTCAGCAGCAGGATCAGGGCGGCGTAGAAGATCACCATGCCCATCACGACCGTGTAATCCCGCTGCAGGGCGCTGATGACGAAGAACTTCCCCAGGCCCGGCAGATTGAAGATCTTCTCCACCACGAGGGAGCCGGTGATCAGCCCCGCGCAGGCGGGCCCCAGGTAGCTGACCAGCGGCAGGATCGCCGCGCGCAGCGCATGACGGCCGACGATCCGGTGCTCTGGCAGGCCCTTGGCCCGCGCCGTGCGGATGTAGTTCGAGTTCAGCACCTCGATCATGCCGGCCCGCGTCAGGCGCGAGATGATGGCGATCTGCGGCAGGGCCAGCACCGTCACCGGCAGGACCATGTTGGCGAGCGCTCCGTCGTTCCAGCCGGCCGTCGGCAGCCACCCCAGCTGCGAGGCGATCACCAGCACGAGGAGCGGCGCGGTCACGAAGGTCGGGATGCACACGCCCAGGATGGCCACCGCCATGGCCAGGTTGTCGACGAGGCCGTTCTGCCGGAGCGCCGCGACGATCCCCAGGCTCACGCCCACCACCGAGGCGATGACGATCGCCGACAGCCCCAGCTTCAGGGAGACGGGATAGTTCTCCTTGAGGATGTCGAGGACGGACTTGTCCCGGTACTTCAAGGATGGCCCCAGGTCGCCGCGCGCCACGCCGGCCAGATAGTCGACGTACTGGGCCCCAAGCGGCTTGTTCATGCCGTAGGCCTCGCGGACGTTCCGCTCGATCTCGGGCGACAGCTTGCGGTCCATGTCGAACGGGCTGCCGGGCGCCGCGCGCATCATGAAGAAGGCGGCGGTGATCACGAGGAAGAGCGTCGGGATCGCAACCAGCAGGCGGCGGCCGATGAACCGGAACATGGGCCTCCTTGCGGGCGGGCGTTGCGAAACTTCCACCCGCCCCCGATGATGTCAACGAAGGGCCACCCGTCAGTTCCGAGAGCGCAAGATGTCCGACTTCCGACGCGTCACCGACGATTTCACCACCGCGCCGCAGATAAGCGTCGATGATGTCGAGGAGGCTGCCCGCCAGGGCTTCCGCACGATCATCAACAACCGTCCCGACAACGAACAGCCGGGCCAGCCGTCCAGCCACGAGATCGAGGCGGCGGCGCGCGCCGCGGGCATCGCCTACTTCCACATCCCCGTCGTGGGCGGCCCGACCCCGCAGCAGGTCGAGACGACCCAGCGCATCCTGGAGGACGCCGCCAAGCCGGTGCTGGCCTTCTGCCGCTCGGGCACCCGCTCGATCGTCACCTGGTCGCTGTCCCAGGCGGCGTCCGGCGCCCGGCCGCGCGACGAGCTGGTGCAGCTGGGCCGCCAGGCCGGCTACGACCTCTCGGGCGTGCTGGGCGGATGATCCCCTACGTCCGTGAGATAGAGTTCGAGTACGGTCGCTGCGACCAGGTCTCGCCGCTGATCCGGCGGGTGATCGCCAACAACCCCAGCGCCTTCACCTTCGTCGGCACCGGCACCTACATCGTCGGCCGCGGCGAGGTGGCGGTGATCGATCCCGGCCCGGATGACCCTGCCCACCTGGCGGCGATCCTCGCCGCGGTCGCGGGCGAACGGGTGACCCAGATCCTGATCACCCACCATCACTCCGACCACTCGCCGCTGGCCCGGCCGCTGCAGGACGCCACCGGGGCCCCCATCATCGGCTGCGCGGTCGCTCATCCCGAAGCCGCCGATGAGTCCGTCGTGAGGATGGAAGCCGACCACGACACCGCCTTTCGGCCGGACGTCAGCGTCTGCGCCGGCGGAACAATCTCAGGCCCCGGCTGGACTCTCGAGGCGATCCCGACGCCGGGGCACACCTCGAACCACATCTGCTATGCGCTGCAGGAGGAGAACTGCCTGTTCTCCGGCGACCACATCATGGGCTGGTCGACCACGGTCATCACCCCGCCCGACGGCGACATGACCGCCTATCTGGAAAGCCTGGACCTGATCCGCGCCCGCGGCTTCGACACGCTGTGGCCCACCCACGGCCCGCCGATCCGCGAGGTGGCCGCCTTCATCGACGCCTACAGGGCCCATCGCCAGGAGCGTATCGACCAGATCGTGCACGCCCTGCAGGCCGGCCCGGCGTCCATCGCCGAGCTGGTCCCGCGCCTCTACGCCGACGTCGATCCCCGCCTCTGGCCCGCGGCCTCGCGTTCGATGCTGGCGGCGATGATCCACCTCGAGCGCGAGGGCCGGATCCGCAACGAAGCCGGCGCGTACGCCCTGGTCTGATCCGCTACGCCCCGACGGGCTGCGCCGTCGGCAGGACGTAGTCCTTCATCCGCTCGCGGATGACCTTCTTGTCGATCTTGCCGGTCGCGCCCAGCGGGATCTCGTCGACGAAGACCACGTCGTCGGGCATCCACCACTTGGCGATCTTGCCCTCCAGGAACGACAGGAACTCTTCCTTCGCCGCCTGTTCGCCGTCCTTCAGCTTGACGATCAGCACCGGCCGCTCGTCCCACTTCGGGTGGG
>NZ_JAPSKZ010000193.1 GCF_031181185.1 Phenylobacterium sp. | reverse complement strand
GACATCTTCGTGCGCTACAACCGGTCGAGCTGGGACGACACCATGGGCGTGGGCGACCGCCTCGCCAACCTGACGACGCCGTACGACACCACCCGCATCTTCGGCCCCATCGGCCAGCTGCAGGTGAACCCGCAGTTCGGCTACGCGACGCCCAACCCGGGCGTCGAAGATCCGTACGTGATGAACACCAACACGGACGGCTACGGCCAGCTGCGCGGCAACCACGTCATCACGACGACCGTCAGCTACGACCTCGGCTTCGCCGACCTGAAGTACATCGGCGGCTTCCAGCAGTACAATTACCAGACCGGCGGCGACTACGATAACACCAGCCGAACCACGGCGATCACCGTGCCCGGCATGGCGGTCCCCTACTTCCCGACCCAGACCACCGACTTCAACGAGCACAAGCGCTACTACTCCAACGAGATCAACCTGACCTCGAACGGCGACGGGCCGCTGCGCTGGATCCTCGGCGTCTACCAGTATCAGGAAGAGTATCGTCAGCGGATCCAACTCGCGAACCCGAACCAGGCTCAGCTGGCGGCGCCGCTCACCTTGACGGGCGTTCCGGCCACCCCGAACCCGCTGCGCAACTTCGCCGACAGCCAGGCCACCCTGAACTCCAAGGCGTTCGCCGTCTTCGGCCAGGCCACCTACGAGCTGAACGACCAGTTCGCGGTGACGGCCGGCCTTCGCTACACCAAGGACAAGAAGAGCGGGACGGAGTTCCAGCGCCTGGTCATCCAGTCGCCGGCCCTGCCTGGCTTCGGCGCCGTCGCCTACGACGTCTCCAGCGACATGGATCCGAACACCGCGGGCGTGCAGAACTTCCGCGCGCTCAAGGACAGCTGGGACGCCGTCACCGGCGTGCTGAACCTGGACTGGACGCCCGACGCCGACACCCTGGGCTACGCCAAGTACAGCCGCGGCTATAAGTCGGGCGGCTTCCTGCTGGGCACGCTGGCGCCCGATCCGCAGGCCGACCAGGAGCAGGTCGACGCCTTCGAGATCGGCCTGAAGAAGACCATCGCGGGTCAGCTCCAGATCAACGCCGCCGCCTTCTACAACGACTACAAGGACATGCAGCTGAACCTGTCGCAGCTGAACGCGGCGGGCACGGCGGCTTCGAACAACTTCGTCAACGTCGACGCCGAGGCCTACGGGCTGGAGCTGGAAGCCATCTGGCGGCCGATCGACAACCTCGACCTGTCGGCCAGCTACGGCTATCTGCACACCGAGATCACCTCGGGCTGCTGCTTCTACGATCCGGCCGATCCGGGCGCCCGCGACCCGAACGCCACGCCCTCCGGCGGGTCCGCCAATTCGAACGGCACGGCCCTGGTCTTCCAGACGCTGAAAGGCTCGCGGATCTACCAGTCGCCGAAGCACAAGTTCGCCGGCAACGCGAACTACACCTTCGAGTTCGGGCCAGGGAACCTGATCCTGTCGGCCACCTACACCTGGACCGACGAGACCTACTACCAGCCGTTCAAGAGCGAGGCGAACCGGGTCAAGGCCTACGACGTCACCGACTTCCGGGTGCTCTGGAACGACGCCGACGACCGCTACACCGTCATCGGCTTCGTCAAGAACGCCTTCGACAACCGCGGCTTCACCTCGAACGGCTCGACGACGCCCACGGCGATCTTCGACAGCCCGCCGAATCCGCAGCTCCCCACGGCTCCCGGCAGCCTGGTCCAGACCCGCACCGCCATCACGCGCGGCCTGATCCAGCCGCGCACCTACGGCGTGGAGCTGCAGTACCGCTTCTAAGTTCGGCGTTTCCTCCCAGATACGCCTTCCTGGGCGGCGGACCTTCGGGTCCGCCGCCTTTCTTTTTATTCGACTACGAGTTGCGCAATTTAACCTGTGGGCAAGTCGCCGCCCGGATGATGCCGCGCAAGTCCTTCCCAGCGCCACGGCGGCCATGTCCCTGCCCGAGTTCTTCTTCGAGCGCGTCAGTGCCGACCTCCGCCAGCAGCTGGAAGGCGTGCAGGCGCTGGCCGACCGCTTGACCGAACGCCGCCTCGCCCCCGACGCCCAGGCCTGCGCGGAAGGCATCGCCGAGGCCGCCGAGGGCCTCCGTCGCCTGCTGGCCAATGCGCTTCAGCTGCGCGCCGCCGCCGCCGAGGCGCCCACCCTGGCCATCGCCCCCGTCCGCCTGCGCGAGCTGGCCGACGCGCTGCAGGACACCTGGACGGCCAAGGCCGCCGGCGCCGGCGTCACCCTGCTCGTGTCCTACGACGGCGATCCCGAGGCCTCCGCCCTGGCCGACCGCGAGCGCCTGCTGCAGGTGTTCGACGGCCTGATCGGCGAGGCGGTCGGCGCCCGCAGCCGCGGCGCCGTCGAGGTCACCCTGCGCGCCGCCGCCGGCCCCGCCGGCGTCCAGCTCGAGGGTCTCGTCCGCGCCGTGCGCGACGCGGAGTGGGAAGGCCTGGACCTCGAGCGCCGCATCCGCGCCATCGACGCCCGCCTGGGCCTGGAGGCCGCCATGGCCGCCATGCTGGCCCGCCACGTCCTGGGCGCCATGGGCGGCCAGCTGCGGCGCGAGACCGGCGCCGGCGCTTCCGAAACGCTCGCCTTCGACGTGCAGCTCGCCCACGCCCCCGTCGCCGAAGCCCCGCACCAGGCCGCCCCGCGCGCCGCCCACGTCCTGGTGGTCGACGACAACGCCACCAACCGCATGGTCGCCCAGTCGCTGGTCGAGATGTTCGACTGCACCTCGGAAGCCGCCGAGGACGGGCTGGAAGCGATCGACGCCGTCCGCACCGGCCGCTTCGACCTCGTGCTCATGGACATCCGCATGCCCCGCATGGACGGCGTGGCCGCCACGCGGGCCATCCGCGCGCTGGCCGGCCCGATCGCCCGCATCCCGATCATCGCGCTCACCGCCAACGCCGACCCCGACGACGCGGCCGGCTACATCGCCGCCGGCATGAACGCCGTCGTCGAGAAGCCGATGAAGCCCGAACAACTGCTCGAGGCGCTCAACGCGACCCTCGCCGCCGCCGAGAGCGCCGCCGAGACCGCCGCCTGAGCGGCCCAGGTGTTCAGGTCCGCCTTGCTGCGTCCGCCTGCGCCGAGCGCCGGCCCCTGATGCCCGTCCTCAGACCGGCCGGTCGATCGCCGGCTGCGGCTCGGTGAACCAGGCGGCGCCGGTTTCGGTCACGTGGAAGTGGTCCTCCAGCCGGATGCCGAAGGCGCCGGGCATCACGATCATCGGCTCGTTCGAGAAGCACATGCCGGGCTGCAGCGGGGTCCTGTCGCCGCGCACCAGGTAGGGCGCCTCGTGAACGGACAGCCCGATGCCGTGGCCGGTCCGGTGCGGCAGGCCCGGCAGCCGGTAGTCGGGCCCGAAGCCTTCCGCCTCCAGCACGCGGCGCGCCACGGCGTCGATCTCCTCGCAGGGGACGCCCGGCTTCACGGCGGCGAAGGCCGCGGCCTGGGCCTTCTTCTCGATCTCCCAGATGCGGACCATCTCCTGGGTGGGCGCCCCGAAGACGTAGGTGCGGGTGATGTCCGAGTTGTAGCCCTGGACGCGACAGCCGGTGTCGATCAGCACCAGGTCGCCGTCCTTCAGCGTCTGCTCGCCCGGCAGGCCGTGCGGATAGGCCGACGCTTCGCCGAACTGCACGGCGCAGAACGATGAGCCGTCGTCGGCGCCCAGCGCCCGATGCGCCTGGTCGATGAAGCGGCGCACCTCGGCCGTGGTGATCCCCTCGCGCAGGATGCGCGCGGCGCGCCGGTGGACCTCCAGGGTCATGGCCTTGGCCTGGGCCATCAGCGCCAGCTCGGCGGCCGACTTCACCATCCGGCAGCCGTCGATCACCGCCTCGGCGCTGGTCATCTCCACGCCGGGCGCGGCGATCCGCAGCCGGTCGAACATGACGAACGTGAGGGCCGGGTCCACCGCCAGGCTCCGGGCGCCCAGGTCGTGCAGCACTTGGCCCGTCAGGTCGTAGGGGCTCTCGTGCTCCTCCCACAGCCGCAGGGCCGCCTCGATGCCGAGGGAGGCAAGCAGCGAGCCCTCCTCGAACCGCGGACAGATCATGATGGGCTCTCCCGAGCGCGGCAGCACCATGGCCACCAGCCGCTCGGTCGCGCTCCAGCCCACGCCTGCGAAGTAGCGCAGCGAGGCGCCGGCCCCGACGATCATCGCGTCCGCGCCGATCCCGGCCATCAGCCCCTGCGCCTTGGCGAGCCGCGCCTCGCGCTCCTCGCGCGTGATCGGCGCCGCCGGGTGCGGCCACGGCGCCAGCTCCGCCAGCTCCCGTTCCGCCGTCGATCCGCCGATGAACGCCATCACGCGCACTCCTTCGCTCTTGGCCACACTCTAGCGCTGCCTCTAGGGTGCGCCATGCCCGGAAGCCAGGATTTCGCCGCCGACCCGCGCAACGCGGACCTGAAGATCTACGTCAACGGCGAGCTCGTCCCGCGCGACCAGGCAAAGGTCTCGATCTTCGACGCCGGCTTCGTCCTGGGCGACGGCGTCTGGGAGGGCCTGCGCCTTCACAAGGGCCGCCTGCTGTTCCTGGAGGCCCACTTGGATCGCCTCTACCGGGGCCTGAGAGACATCGCCCTCGACATCGGGCTTTCGCCGGCCGAGCTCACCGCCGAGATCCAGCGCACCCTCGACGCCAACGGCATGGAGGACGGCGCCCACCTGCGCCTGATGGTGACGCGCGGCGAGAAGGCGGCCGTGAACCAGGATCCGCGCAACTGGCTGGGCAGGCCCACCATCGTCATTACCGCCGAGTACAAGCAGCCGTCGCCCCAGATCGTCACCCGCGGGCTGTCGCTCGTCACCTCGTCGATCCGCTGCACCCCGGCCGAGATGTTCGACATGCGGCTGAATTCGCACAGCCGGCTGAACCTGATCCGCGCCCTGATCGACGTGATGGACAAGGGCGGAGACGAGGCCCTGATGCTGGACCCGCACGGTTTCGTCTCCAGCTGCAACGCCACCAACTTCTTCTGGGTGCGCGACGGCGAGGTGCGTACGTCCAGGGGCGACTACTGCTTCAACGGGGTGACGCGCGCGAACGTCATCGCGCTTTGCGAGGAGGAGGGCCTGCCGCTCGTGCTCGGCGACTTCCCGCTGGAGGACGCCCAGGCCGCCGACGAGGCCTTCGTCACCGGCACCTTCGGCGGGCTGACGCCGGTGCGCGAAATCGACGGCCGCCCACTGCCCGCCGCCCTGCCCGGCCCGGTCACGACGCAGCTCCGCGCGGCGTACGAGCGCCTCAAGGACCGGGACGCCGGCGCATGACCGTCCGCATCGCCATGTGGTCGGGGCCGCGCAACATCTCGACCGCCATGATGCGCAGCTTCGAGAACCGGCCGGACTGCGCCGTCGTCGACGAGCCGTTCTACGCCGCCTATCTCGCCAGCACCGGCCTGGACCACCCCATGCGCGAGGAGGTCCTGGCGTCCCAGCCGACGGAGTGGCGGGACGTGGTGGCGGGCCTGGAGCGACTGGACGCGCCCGTCGTCTACGAGAAGCAGATGGCCCACCACATGCTGGACGGCTTCGGCCTCGACTGGACCGCCGCCCGCGTGAACGCCTTCCTGATCCGCGAGCCCGCCGAGGTGCTGGCCTCCTACGTGCAGAAGCGCGGCGAGGTCACGCTGGACGACATCGGCGTCGTCCGGCAGCGCGAGATCTTCGAGGGCGAGGCCGACCGCCTGGGCCGCGCCCCGCCGGTCGTCCGCGGCCAGGACGTGCTGGCCGATCCGCCGCGCATCCTCGCCCGCCTGTGCGACGCGCTCGGCATCGCCTTCGATCCCGCCATGCTGAGCTGGCCCGCCGGTCCCCGCGACAGCGACGGGGTCTGGGCGCCGGCCTGGTACGACAGCGTCGAGCGCTCCACCGGTTTCGAGACGCCCCGTCGTCCCGAGTACCCGCCCCTGCCCGACGATCTGCGCCGCGTCGCCGACCAGGCGCGGCCGCACTACGAGGCCATGGCCGCGCACCGGTTGGGCTGAAACAGCCCTGACGTAACCGCGTCATTCGGGCGTCACCGACTCCCCCCAAGAGAGCCCCGCCGTCACGAATTGGGACGGTGGAAGCGTCGGAGCCGATCCGATGGTTGGGATCACCGCGGTGCTGCCCGTAGCGGCGCTCATCGCCGCCGCGCCGGGTCCTCCGGCGCACGAGATCAGCGTTCTCACCTACAACGTGAAGGGCCTGCCTTGGCCGGTGGCGGCGGGGCGGCGCGATGCGCTGCTGGCGATTGGCGACGAGCTGGCGGCGCTGCGGGCGAAAGGCCGCCAGCCCGACGTCGTGCTCATACAGGAAGGCTTCCGGGGCGAGATGGCCGCGCTGCTGAAGCGGAGCGGCTACCGTCACTGGGCCCAGGGACCCCAGCGCGGCTGGCGCAACCTGGCCGGAGGCGGGCTGTATGTGCTGAGCGACCTGCCCATCGAGGACGCCGTCAGCCAGGCCTTCCGGGCGTGCGCCGGCTACGACTGCCTGGCGGCGAAGGGTGTCATGCTCGTGACGCTGCGCCTTGACGACGGCAGCCGGCTCGCCGTCGTCAACACCCCCCTGACCGCGCGGCGCAGGAGCGGCGCGCCGCCGGAGCAGGCGCACCGCGCCCATCTGCGTCAGCAGGACGAACTGCGGGCCTTCCTCGATCGCCACCGGCCCAACGACGCCGCGGTGGTCCTGGGCGGCGA
>NZ_JAPSKZ010000008.1 GCF_031181185.1 Phenylobacterium sp. | reverse complement strand
CCGGCTGCCTGATCGACTTCCCCGAGCGGGCGAAGAAGGCCCAGCACGCGCAGATCTCGTACGCCCGCGACGTGGCGCCGATCCTCGAAAACAAGTGCGTCGGCTGCCACCAGCCCGGCTCGATCGGCCCCTTCGCGATGACCAGCTACGAGATGGTGAAGGGCTTCTCGCCGATGATCCGCGAGGTGATCCGCACCGATCGGATGCCGCCCTGGAACGCCTCGCCGCACGTGGGGCAGTTCAAGGACGACAAGAGCCTGACCAAGGACGAGATCAAGACGCTGGTTCACTGGATCGAAGCCGGCGCGCCGCGCGGCGCCGGTCCCGACCCGCTGGCCAAGGCGCGCGCGCCCCTGTCGGACTGGCCGTTGGGCAAGCCCGACCTGATCCTGGACATCCCGTCGTACAAGATTCCCGCGTCGGGCGTGGTCGAGTACCAGCGTCCGTGGGTGGCCAACCCGCTGACCGAGGGCAAGTGGATCAAGGCGTCGACCTACAAGATCGGCTCGCGCCAGGGCGTGCACCACTACCTCTCGGGGTATGTGAAGCCTGAGCACCTGCCGAAGCCTGGCGAGCAGGCGAACGAGATGCGCTGGGGCGCCGGCGTCGGCGGCTATGCGGTGGGCGCGGAGTCCACCTTCTGGCCGACCAATGTGGGCACGTATCTTCCGCCGGGCGGCGGCGTGGCCTTCCAGGCCCACTACACGCCCTACGGCAAGGAGGAGCTCGAGAAGTCTCAGATCGGGCTCTACTTCTACAAGGACAACGAACTGCCCGACCTGATGATGCGGAGCACCGTGGTGGTGGACAACACCATCGTGATCCCGCCGGGCGCCGCGCGTCACAAGGAAACGGCCTACGTCGAGTTCCCGAAGGAGGCGCTGCTCTATTCGGCCTTCCCGCACGCCCACTACCGCGGCTACGCCTCGGACCTGTGGATCGAGTATCCGGACGGCTCGAAGAAGATGCTGCTGTCGATGCCGCGGTACGACTTCAACTGGCAGCGCGAGTACGCCTTCGCCGAGCCGGTGAAGGTGCCGGCCGGCTCGAAGCTCGTCGCCCACTACTGGTACGACAACTCCAAGCGGAACCCGGCCAATCCGGATCCGACCAAGGAGATCGTCTGGGGCGACCAGTCCTTCGAGGAAATGTTCTACACCGCCCTGCGCTTCCGCTGGGTGGATGAGACGGCCAAGAAGCAGGTCAACTACGACGAGATCATGAACCAGACCCGCATGATGGGCATGCTGGACGACAACCTCGACGGCAAGCTGCAGAAGGCGGAGCTGAAGGGCCAGTTCGGCAAGCAGCTGGCGGGCTTCTTCGGCCAGGTCGACCGCGACTCCTCGGGGGCGATCGAGAAGACCGAGCTGGCCGCGGTGCAGCAGATGCTGTTCCAGCGCCGGCGCCAGGCCGAGATGCCGACGGGCGGCCAACAGGCTGCGGCTCCGGGCGGCCGCCGCTAAGGCCAATCGTGAACACTTGAGGGAGGGCCTCGCGGGCGACCGCGGGGCCCTTTTCCTTTGGCGCCCTACTCGGCCCAGATGTCGTGGATGTCGCCCTTGCGGTTCAACATCCGCACAGCCCGCTTCACCACCGCAATCAGGCGCTCGCGCCGAGCCGGCTCGTCATAGGTCATGGCCCCTTTGGCCAGACCCTCCAACAGGAAGCGGCCCAGGTCGCGGCTGGTCTGGAAGCGGGGATCTGCGCCGGCCTGGACCATCGCCCCGAAGCGATCGCCGCCCACCTGAGCGTGGTCGAAGGCGCTTTGGGCGGTGGCGAGGCGTTCGCGCAGCATCGGATCGGTCCGCGCCGCGGCCTCCAGCTCGGCGAAGGCGACGAACGGCGTCTCGTGCAGCAGGGCCCAGTAGCTGTCGATGGCGTGCTCGGCCGCATCGACGCCCGGCGGCGGCGAGGCCGCGGCCTGTTCCAGGAGGCGCGCGCGGCTCAGCTCGATATGGGTGATTGCCGCCTCCACCAACTCCTCGCGCGTGGCGAAATGGTAGAGCATGGCCCCGCGCGTGAGGCCGGCGGCGTCGGCGATCACCGCATTGGTGGCGGCGTGGTAGCCGATCTCGGCGAACAGCCGCATGGCCGCGTCGAGAATACGCGCGCGCGTGCGCTGCGACTTCGGCGTCGCCTTGGCCGGATAGTGTCGGGCGTCCATCGGACCCAATGTTTCGGCGACCTGGGGAGGGTCTGCTCAGCGGGGTAACCCCTAGCAGGACAAGGGAAACCTTCGCCAGGAATTCAAGGGGGTTCACAGGACTGACATGCAATCAGCCTAGCGGATGGGCGTTCCAAGGCCGAAGAGGGCTCAAGGTGAGCGACCCCGGGCTCCGCCGCTACCGCAGCGTCTTCCTCTCCGACATCCATCTGGGCACGCGCGGCTGCCAGGCCGAGCTGTTGCTGGACTTCATCCGCCATATGGACTGCGACCGCCTCTACCTGGTGGGCGACATCGTCGACGGCTGGAAGATGAAGAGCGGCTGGTACTGGCCCCAGAGCCACAACGACGTGGTGCAGAAGATCCTGCGCCTGGCGCGCAAGGGCGTGACCGTCACCTACATCCCGGGCAACCACGACGACCGCATCCGCGACTTCTGCGGCGTACACTTCGGCGGGGTGGTGGTGGCGCGCGATGCGATCCACGAGACGGCCGACGGCCGGCGCTTCCTGGTCACGCACGGGGACGAATTCGACGGCATCGTCCAACACGCCAAGTGGCTCGCCTTCGTCGGCGACTGGGCCTACCGCGCGATCCTGGCCGCGAACACGCTGACGAACCGGGTGCGCCGCCGGCTGGGCTTCGGCTACTGGAGCTTCTCGGCCTTCCTGAAGCAGCGGGTGAAGAGCTCGTTGCAGTTCATCCAGGACTTCGAGGCCGCCGTGGCCGCCGAGGCCCGGCGGCGCGGCGTGGACGGGGTGATCTGCGGGCACATCCACAAGGCCGAGATGCGGGACATCGACGGCATCGCCTACATCAACGACGGCGACTGGGTGGAAAGCTGCACCGCGCTCGTGGAGCATCCGGACGGTCGGCTCGAGATCCTGGAATGGGCCAAGCTGCGCTCATGGTCCGTCATCGATCGTCGCTTGCCGGCTCCTGAGCGCGCACCTGAGCCCCTGGCCGCCTGACCTTACGTTGACTTGCCCGCTCAACTCATGACAGTGGCCCTGCCATGAGGACGCCCGCCTCCAGCCAACGCGACCGCCAGCGGGAGGAGACGCGCGAGCAGATCCTGCGCGCCGTGGGCGCCCAGCTCGAGACCCGCTCGCTGGAAGACCTGAGCTTCGCCGAGATCGCTCGGGACGCCGGCGTCGGCGAGCGGACCGTCTATCGCCACTTCCCCACCAAGGAGGCGCTGCTGGGCGCCTTCTGGGCCTGGATGCAGACCCAGGCCATCGGCGAGGCCGAGCGGGTGAAGCCCGACCGGTCTGATCGGCGCCTGCGCGAGGCGATCACCGCGCCCCGGGACGCCCAGCGCCCGATGCGCATCCTGCTCGCCACCGACGCCTGGGAGCCGCAGGTGAACGGGGTGGTCCGCACGTTGACGCGGGTCGTGCAGGAGCTGCGCGAGATGGGCCACACGGTGGAGGTGATCCACCCCGGCCAGTTCAAGACCTTCCCGTTGCCGACCTATGCCGAGATCAAGGTGGCGATCGGCGTCTACGAGCCGGTGCAGGAGCGCTTCAAGGCCTTCGAGCCCGAGGCGATCCACATCGCCACCGAAGGCCCGATCGGCCTGGCCGCCCGGCGCATCTGCGTCGAATGGAAGCTGCCGTTCACGACCAGCTATCACACCCGGTTCCCGGAATACGTCTCCGCCCGCCTGCCTTTGCCGTTGGCGGCCGGCTACGCCTACATGAAGTGGTTCCACAAGCCGTCGGGGCGGCTGATGGTGGCGACGCCCACCATGCGCGACGAGCTGACCCGCCACGGCTTCCGCAACATCTCGTCGTGGTCGCGCGGCGTCGACACCCAGACCTTCCGCCCGCGGCAGGAGGGCGAGCCCGACGTGTTCGAAGGCCTGACGCGGCCGCTCTTCCTGTACGTCGGACGGGTCGCCGTCGAGAAGAACATCGAGGCGTTCCTCAGCCTGGACCTGCCGGGCACGAAGGTGGTGGTGGGCCCCGGGCCGCAGCTGGACGAGCTGAAGGCCAAGTACCCGAAGGCGGTGTTCACCGGCCCGAAGTCGGGCCAGGACCTCGCCTCGGCCTACGCCTGCGCCGACGTCTTCGTCTTCCCGTCGCTGACCGACACCTTCGGCCTGGTGATCCTGGAAGCCATGGCCTCGGGCACGCCGGTGGCGGCCTATCCGGCGCCGGGCCCCATCGATCTGATCCCCGGTTCGGGCGCGGGTGCGCTGGCGCCGTCGGCGACCGAAGGCCTCCGCGACGCCTGCCTCGAAGCGCTGAAGCTCGACCGCGCCCAGGTGCGCCGCTTCGCCGAAGGCTTCTCCTGGCGAGCCTGCGCCGAGGACTTCGTCCGCAACCTGCAGCCCTATCCCGAACCGCAGAAGACCCGCTTCTGGCGCCGCCTGCGAAGGCTCGCGCGCGTGCGCCGCCGCCGGCCCGAGATCGCCTAGACGGCCTCAGGCCAGCGGCCGCCCTCTTACCAGTCGAACTGGGCGCGGAGCTGGAAGGTCTTCACGTCGACGTCGGCGAAGGGAGCGCGCAGTTCGTTCTTCGAGGTCGTGTAGTTCGCCATTACCCGCATATGGGGGTGGAGGTACCAGTTGGCTCCGAAGGTCCAGCCGGAGTACTCGCCGGCGGCGGGCGTGCCGACGTCGCTGAGGTCGGCGCTGTCGTAGCGGACCGCCAGTTCCACAGCGCCCAGGCCGCCCTGGGTCACCGGGCGCTTCACCTTCACCCGCCCGAACTGGCCCTCATCGGCCTGGTAGCGGCGCGACTCGCCGGTGGGGAACCAGCTGGCGAACACGTACCAGACCCGCACGTCGTCCTCGGCGTCCAGGACGCGCTCGATGTGGACGTTGGCCCACTCGCCCTGCACCGACCAGTTCTTGTGCACGACCGCGCCTTCCAGACCGATCTGGGTGTCGCGGACGCCGACGCCGCCGGTGTTCACATACCGCGAGCCGAAGTTCGTGTTGTTGCGCGCGCCGTAGCTGTAGTTGGACTGGTCCGCCCGGTCGCGGCGGCGCACCCAGGCGCCGAGGTGGGCCTGGGTGGTGTCGGTGACGATCGGGGCGTAGGTGGCCCGTGCGCCGAAGCCGTATTGCTCCTGTGAGCCGGTCGGCCGGTCCGACGGCACGCTGGGATTGTTGATGTTGTCGCCCAGGACGAACGCCGAGGCGGTCCAGTTCTTGCCGTTCAGGCGACCCTGGACGTTGAGCGTGCGGCCGACGCCCAGCACGTCGGTGAACGGACCCCGCTCCATGAAGGTGGTGTAGGTGTCGGACGTCATGTTCTCGAGGGCGACGGTCTTGAAATGACCGGCCGTGAACGTCGCCCCGTCGGCGGGCGTGTACTCGACGTACACGTCCTCCCAGTTGGACTGCTCCAGCCCGAAGTCGCCTTCGACCACGAAGGAGAGCTTGTCGCCGTAGGAACCCTGGACGCCGATGCGGGCCATGCGGACGCGGCCGTCCTTCAGGTCCTCGTCGGCGCCGTTCTCGCGGTCGACCTCCTGCCAGACCTGGTCCAGGAAGATGCGGCCGCGCGGCTTGATGGTCAGCTCGCCGAACTCGAACTCGGGCGCGCCCTTGTAGGGCTTGGGCGCATCCTGAGCCGCGGCGGCTCCGGCCAGGCCGCAAGCCAGAAGCGTGGCAAGGCCAGCCTGTGAGAGTTTTCGCATTGTCGAAATCCCCGTCCCTCCAGGCCTCCGCCCGGCGCTAAAACCGTGGGGACCGCTTATCGTTCATCGATGACAATTCGACGACGGATCGACGACGCAGCCATGTCGGCTCGACGAAAGCGGCATGACGTGGTTCTGGCGGCGGCGGCCTGGCCAGTGTAGAGGCAGCCGTCCGTGTACGGCTTTTCGCCGCCGCTACCCGAGGGACGTCAGATGCTGAGCTGGTTCAACGCCATCATGCCCAAGGAGGCGGGGTTCTTCGACCTGTTCGAAGCCCACGCCAAGACGATCTGCGGCGGCGCGCGCTCGTTGCGCGAGTTGCTGGACGGCGGCGACCGGGTGCCCGAGCTGTGCGCCGAGGTCGCCCGCCACGAGCAGGCCGCGGACGATGTCGCACGCGAGGTCATGCTGGCCGTCCGCCGCACCTTCATCACGCCCTTCGACCGCAGCGACATCCGCAACCTGATCGGCTCGATGGACGACGCGGTCGACCAGATGCACAAGACCGCCAAGGCCGTCACGCTGTTCGACGTCCGCGCCTTCGAGCCCGACATGGTCCGGCTGGGTGACATCATCGTCCGCGCCGCCGACCTCACGTCCGAGGCGGTCCCGCTGCTGCGCCAGATGAAGTCGAACGCCTCGCGCCTGAACAGCATCACGGAAGAGATCACCCGCCTCGAGGAGCAGTCGGACCACCTCTACGACGACGGGATGCAGGCGCTGTTCCGCGGCCCGGCCCGCCAGGACCCGATGGCGTTCATCGTCGGCGGCGAGATCTACGACCACCTGGAGAAGGTGGTGGACCGGCTCGAGGATGTGGCCAACCGGATCAGCGGCGTGCTGATCGAACACCTTTAAGGGATCGGCCTCGTGGACATCGGCGGCATGAGCCTCGTCCTGATCCTGCTGATCGGGGTCGCGCTGGCGTTCGACTTCCTGAACGGCCTGCACGACGCGGCGAATTCCATCGCCACCATCGTCTCCACGCGCGTGCTTTCGGCGCGCTGGGCGGTGATCTGGGCCGCCTTCTTCAACTTCATCGCCTTCCTGTTCTTCGGCCTCCACGTGGCCAACACCATCGGCAAGGGCATCCTGGAGCCCGGGATCATCTCGGACGCGGTGATCTTCGGCGCCCTCGGCGGGGCGATCTTCTGGAACGTCTTCACCTGGCTCCTGGGAATTCCCTCCTCAAGTTCGCACGCCCTGATCGGCGGCCTGCTGGGCGCGGGCGTCGCCAAGGCAGGGCTCGATCCCATCGTATGGGCCGGCGTCATGAAGACGCTCTCAGGCATCATCATCTCGCCCGCGCTCGGCTTCGCCCTGGCGCTGGTGCTCGTCTTCCTGGCCTCCTGGGCCTTCGTGAAGGCCACGCCGGCGATGGCCGACGGGGTGTTCCGCAAGCTGCAGTTCGTCTCGGCGGCCCTGTTCTCTCTCGGCCACGGCGGCAACGACGCCCAGAAGACCATGGGGATCATCGCCGTCCTGCTCTATTCGCACGGGCACCTCGGCGCCGAGTTCCACGTGCCGTTCTGGGTGGTGATCACCTGCCAGGCGGCGCTGGGTCTTGGCACGCTCTTCGGCGGCTGGCGCATCGTGCACACCATGGGCTCGAAGATCACCAAGCTGACCCCGCAGCAGGGCTTCTGCGCCGAGACCGGCGGCGCGATCGCCCTCTTCTTCTTCACCAACCTCGGCATTCCGGTTTCGACGACGCACACCATCACCGGCTCGATCATCGGCGTCGGGGCCGCGCGCCGGGTGTCGGCGGTCCGCTGGGGCGTGGCCAAGAACATCGTCTGGGCTTGGGTCGTGACGATTCCCATGGCGGGCGCCACCGGCGCGCTGTTTTACTTCCTGGCCCGCTTCCTCGACCGGACCTTCGGGTGACATGGACAAGACCGCCGAGCGTCTGAGACCTGAACCGGATCGCGAGCCCAAGACCCAGTACGCCGCCCTGCCCTGGCGCCGGACGCCCGACGGCGTCGAGGTGCTGCTGATCACCTCGCGCGAGACCAAGCGGTGGGTGATCCCCAAGGGCTGGCCCATCAAAAAGCTCAAGCCGCCGGCGTCCGCCGCGCAAGAGGCGTTGGAAGAGGCCGGCGTCACCGGCGAGACGACGCGCAAGCCCCTGGGCCTCTATCACTACGAGAAGCGGCTGCGCAGCGGCCGGACCCAGCACGTCCGGGTGATGGTGTTCGGCCTCGAAGTCGCCGAGGAGCGGGACGAGTGGCCCGAGAAGGCGCAACGCGAGCGCCGCTGGACGACGCCCGCCGAGGCGGCCGAGCTGGTGGACGAGAAGGAGCTGAAGCGGCTGCTGGCCGCGTTCAGCCCCTGAAGCCCTGCCGCTAGAGCAGCCGGCTCCGCATCGCCTGCGACAGCAGGTCGATCAGCGACACGGCCACGATGATCACGATCACGATCGCCGAGAGCTGGTGGTAGGCGAAGCCGTTGATGCTGTCGAAGAGCAGCCGGCCGATGCCGCCGGCGCCGATCAGGCCCAGCACCGTCGCCGAGCGAGAGTTCGATTCGAAGCGGTACAGCGCATAGCTGGTCCACAGCGGGGCCACCTGCGGGATCACGCCCCAGACGATCTCGTGCAGCTTCCCGGCGCCGGTGGCGCGCACGCCCTCGACCGGCCCCTTGTCGATCGACTCGACCGCTTCAGAGAACAGCTTGGCCAGCACCGCGCCCGTGTTGATGGCGAGCGCCATGACGCCGGCGAATGGGCCTAGGCCGACGGCCACCAGGAACAGCGTGCCTAGCACCAGATCCGGGATCGAGCGCAGCAGGTTCATCAGGAGCCGCATCGGCTGCTGCAGCCACACCGGCGAGACGTTGCGCGAGCAGGCGAGGCCGAACGGCACCGCCACGATCACCGCGAGGAACGTGCCCCAGAGCGCGATCTGGATCGTCAGCCACATCTGGCCGACGTAGAGGCGCCACTCGGTGAAGTCGGGCCGCAGCAGGTCGGCGCCGTAGAGGCGCATGTTCTCGGAGTTGGTGAACAGGCGGGTGAAGTTGCCCACCTCCACCGGCTTGAAGCTGATCAGCAGCAGCAGGATCACCGCGCCCCAGACCAGGAGGTCGGGCGCGCGCTGCACCAGGCTGCGGGTGGGCGGCGGCGGGACCGCCGAGGAAGCTGCGGTCATCTAGGTCGCCGGAGCCTGGGCGCGGCGCTGGGCGGCCGCGGCGCTGACCTTGTCGAATTCGGCCTGGGCCTTGGCGATTTTGCCCTGGTCGCCCGCGCGGCGGGCGGCGGCCAGCGCCTCGGCGGCCTCCATCTCGCGCACGGGGTCGAGGTAGGAGTCGTCGGCCGGGCGGAAGCCGCCATAGGCCAGCCCCTGCAGCACCTTGCGCTGCTTCTCGGCCACGGCGTCCGTGCCGGTGCCGTAGGTCAGGAAGAACTGGCGGATCTTCTCCTTCAGCGCCGGGTCCAGGTCCTTACGGACGACGATCGAGGACTCCGGCAGCGGCGGCGATTCCCAGATCACCTGGATGCGATCGGCGATCTCGGGCTTCTGCCGGCGGTTGAACAGCAGGCCGACGGTGTTGTTGGTCGCCACGTCCAGGACGCCGGTGCCGACCGACAGGACGTTGGCCTCGTGGCTGGCCGAGCGGACCGCCTTGAAGCACTTCGCCGGATCAATGCCGCGAGGGGTGAAGAGATAGGCCATCGGCGCGAGCGTCCCCGAGGTGGACTGGGCGTCGCCAATGCCGAAGTTCAGGCTGCGGTCGCACTGCAGGACCTTGTCCAGCGTGATGCCGCTGCCTTTGCGGACGATGAGCACCGACTTGTAGGTGTCCTCGCCGCTCGCGTCGACGACGCGGCCCAGCACCTGCCCGTTGGCGCGTTCGGTCGCCCGCAGGGCCGGCGCGGCCGAGAACCAGCCCATCTGCACCTGGTTGAAGCGCATCGCCTCGACCATCGCGGTGTAGTTGGAGATGAAGAAGGGCTTCACCGGCACGCCCAGCTGGGCGGCCATGTCGTCCAGCAGCGGCTGCCACAGGGGCGCCATTGAGGCCTGGCCCTCGGCCGGCAGGATGGCGAAGGTCAGCTCCTTCGGCGTGCCGTCGACAGGCGTGGGCGCGTCCTTGTTCTCGCCGCAGCCGGCGAGGCCGAGCGTGGCGACCAGGGCTGCGCCGATCAGGTGGCGGCGGATCATTGGGGCGCTCCTTCCCAGAAGACGTCCTCGAATTCGGGGCCGTAGATTTCGATGAGGCGGGCCTTGTCCAGGCCGCCGGGCGGGCCGTCGTAGACGACCTTGCCGGCCTTGAGGGCGACCACGCGCTCGCAGTAGCGCAGGGCATAGTCCACCTGGTGCAGGGTCACGATGACGGTGAGGCCGTCGTTGGCGTTCAGCTCGCGCAGGATCTCCATGACTCGGCGGGCGGAGACCGGGTCCAGCGAGGCCACCGGCTCGTCGGCGAGGATGACCTTGGCCTTTTGGACCAGGGCGCGCGCGATGGCGCCCCGCTGTTGTTGGCCGCCCGAAAGCGTATTCGCCCGCTGACCGGCGTATTCGGCGAGGCCGAAGCGGTGCAGGGCGGCCATCACCGCGTGCTTGGTCTCCGCCGGCCACAGACCCAGCAGCCCCTGCACGCCGCCGATCCGGCCCAGCGAACCAAGGGCCACGTTCGAGAACAGCGTTAGCCGGCCCACCAGGTTGAATTGCTGGAAGATCATGCCGATGCGGGTGCGGAGCTTGCGCACGCCCGAGGCGACGCGGCCGTTGTCCTGCACGGGGGCGCCGAACGCCTGGATCGTCCCGCCCGAATCGATGGTCTGGAGCGCGCTGATCGAGCGCAACAGGGTCGACTTGCCCGAGCCGGAGGGCCCAATGAGGGCGATCATCTCACCCTTGCGAACGTCCAGGGAGACCCCGTCGAGCGCGCGGCGCTGACCGAAGGTCTTGGTGGCGTTCCGTATCGACAGAACGGCGGCTTCGGTCATCAGTCGGCAGCGCTTTCCCCGTGGCGTCGTCGCAAGGACGAAGAACCTCTGTGTTCGCCGCCGCTTGCGACGGCTTCATGACATGGCGGCGTGGCTCGGGTCCAGCGGGCAACGCATGCGACGACGCCGCAGCGGCGGCAGCTGGAACTCGAAGCCAGAGAGCGCAGCAGAAACAGCGGCCCTCCCGGTGGCGGGCGAGTCTAGCCACGTGTTGCGGCGCGCCTGTCCTTCCTCTCTACTGGAACTAAGGCGACGCACCGCCAAGGTTAAATACCGCTGTTCGGTATAGCGACGGGCGGTCGCACGTTCTTCGCACTTTACATTGGGGTCAGATGACCCTATTTGCGCGGCTTCCGGCGGACCCGAAGTCCTAAAAAGCGCTGCTAACGCCGGTCTGGGTTCAACAATCCGTTGGGGGTTGCGTGAGGTGCAGACGTACCATACGCCCCTGGACCTGGTCCGCGAGCGGTCCCCGGAGCGTCCTGTCGCCCTTGTGCGACCGGGCGTGGTGGCCGTAGCGGCGCGCTGGTTCCAGGACAATTTTCAAGGCGACGTTTTCTACGCTGTGAAGGCGAACCCTTCGCCGTGGGTTATCGAAACCCTCGCGCAGAGCGGCGTGAACGCGTTCGATGTGGCCTCGGTCCCCGAGATCGAGCTGGTGTCGCAGCACGCCCCGGGCTCGCGCATGGCCTTCATGCACCCGGTGAAGAGCCGGCGCGCCATCGCCCAGGCCTACTTCGACCACGGCGTGAAGACCTTTGCCCTCGACACCCATGAGGAGCTGCAGAAGATCCTCGACGCCACCGGCGGCGCCGACGACCTGTCGCTGATCGTCCGCCTCGGCGTGTCGGCGGAAGGCGCGTCCTACTCGCTGTCGGGCAAGTTCGGCGTGGACATGTGGGAGGCCCCGAGCCTGCTGCTTGCCGCGCGCCGCGCCACCCAGGACCGCATGGGCGTCAGCTTCCACGTCGGCAGCCAGTGCATGCGGCCCACGGCGTACCAGGCTGCGATGGCCCAGGCGAACCGCGCCATCGTGCGGGCGGGTGTTCTCGTCGATGTCGTGGACGTCGGCGGCGGCTTCCCGTCGGTCTACCCGGGTATGATCCCGCCGGACATGAGCGACTACGCCGACTCGATCCATCGCGGCTTTGCCGAGATGAGCGTCCACGAGGACACCGAGCTGTGGTGCGAACCCGGCCGGGCCCTGGTGGCCGAGGCGACCTCGATCCTGACCAAGGTGGAGCTCCGCAAGGGCGACGCGCTGTACCTCAACGACGGCAGCTACGGCTCGCTGTTCGATGCGGCGCACGTGAAGTGGCCCTTCCCGGTGAAGCTGTACCGCGGCGACGAGGGCGAGGCCCAGGAGGTGGAAGGTCCGCTGAAGCCCTACCGCTTCTACGGTCCCACCTGCGACAGCCTCGACCACATGCCAGGCCCGTTCTGGCTGCCTGAAGACATCCGCGAGGGCGATTACGTCGAGATCGGCATGCTGGGCGCCTATGGCATCGCCATGAACACCCGCTTCAACGGCTTCGGCGACGCCGAGACGGTCGAGGTGGGCGACGCCCCGATGGCCTCGATGTTCGGCCTGGCCGGCCGCTCCATCCGCCTGCCGCGCGAGCGCCAGGAAGAGGAGCGCAAGGTCGTGCGCCTGTCGCGTCCCAAGGGCGCGGCCGGCAAGAAGGGCCGCAAGCGGTAAAACCGCCATATTCGACGTGTTAAAGGCGCGGCCGGTCGCTCCGTCCCGGCCGCGCTTTCTGTTTTCGACGGGCGATCAAACCCAAAGGGAACTTTGAGAATGAACGCTCCCGTTCAGAACACGAACCGCAAGGCCGAACTGCTCGCCAACACCGTCGAGCACGTGGCCATCGATCAATACGACGCCCGCCCGATCATCGATTCCATGCGCAAGATGAGCTTCACGAGCCGCGACACGGCCCGTGCGGCCGACATCTGGCAGATGTCGCTCGAGGACCAGGACTGCTCGACCTGGCTGACGCTGGCCGGCTCCACCTCGGCCGGCGGCTGCATGCACATCTATCGCGACATGGTGAAGTACGGGATGATCGACGCGATCGTCGCGACCGGCGCCTCGATCGTCGACATGGACTTCTTCGAAGCGCTTGGCTTCAAGCACTACCAGGCCCAGTCCAACGTCGACGACCGCGACCTGCGCGATCTCTACATCGACCGCATCTACGACACCTACATCGACGAGGAAGAGCTGCAGGCCTGCGACGCGACGATCTACGAGATCGCCAACGCGCTCGAGCCGCGCCCCTACTCCAGCCGCGAGTTCATCTACGAGATGGGCAAGTGGCTGGCGGCGGGCAACGCCAAGAAGCCCGACAGCCTGATCGAGGTGGCCTACCGCGAAGGCGTGCCGATCTTCTGCCCGGCGTTCGTCGACAGCTCGGCCGGCTTCGGCCTCGTGAAGCACCAGGTCGAGCGCATGAAGGCGGGCAAGCCCTACCTGACGATCGACGCCATCGCGGACTTCCGCGAGCTGACCGAGATCAAGCTGAAGGCGGGCGCCACGGGCCTCTTCATGGTCGGCGGCGGCGTGCCCAAGAACTTCGCGCAGGACACGGTGGTCTGCGCCGAGATCCTCGGCCACGAGGTCGACATGCACAAGTACGCCATCCAGATCACGGTGGCCGACGTGCGTGACGGCGCCTGCTCGTCGTCGACGCTCAAGGAGGCCTGCTCCTGGGGCAAGGTCGACGTCACGTGGGAGCAGATGGTGTTCGCGGAGGCCACCACCGTGGTGCCGCTGATCGCCTCGAACGCCTGGCACCTCGGGGCCTGGAAGGCCCGCAAGCGCCGGCGCTGGAACGATCTGTTCACCGCCTAAAGAACGAAGGCCCCGGAGTGATCCGGGGCCCTTTTTTTCTTACTGGAAGATCCAGTCGGAAGCGCCGAGCTGGGACGGGGCGACCTTCTCCACCTGGAAGACGTAGTTGGGCCACTGCGGATTGCCGCCGGCCGCATCGCGGTCGAACAGAACCTTGGTCCCGCCGGCGCCGTCGTCGATCAGCTTCAGGTAGCCGGCTCCGAAGGGATCGGTCCCGGTGTAGCCGATGGCGTCCAGCATCCCGCGGATGTCGATCTTGTCGACGCCGTCCTCGAAGTCGGTGATCTGGGCCGGCGCCCAGTTCTCGGCCGGGAATGTGAAGTGGTCGGCCCCGCCGGCCCCGGTCAGCACGTCCTGGCCGCGGCTGGAGATCAGGGTGTCCGCGCCCGCCCCGCCCGTCAGCGTCGAGCCCGGCCCCGGCGAGGTGATCACCTGGCCGGTCGGCGGGGGCGTCGAGCTGTCGTCGTTCAGGATCGTGCCGGTCGCCGAGGAGACCTGGCCGAGCGTCGCATTGGTCGGCGTCGAAAGGCTGAAGACGAAGGACTCGTCCGGCTCGACGGTGGTGTCGCCCACCACGTTCACGGTCAGCGTCTTGCTGGTTTCGCCGGCGGCGAACGTCAGCGTGCCGCTGGTCGGCGTTCCGGGCGCGTAGTCCGAGCTGTTCGCCGGGTTGCCTCCAACGCCCGCCAGGGTCCAGGTCACTGAGGACGAACCCTCGGTCGATCCGCTGCGGCTGACCGTAAACGAGAATGCGGTCGTCCCGCTGTTGCCCTCGGCCAGGCTCAGTTGGCTGCTGGTGAAGGCGATCACCGGCGACGGCGGCGGGTTGGTCCCTCCGCCCCCCGACAGCTTGGCCCATGTGAGGCCGCTGGAGGACACGCCCTCCAGCTTGATGATGTAGTTGCCCCAATTCCCGCCGGGTCCGTCGCGGTCGAAGAGCACCAGCGTGTCGGCGTTCTGCTGCAGCAGGATGATCCGGCCGTCGGCGATGGGGTCCGATCCGGTGTAGCCCGCCTGCTGGAAGATCTTCGACAGGTCCAGCCGATCCGAGCCGGACGTGAAGTCCTTCACCGTCGCCGGCGCCCACGGCTCGGCGGCCCAGGCGAAGCTGTCGTTACCGCCCGCGCCTGTGAGGATGTCCGAGCCCTGGCTGGCGTTCAGGGTGTCATTCCCGGGACCGCCGGTGAGCGTCGAGCCCGGCCCTGGCGAGTTGATCACCTGACCGTCGCCGGTGGGCGGCGGCTCCTGGTCGTCGTTCCCGATGGACCCCGTCGCCGTCGCCTGTCCCAGGGTGGCTCCGCTGGCGTTCGAGAGCGTCAAGGTGAAGCCTTCATGGGGCTCGACCGTGGTGTCGCCGGCGACGTTGACGACGATCTCCTTGCGGGTCTCCCCTGCGTTGAAGGTGAGGGTGCCACCCGGGAATCCGCCGCCCGCGAAGTCGGTTCCGTTGGCGGGATTCGACCCCGAACCCGCCACCGACCACTGCACCGTCGAGGTTCCGGTCGTGGAGCCGGTGCGGTCGACGTAAAACGTGAAGGCGCTCGAGCCGCTGTTCCCCTCAGGCAGGCCCAGCTGGAGAGTGCTCATGCTGATGGTCGTCGACGGCGGCGGGCTTCCACCGCCGCCCGACAGCTTGGCCCAGGTCAGCCCGCTGGAAGACACCCCCTCCAGCTTGATGATGTAATTGCCCCAGTTGCCCCCGGGTCCGTCGCGGTCGAACAGGATCTGGGTGTCGGAGCCCGAGCTCAGCAGGATGATCCGCCCGTCGGCGATGGGGTCGGACCCGGTGTAGCCCGCGCTTTGGAAAATCTTCGACAGGTCCAGCCGATCCGAGCCGACGGCGAAGTCCTTCACCGTCGCCGGCGACCATGGCTCGGCCGCCCAGGCGAAGCTGTCGTTCCCCCCGGCGCCCGTCAGGATGTCGGAGCCCTGGCTGGCGTTCAGCGTGTCGTTGCCGGAGCCGCCGGTGAGCGTCGAGCCCGGCCCGGGAGAGTTGATGACTTGGCCGTCGCCCGTGGGAGGGCTGTCGTCGTTGGTGATTTGGCCGGTGGCGGTCGCCGTTCCGATCGTCGCGCCGCTCGCATTCGAGAGCGTGAGGGTGAAGCCCTCGTTGGGTTCGACCGCCGTGTCGCCGGCGACGTTCACGACGATCGTCTTCGATGTCTCGCCCGCTGCGAAGCTCAGCGAACCGCTCGGCAGGGTTCCGCCCGCGAAATCGGCCGCCGTCGCGGGGTTGGCCCCCGAGCCCGCCAGCGACCATTGGACGGTCGAGGATCCCGCCGTGGAGCCGCTGCGCGTGACGGTGAACTCAAAGGCGCTGGAGCCGCTGTTGCCCTCCGCCAGGGACAGCGTGGTCGTCGCGAAGCCCACGCTGGGGGGGCCGGGCGGCGGGCTGATCGAATTCGGGGTCAACATCTGCGTCGACGTGAAGCCGCTGCCGGTCACGCCCTCCAGCGTGGTGATGGCCTGCCCCGACGCCGAGCCGCTGTTGCCGTCGCGGTCGAACAGCACCTGGGTTCCGCCGCCCGAACTCACGAAGCGGATGTAGCCGTCCGCCACGGGATCCGAGCCGGAATAGCTCACCCCGGACAGGAGGGCGGCGACATCCAGCTTGTCCGCGCCCACCTTGAAGTCCGTGACGCGGCCCGCAGTCGCCGGCACGGCCGCGTAGACGAAGACGTCGGCGCTGAGGCCGCCGGTCAGGACGTCGGTCCCTGCGCCCCCGTCGAGGGTGTCCGAGCCATAGCCGCCGAAGAGCTGATCATCGCCGTCGCCACCCGACAGCTTGTCGGCCCCGTCGCCCGTCGCCTCGGTGGGCGTGAGGCGGAACAGGCGCCCGTCCACCGTCATGGCGTAGAGCCGGCCCGAACCGTCGACACCGAACGAGGTGGTGAGCCCGATGGTCGCCCAGCTGTCGTAGACCAGCGCATCGTTCAGGCTGACGAAGCTTTGAACCTGTCCTCCTTCGAAGCGGGCCGCCCAGACGTTCGGGTTCATGAAGTCGCCGAAGATGTACTGGCCCTGCGCTCCGCCCGGTCCGGCGTAGACGTAGCCGCCGGTGATCGAATTGCCGACCATTGGGCCGTCCCCGTGGGCGTACTCCAGCGCGGGGTCCGTGTACTTGGGATCGGTCGGCCCGATGGTGCCTTCCTTGGCGGCCCAGCCGAAGTTCTGGCCGCCTGCGGAGCCCGCGGGGATGATGTTCACTTCTTCGCGCGCGTCCTCGCCCACGTCGCCGATGTAGAGGTTGCCTGCGGCGTCGAAGCTCGCCCGCCACGGGTTGCGCAGGCCCATGGCGAAGACCTCATCGGCGCCGTCCTTACCGACGAAAGGATTGCTGGCGGGAATGGCGTAGTTGCGGGTGGCGTCGCCCGGGAAATCGTCGCCGCGCACGTCGATGCGCAGGATCTTGCCGAGCAAGGCGTTCGGATCCTGCGCGGGGTTGGTCGGGACCTGCCCCGCCTTGCCGTCGCCGGTCGCGATATAGAGGTTGCCGTCCGGCCCGAACTCCATCCAACCGCCGTAGTGCTGATTGGCCGGGTGCGGGACGCTCAGGATCAGCTTCTTGGAGGCCATGTCGGCCAGGCTCGGGTTGGCCGCCGAGCGGGTGTACTCGAAGACTTGGAACTCGCCCGTAGGCGCGGCCATGCTGATGTAGAACTTGCCGCTGGTCGCATAGTCGGGACTGAAGGCCAGGCCAAGAAGGCCCCGCTCGCCGCCGCTGCCGAGCTCCGTGGACGGAATGTCCAGGAACGGCGTGGCGGCCTTCTGTTCGGTGGCCAGATCGACGATCTGGATTTGGCCGGTGACCTCCACGACGAACAACTTGCCGGGCTGCCCGGGCGGGGAGACGGCGAAGACCGGCGTGTCCAGGGGGAACTGGAACTGATGGACATCGACGCGCCCTGAGGTGGGACTGCTGTCCGCCCCACCGAAACCATAGAGGATGTCGGGTCCCGCGCCGCCGGAAAGGGTGTCGCCACCCAGCCCGCCCGACAGGGTGTCGGCCGCCGAACCACCACTCAGCACATCGTTGGCGTTCCCACCGGTAAACGCTGCCATGTCCTTGGTCTCCGAGTCTGGCCGCGGCGCGCCTGCGCCATGGCGCTCGTCAACCTGCGCTCTGTCGGCGCTGTTCCGCCCGCCTTGAGCACAAAGTCGAGAGTGGCTTCGGCGCCACAGGCCCGTCTTGGGCCTGCGCCCGGTGGTCGCACAGGCGCGGTCGTCAACGGGCGGAATGGCGCAGCTCGTCGCGCCGCAATTTCAGGCGGTTGCCCGCTACGTCGGGTGCTCGACTGAACAGCAGGGCCGCCGCTCGGCGTCGGCATGCGTCCTTTTGGCGTCCCCGGCGGCGGACCCCTCTCACCTAGGTATCGCGTCACCGATACCGCATTCGAGGGACGCGCTCGCCATGCCGAACAACCACACTCCGGGCCTCGTGCTCACCTCCGCCCGCTACGCCGACGTGCTTGCGGGCGGCGCCGGCGACGATACGCTGAACGCCGGCCAAGGCCCCGACCGGTTGACCGGCGGCGCGGGCGCGGACGCCTTCACCTTCAGGGCCCTGCCCTGGAACGGCGTGCAGATCACCGACTTCGAGCTGGGCGTCGACCGCCTGGACATCTCGGCGATCTACCAGGGCGGCTTTGCAGGCACGGATCTGGTGGCCGCCGGTTACGTCCGCTTCGAGTCCAACGGCGCCGGCGGAACCAAGGTGATGCTGAACCCGGACGGAGCCGGCAGCGCCTCGCCGTGGGCCTATCACGTCGCCACCCTGGACGGCGTTTCGCCCGCGGGGCTGACATCCGCGCAGGTGTTCGGCGCCGCCGCCGCCGAGGTCGCGGGCATGCGTCTGGTGTCCGACCGTTATGCCGACGTGCTGACCGGCGGGGCAGGCGACGACACCCTGGTGGCCGGCCAGGGCCCCGACGAACTCACCGGCGGCGCGGGCGAGGACGTGTTCGTTTATGGATCCCGCCCCTGGAACGGCGGCGAGATCGCCGACTTCGAACTGAGTATCGATCGGCTCGACATCTCGGCGCTCTACCAGGGTGGCTATGCCGGGACCGATCCTGTGGCCGACGGCTACGTTCGGTTCGAGTCCGACGGCGCCGGGTCGACCAAGGTCATGCTGGACGCCGACGGCGCGGGCGCGGCGCACGGCTGGAGCTCCCTCGTCACGATCCTGAAGGGCGTCTCGCCCGGAGCCGCCACGGCCGGGAATGTGTTCGGGGCTTCCGCGTCCACTCCGCAGGCAGAGCCGCAACCGGGCGTCGCGCTGGTTTCGACCGGCTACGGGCAGGCCCTGCTGGGCGGGGCGGGCGCGGACACGCTGACCGCCGGCCGCGGCCCGGACGCGCTCACCGGCTCGGCGGGCGACGACCGCTTCGTCTTCGAGGCGCTGCCCTGGAACGCAGGCCACGTCCGGGACTTTGGCGACGGCGACGACGTACTGGACCTGCGCCCGCTGTTCGCCGACGCCGGCTATCTCGGGAGCAATCCCGTCGCCGATGGATATCTGCGCTTCGAGGCCGACGGCGCCGGCGGCACGCGGGTGATGTTCGATCCGGACGGGGCCGGGACCACGAACCCGTGGGCGTTCCACGTCACCACGCTGAACGGCGTCGCGCCAACCAGCCTGACCTCCGCGGACTGGCTCACGGCCTGACGGCTCAGCCCGCGGCGCTGACCTGTGTCAGGGGCGCTATGTCGGTGAAGTTGGCGATGTCGGCGAACACCTCGCCGGCCCGCGGCCCGGCGACGCTGGCCTGCAGGGCCGCCGGGCTCTCGAACGCCAGGTTCGCCATCATCACGAAAGGCGCCTTGCCACCGCCGCCGGCGGACAGGCCCTGAAGCACCTGCACGGACTTCAGCCCCGTCGACGTGAAGGCCTCCTTCACCAGCGGGATATGCGTGGCGTTGTAGTAGTCGGCGTCGAAACGGCCGCCGTCCTTGGCTGGGTACATCACGGTCAGCACGACCATCGAAGGCTCCTCCCGGTTCGCGCCGAGCTAACCAGCCTGCCCCGCCGGAAGGAAACCCCCGTCAGTCGTCGGGCAGGAGCTGCGGATTGTAGGCCACCTCCCATAGGTGACCGTCCGGGTCCTGGAAGACGCCGGTGTAGCCGCCCCAGAAGGCCTTCTGCGCCGGCTTCGTCACCACCGCACCCGCCGCGGCCGCCGTAGCCATCACTCGGTCGACCTCGGCCTCGCTGCGAACGTTGTGGGCCAGCATGAACTCCGACGGGCTGCGCGGCGTCACTGCGACGTTCGAGTCCTTCGCAAGCGATCGCCGCGGCCACAGCGCCAGCTTGAGGCCAGGCTGAAGGTCGAAGAAGGCTACGGCGCCGTCCTCGAACTCTTCGCCGACGATCCCCTCGGTCGCGAAGCCAAGCCCATCGCGATAGAAGCGAACGGCGGCGTCGAGGTCGTCGACGCCCAGGGTGATGAGGCTGACGCGGGGCCGCATGGGTCGAGCCCTAGCGGTTGCCGCCGATCAGGTCGCCCAGGTCGCCGAGGATAGAGCCCTCGCCGCGGTTCTGGCCGCCGGAGCCACCCGCCGCTGCGAGCATCCGGCCCGCCAGCCTGGAGAACGGCAGCGACTGGATCCACACCTTACCCGGGCCGGTGAGCCTGGCGAAGAACAGGCCCTCGCCGCCGAAGAAGACGCTCTTCACGCCGCCCGCCATGACGAGGTCGAAGTCGACGCTTGGCGTGTAGGCGGCCAGGCAGCCGGTATCGACGTGGATCTGCTCGCCGGGCGCGAGCTCGCGCTCGACCACCGTGCCGCCCATCTGAACGAAGACCCAGCCGTCGCCCTCCAGCCGCTGCATGATGAAGCCTTCGCCGCCGAACAGGCCGGTCATGACGCGGCGCTGGAACTGGACGCCGATCGAAACGCCCCGGGCCGCGGCCAGAAAGCTGTCCTTCTGGCAGATCAGGGTCCCGCCGATGTCGGCCAGGTGCAGCGGCAGGATGGCCCCGGGCGTTGGCGAGGCGAACGCCACCTTGGCCTTCCCCCCGCCCTGGTGGGTGAACACGGTGGTGAACAGGCTCTCGCCGGTGATCAGCCGCTTGCCGGCGCCCAGCAGCTTGCCCATGAAGCCCGCGCCCTGGCCGCCGGAGCCGTCGCCGAACACCGTCGTCATCTCGACCGTGGCGTCCTTCCAGACCAGCGCGCCGGCCTCAGCGATGGCGCTCTCGCCGGGGTCCAACTCGATTTCGACGAACTGCAGCTCCTGGCCCTTGATCTCGAAATCCACGTCGTCGGCGACGCTGGCGCTGCGGTGGTGGGTCCAGGGGCTGTTGGTCATGGCGGGCTCCGTCCAGGCGCGATTCGGCAGCCAATCTAGAGTCCTCGCCAGCGACGGGAAGAGGGCGCGCCTCAGATCAGGTCGATGATCCGCCGCGCGCCGGCGCGGTGGCCCACCAGCCGCTCCAGCAGATGCTCGCAAGCCTGCTCGGCGGCCGCCTTCGTCTCAGAGTCGAGACCCGCCAACAGTCGCTGATCCAGCTCCACCATGTGACTCAGCACCTCCTTGCGCAGGGCCTTGCCAGTCTCGGTGGGCGCGATCTCCGTCAAGCGCCGATCATGGGCGACATCCGTCCGCACGAGCAGGCCGTGCTCGACCAGGCGGTCCACCGCCCGTGACAGACCCGTGCGATCAAGCGCCAGGTAGTCAGCCACCTCGTTCATGGTGCGCGCCTTCATCCAGCCTGCGGCGAGCAGCACCCGCCACTGCGTCAAGGTCAGGCCGTGCGGCTTCAATATGCTCTCGACCGTCCGATCACGGCGCATTGCCACGTGGGTCAGAAGGTAGAAGAGCCGAGTCGAATCAGGGTTCGAGGTGTGGGTGGGCATCGGGCGCCCGGTTTACGGTAACGCAGGGGAAGGTGAAGCTGAAAAGAGCCCAAACTGGGCCGCCGCGATCTGCGATCTCCGACCCGTGATCCTTGAACGATGGTCACGCTTCCCCACTTGAGGGGCGCCGCGGAGGCCTATTCCTCCGCAGGGAAACGCTGCGCCTCCGGCAATGACGCGCAGCAGGAGCCGCCAATGGTCGCTGAAACTGAGGCCCTTCTTCGGGAGCGCTATCCTATCGTCGCCTCGCGCATGCTAGCGGCGTTCATCGAGCTTCTGAGCCAAGCGCGACGCGACCATGGCGACCTGGACCGGTTGATGATCCTGCTCAGTCTCGCCAACCGGGCGTATGGCGATCCTGCCGTCGCAAAGGCTCTGTTACGCGCCGACGCGGCCGCGCTGCCCGAAGGTATGCAGCCCCGCGCGACCAACACACTCTCGCTGGCGCAGACGCTGGGCTTGCCAAAGGAAACGGTAAGGCGGAAGCTGAACGAGTTGATCGACTGCGGCCTGGCCGAGCGCCGGTCGGATGGTGTGGCGATCACGCTCTCCGCGGTGAAGCACCTCGCGGGCCCTCGGGACTGGTTCATCCGCATGGCGGCGGTCCACTATGAGCGGATCGACGAGCTGCGCGAGCTGACGGACACCGCCCGTCAGATGCCGGCGTACCACTCGTAGCCGCGATCTTCCCAGAAGCCGCCCCTGCCGCCGGCGATATGGGCGAAGCTCTCCACCGCCTCGATCCGCATTACATATTTGGCGTGCTTGTAGCCCAGCTGCCGCTCGACCCGCAGCCGGACCGGGGCGCCGTGCGGCACGGGCAGCGGCGCGTCGTTCATCTCGTAAGCCAGGATCGTCTGCGGGTGGTAGGCGTCGACCAGGTCGATGCTCTCATAGTAGCGGCCGTGCGGCCCCTCGCCCAAGGTGTCGGCGCAGTGGAAGACGAGGTAGCGGGCCTGGGGCTTCAGGCCGGCCTGGTCCAGCAGCGGGCCGAGCTTCGCCCCGGTCCACTTGCCGATCGAGGACCAGCCCTCCACGCAGTCGTGGCGGGTGATCTGGGTCCGGGCCGGCTCGCCGCGCAGCTCGGCTAATGTCAGCGCGAGCGGCCGCTCCACGAGCCCATCGATGACCAGGCGGTAGTCGGCGAAGCCCGCGTCGCGAAGTGCGACATATTCCGGGTCGGCCGGACTGCGCGTGCCGTTCGGGCGGAAGTCCGGCGAGATCTCCGCCGGCGAGAATTCGCGGGCAAGGGCCGTGCGGTCGGTCACGAGGCGCTGGACCTGGCGGTTCAGGTTCTCGGCGCTGCCGATGAAACCCATGAACTGGGCGTTGCGCGTGAGCTGGTCGCAGGCCGCGAGCCACAGCCCGGCGAGCGAGGCGCCGGCGCCCTTCAGCCAGGCGCGACGATGCGGCCTCATGGACGGCGCTCCTCGATCTCGATGGCGTAGCGGCCGGTGATCATGGAGCGGATGTTGTTCCAGGCTCCCGAGGCCAGGACCATGGCCACATGGGCCACGACGAACAGGACGATCAGCCCGGCGCTGATGAAATGCACGCTCCGCGCGCCCTGCCGGCCTCCGAAGAGGTCGATCAGCCAGGGGACCGCTGCGTTGACGCCCGGCGACATGCAGAGGCCGGTGAACAGCATCAGCGGCAGCAGGAGCAGCACCACGGCCAGGTATGAGCTCTTCTGCAGCACGTTGTAGCGCCGGGCGGCCTCGCCCTTCGGGAACTTCAGGCGGGCGTGGGCCGCGACCTCGGCCAGGAGGTGGCGAGGGCGCAGCTCGGCCCCGGTTGGCAGCAGGTTGCGCCGCAGGTGGCCGCCGAGCAGGGCCGAGAGCAGATAGATTACGCCGTTGAGCACGAACACCCAGGCGAAGAAGAAATGCCAGCGCCGGCCGCTCGCCAGGTCGCGCCAGCTTGGGATCGTCGCCCAGCCGGGGAACGCCTGGTTGCGGCGGTCGCCCTCCAGCCCCGTCCAGCCGAGCAGCCCCGTCGTGTCGGCGAAACGGTCGCCCACGGTCGTGACGCCCCGCGGGCCGTCGGGCGTCTCGACCATGCGGATCGAGAGCCACGGCTGGGCGAAGGTCGACTTGTGCCCCCAGTAGAGCGCCGGGTGGGCGTTGAAGATCTGCAACCCGCTCATCAGCAACAGGATCAGCGCCAGCACATTGATCCAATGGGTGATGCGGACGACCGGCCCGTGGCGCGGGACCAGCACACGCGTCGTCTTCCCCATCGGCGCTCCCTCTGTCCGCACCAGTGTGCCATAGCGGCCGCGCCCGGAACATCGCCCGTGCGCCTGCGCTTTTTCCTCGAACGCCAACATCGAGGAGACCCCCATGGCCGGCGACGACAAGATCAACACCGAAGGGCGCCGCGACAACGCCGCCCAGCCGCTGAACGCATCCGACAACATGGGCGGCCCGGAGCGTTACCCCGCGGTCCGCCAGGACGATGCGGTCGAGGGCGAGACCCGCAGCTTCGAGAACACCGGCAATCCAGAGCCGAGGCAGGGCGCGGGCGACACGACGGTTCCGCCGTCGGCCAACGAGGGCCGTCTCGGCCCGGGCGCCGATCCGGTCGAGGGGAAGCGCTAGCCCGGCGACGCGGCGCTCCCTAAGCTTCCCCGCCTGAGCAGCGGGGGAGTTCCGGGCGTGGCGACCGAAGGCGTTGAGGTTTGGCGGGGCAGCGTGGCCGCGTGGGAATGCGACCACATGGGCCACCTGAACGTCGGCTTCTATGTGGCGAAGGCGATGGAAGGCTTGGCTGGCCTGGCTGCCGAAATCGGCATGCCGCACGCCTTCGCGCCCGACGCGCGCGCCACCCTGATCGTCCGCGATCAGCACATCCGTTTCCTGAAGGAAGCCCGCCCCGGCGCGCCGCTGACCATGTGCGGCGGGGTGGTCGCATTCGGCGACGACGACGCCAGGCTCCTGCTGCTGCTGCGCCACCAGGATGGCGCGCTGGCC
This sequence comes from Phenylobacterium sp., assembly GCF_031181185.1. GTDB lineage: Bacteria > Pseudomonadota > Alphaproteobacteria > Caulobacterales > Caulobacteraceae > Phenylobacterium. The sequence goes on along the minus strand of NZ_JAPSKZ010000008.1, from coordinate 17,863 downwards.
GCCAGCTTCCAGACGGTGGTCGCCCACGTCACGGCGGGCGACGGACGACCGTTCCCCTGGCCTCCGCGAATCCGCGCCCGCCTCGAGGCGCTGCAGATGGACGTTCCCGAGGCCGCGGCGCCTCGGTCGATCCAGCTGGATCCCGTGGAGAGCCAAGCCAGCCTCGCTCGCGCCGAGGCGCTCGGCTTGAAGCGTACGGCCCTGGGCGCGGTCCGGACGGTGGACTGCGACGCGTTCGGGCGCATGCGGACGGAGCAGATGATGGCGCGCATCTCGGACGCCATCCCGCACTTCTTCGACGGGCAGCGGCCCGGCGCGGGCGACGGCCGCCGCATCGGAGGGGCCGCACTCGAATACCGCCTGCTGCACCTGGACTGGCCCCGCGCCGGGGACCGGGTGGAGCTGCGCTCCGCCTCGGCCGGCGGCGACGCCCGGTTCCGCCGCCTTGTGCACTGGCTGCTAAATCCGGACACCGGTCGCGCCTGGGGCTCGGCCGAGGCGATCGCCGTCTCGTTCGACCTCGAGACGCGCAAGATCATCAGCCTGTCAGACGAGGACCTCGCCCGCGTCGAGGCGAACGCCGTCAGGGGGCTTTCGCTGTAGCGTCCAGGAGCTCGCGCGCCAGGTCCGGGCGCTCCATCGGCAGGAAGTGGCTCGTCCGGGGGACGGTCTCGATCGCGATCCGGCCGGTGGCGAGCAGCTCGTCCTCATGGTGCTCGAGGCGCGCGGTGGACCCGAACTCGGCCATAAGGATGCGGATCGGACAGCGCGTCTGCCGGAAGGCCTGCCACGGATCGTAGTTGTGGGTGGCGAAGTTGGCGGCCTCCCACGCGGGCGCGCAGCTCAGGGTCACCTCGCCTGAGGCGGTCTCGCGGAAGCCGCTTTCGACATAGTCCGCCAGCTGCTCGGGCGCCCAGGTCTTGAAGGCGCCCCGCCCGAGGTAGCCCTCGTAGGCCGCGGCCTTGCTGGCGAACAGCGCCCGGCGGCGGAGCGCCCCCTGCACCAGCGGCGACTCGCCCGTGCCTTCCGACCGAATCGCGGCGTCGAAGAGCACAGGATCGATCAGGCCGAGGGCGCGGACGCGATCGGGCGCCGCCGCCGCGGCCAGCAGACTGGACGTCCCGCCCATGGAATGGCCCGCGAGGGCGACCGGCCCGTCCGCGACCGCCTCCAGGAAGGCCAGCAGGTCGTCCCGGAACATGCTCCAGCCGCCATGCTGCGCCGGATCGGCCGGCAGGGTGCTGTCGCCGTGACCGCGCAGGTCGATGGCCAAGATGCGGAGATCTTCGGCGAGCGGCGCCAGGATAGTGCGGTAGGTCCGGGCGTTGAAGCCGTTGGCGTGGGAGAAGACCAGGTCCACCGGCCGTTCGGCGGGACCGAAGTCCAGATAGGCCATCTCGCCCCCGCGGTCCGGCAACGGCTGCCGCCGCGACCGCGGCTGGGTTTCCACCTTCACGTCCATGAGCGACCTATAGCCGACCCGCGCCGCACGGAAACCGTGACGCGAGGTCAGGCGTGCGCGCCGGCGACGGACGGGTGAGCCCCGGGGCGGCGGATCCAGAGCGCGGCCGCCGCCGCGGCGAGGCCCAGGAAACCGGCCAGGACGAAGGCTTCCAGGTACCGGCCCTGCAGGTCGCGGAGGTAACCGCCGAGGAAGGCCGCGGTGGCCGCTCCGGTCTGGTGGCCCACGGCGACCCAGCCGAAGACGATCGGTGCGTTGCGCTCGCCGAAGTTCTCGTTGGCGAGCCGGACGGTGGGCGGCACGGTCGCCAGCCAGTCGAGGCCGTAGAAGACCGCGAAGATCGTCAGGCTCAGCACGTTGAAGTCGAGGAACGGCAGGGCCATCAGCGAGAGGCCGCGCAGGGCGTAGTAGACGAACAGCAGCTTGCGCGGGTCGTAGCGGTCGGTGAGCCAGCCCGAAGCGGTCGTGCCCACCATGTCGAAGAGACCCATCAGCGCCAGGAGCGCGCCGGCCTGGACGAGCGCCAGGCCCTTGTCGCCGCACAGCGAGATCAGATGCGTGCCGACAAGGCCGTTGGTCGTGAAGCCGCAGACGAAGAAGGTGGCGAACAGCAGCCAGAAGGCGGGCGTCCGCGCCGCCTGGACCAGCACGCCCAGGGCCAGCTTGACGCTGTCCACCGCCCGGCCGCGGGAGGCGTCGTCCGGATCCTCGGTTGCGCCATAAGGGCGCTGACCGATGTCCGACGGCCGTTCGGGCATCAACAGCAGCACCAGCGGGATCAGGGCCGCCGCAGTGACGGTGACGGCGATCACCACCGGCCGCCAGCCGCCGCTCTGCGCCAAGGCCGCCATGCCCGGGAGGAAGACCAGGGATCCGGTCGCGGTGCTGGCGGAAAGAAGGCCCATCACCAGGCCGCGGCGGGCGACGAACCAGCGGTTCACCACGGCCGCGCCAAGCACGAGAGCCACCGCCCCGCTGCCGAAGCCGGACAGCACGCCCCAAGTCAGCAGGAAGTGCCAGGGCTCGCTCATGAAGAGGCTGAGGCCGGTCGAGGCGCTCATCAGCGCAAGGCCGATCAGCAGCGTGCGCTTGAGGCCCAGCGTCTGCATCAGCGCCGCCGCGAAGGGCCCGACCAAGCCGTAGAGGAAGATGCCGGTGGCGGCGGCCACCGAGAGTTCGCCCCGTTCCCAGCCGAAACTGTCGTGCAGGGGCGTGAGCAGGACGCCCGGCGCCGAGCGCAGGCCTGCCGCCGCCAGCAGAGCCAGGAAGGTGACACCCGCCACCACCCATGCGTAGTTCTGGCCGAAAGGCCGTCGAGCCGCTAGCATGTTACAGACCGGTACGTTGCGATGCCTGAACGTACGTACCGATCGGTAACATCGTCAAGCCGGACCATGAGCAGATCGTCTGAAAACCCGTCGAAGAACGCTATGCGCGCCGCGGATCGCATCTTCGACACCGCCCGCGAGCTCTTCTATCGTGAGGGCACGCGCGCCGTCGGCGTGGACGAGATTGTCTCGCGGGCAGGCGCGACCAAGCCGACGCTTTACCGGAGCTTCGAGTCCAAGGACCAGCTGATCGCCGCCTACCTGCGCTACGAGGGGGACCACTTCTGGGACTATTTCGACGCCGCGGCCGAGGCCCACCCCGGCGACCCCAAGGCTCAGATCCTGGCCTACCTCGATGGCTTGGCGGCGCGCGCTGATCGGCCGGGCTACCGGGGCTGCGGCCTCACCAACGCTGCGGTGGAATATCCGGACCCGCAGCATCCCGGCCGGCAAGTGGCCGTGGAGCACAAGCAGGAGCTCCGCGAGCGGCTACGGGCCATGGCGCGGGTGATCGACGCGCGGAAACCGGATGAGCTGGCGGACGCTCTCCTGCTGCTGATTGAAGGCGTCTTCGTCTCGAGCCAGCTCTTTGGCCCCGGCGGACCGGCCACAGCGGTGCGGCCCGCCGCCGAGGCCCTGTTCGACGCCTACGCTCCCGGACGCGATGACTAAGAAGCCCCTCGCCACCATCGGCTACGAGGCCGCCCCCCAGGCGGCGGTGATCGACACTCTCAAGCAGGCGGGCGTCGAGGTGCTGATCGACGTCCGCGCCATTGCCGCCTCGCGGCGGGCGGGCTTCTCGAAGGGCCTGCTGTCGGCCAGCCTTGAGGACGCCGGCATCGAGTACGTCCACCTGCGGGCGCTGGGCACGCCCAAGCCGGGCCGTGACGCCGCGCGCAAGGGCCGCACGGCCGAGATGGCGGCGATCTTCGAGGAACACCTGAAGGAGCCGCAGGCGCAGCTCGAACTCGCCAAGGCCGTCGAGATCGCTTCGCGCCGGAAGGCGGCGCTGCTCTGCTACGAGGCCGAGGCCTGCGGCTGCCACCGGCGGATCGTCGCCGAGCGGATGTGCGAGGCCGTCGAGTTCGAGGTCGAGGACCTCAAGCCCTGACCTAGACTTCCATCTCCGCGCCGGTGAGATCGCAGCCGGCCATGCGAGTCCCCTTGAGGTCGGCCTCGAGGAAGCGCGCCTTCGTCGCCGAGGCGCCGCGCAGGTCGGCGGCCCGCAGGCAGGCGCGCGTCAGATCGGTCCGCACGAAGCGCCCCGGCGCGATCATCAACGGCCCAAGCTTCGCGCCGCGGAGATCCGCGCGCACCATCTGGGCGTCGGTCAGCTTGGCGCCCCGCAGATCGGCCTCGCGCAGGTTCGCGCCGCGCAGATCGCAGCCCGAAAGGTCCGCGCCCTGCAGTTGGGCGCCTTCCAGGTCCATGCCGAAGAAGATCGAGCCTGACGCGGACAAGGCCGTCAGCTTGCGGCGCTTCAGAGACCGCAGCGGCCGAAAATCGACCTGCTCCAGCTTCACGACCGCGCCGCGCGCCCCGTCGCTGTCGCAATAGGCCTCATGGTCGGCCAGGACCTCTTCCAGCGAGCGGTCGTCGACGTAGACGATCGGCGGCGGGGCGCGGAGCACCTCGGAGAGATCCACATCATCGAGACGCGCATGGTCAAGGTTCACGCCTGCGAGCACCGCCCGCTTCATCGAGGCGCCGGTGAGGTCCGCCCCGCCCAGGTCCGCGCCCGAAAGGTCCGCCCCGTCCAGCACGGCCCGGGTGAGACGCGCCCCCGCCAGCACGGCGCCGGCCAGGTTGGCGTCGGTGAAGTCGCTGGCGATGGCCAGGGTGCCGGCCATCTGGGCGCCCGCCAGGTTCGCGCCCGACAGCACGGCGTAGTTCAACTCGCCCGGCCGATGCTCGTGGCGCAGGATGCGGAAGCCGTCCAGCTTGTCCTGCAGGGCGATGCGGCCTTCGCGCAGATCGCAGCCGGCGAGCTCCGCGCCGGCAAGGTTCGCGCCCTTCAGGCATGCGCCGCGGAGGTCGGCGCGCTTAAGGTTGGCCCCGCGTAGGTCCGCCTCGCGGAGGTCGGCTCCGAACAGGATGGCGCGCGCCAGGTTCGCCCGCGAGAGCATCGCGCCCTCGAGCTTGGCGCCGGCGAGATCCGCGTCGCGCAGGTCGACGCCTTCGAGCGAACAGTTCGAGAGGTCCCCGTATGGTAGCGAGAAACGCCGTCCGCCCGAGCGACCCGCCAGATAGCGCTGATGCGCCTCCAGCGCCTCGCGCAGCGTCTGGGCGTCGATGGCCAGATGGTGCTGTTGGGCTTGGCTTTGCATGGGACCGTCCGGCGACCATGCCGGGCCCGCGCTTAAGGAACGGTTTCGCGACAACCCTAAGGGGTGGTTACAGCCAGCCCCGGCGCTTGAACCAGAGGATCGGCAGGACGGCCGAGGCGACCATCAGCACGATGGCGAACGGATAGCCGAACAGCCAGTGCAGCTCGGGCATGTGGTCGAAGTTCATGCCGTAGATCGAGGCCACCAGGGTGGGCGGCAGGAAGACCACCGCGACGACCGAGAAGAACTTGATGATGCCGTTCTGCTCGATGTTGATCAGGCCCAGCGCCGCATCCAGCAGGAACGAGATGTGGCTCGACTGGTAGCTGGCCTGCTCGGTGAGGGACTGGGCGTCCCGTTGCAGCGACTCCAAGTGCGTGCGGCATTCGGCGTCGTGGGCGATCTCGGACGCGAGGTTGGCGAAGCTCAGCAGGCGCGCCAGGCTGACGAGGCTGTTGCGGGTCAGCGAGGTCACCGACTGGGCGTGCGCGAGCTCGGTCAGGAGCGGTCGGAAGTTGCCGGCCTGGGGTCGCTCGAAGATCGCCGCGGAGCCCTGCTCGACCTCGTCGCCCGCGTCGCCGAGGATCTCGGCCAAGCGCTCGACGATCGCGTCCAGAAGCCCCAGGAAGGTTGAGACCGAGGTTTCGGCGCTCTCGGGCGCCCGGTCGCCGAAGACCTCGAAGGCCCGCAGGGTCTGGTAGCGCAGGGTGACGAGAACGCCTTTCCCGAGCACGAAGGTGACGGGCGTCGTCGTCGGCTTGGCCTCGGCGCTCTTGGCGAGCAGGGTCGCCGTCATGAACGTCGCGCCATCTTCCTGGTAGAGCCGGCTCGACGGCTCCAGGGCCTCCATTTCGTCGAGAGTTGGGAGGTCGAGACCGAGCGCGGCTTCCACCGCCAGCTCTTCCTCGCGGGTCGGGCTGCACAGATCGATCCAGACGGTGTCCGGTGGGGGCCGCCAGCCCTCGCGCACCGCGTCGTCCTGACAGGCCGGCGCGCCGCGCCGAAGCAGCCTCAGCATGCCGTCCTCCTGCGCCCCATGTGCGGGCGCCGCAGGCGGGCGTCAACCGGCTCAGTTGCCGGGCGTGTCGCCCCGGGCCGCCGCCGCGATCAGGGCGGCGATCTTGTCGGTGGAGTCGGCGGCCTGGCTCAGCACGCCCATGGGCCCGGCGCCCGGGCGCACGGCGGCGCCCATCTGGGTGGCGGCGGACTGGGCGACGGCGATCACGCCGTTCTGCACCTTGGCGATGCCGGAGGCGGCCAGCACCCGCGCCGTGGCGTCGGGATAGATGAAGCCGTGCGTGGGATAGGTCGAGCCGCCGAGATCCCGGCTGGGGTCGTACCAGACCTTCACCTGGCTCCAGTCGCCGTTCGGCGAGACGTCGATGACCGTGACGTCCTTCTCCACCTTGCCGCGCGAGCCTTCGATCGGCGACCAGTTGGCGTGGGTGATCTGGACGATGCGGTCGGTCAGCACCTGGCTGACCACGGCCACGTGGCCGAGGCGCATGCGCGATGTGGGCTTGAAGCACAGGACCGCGCCGGTGCGCGGTTGGAAACCGGTCTCGTAGCGGCCGGACGCCTGCTGCCACCACGTGCGCGCGTCGCCGAAGATCTGGATGCCCGAGATGAGGCGCGCGAAGGGCACGCACTGCCAATAGGTATCCGCAATAGCTCCCGCAGGCGCGAGGGCCATGACGGCCGCAGCGGCCAGGGAACCCACAAGGGTCCTCGTCCGTTTGCGCATGTTCCGGCTACTCCCCGACACTGGGCGAAGGGATAACCCTATCCACCCTTGAGTGAAAAGAGGGTTTACGGCCCTGCGACGCCATGCGCCGGCCACTTATCCACAGGCCGGCCGGAGGAGCGGATGGATGATGCCGCGGAACCCAAAGATTAGAGGGAATTCACTTCGTTCATCTTCATGAACTTAAGCATGATATGCGACCCGGTCGGCGGGTTCTTACGTATTTAAGCTCATCCTTTCCGGCCGTCGTCTTTGCTATTGCTTCGGCTCTTCCGGCGCTCACATCCCGTAACAAAAGGAAACAAGAGCTGGGCGGCGACGCCGGCCAGGTGTTCCGGTCTTCGCCAAGACGACCGCCGCGGCTTCACAAATCTGCGAAAACCCGCAGGCGTGCCGCCGACTCAGACGCCTCCAGTCCGGGACTAGGCGCGGCCGTTCGATGCGCTATCTAGCGTGACAGGAATTTCGGAGAGAGCATCGAATGGACATCGCCGCGCTGCTGAGCGACCCCGCCGCCTGGGCCGCCCTCGTCACCCTGATCGTGATGGAAGTGGTGCTGGGGATCGACAACCTGATCTTCATCTCGATCCTTTCGAACAAGCTGCCCGAGCATCAGCGCGCCAAGGCGCGGCGGATCGGCATCATCCTGGCGCTCGTGATGCGCCTGGCGCTGCTCTCGACCCTGGCCTTCATCGTCGGGCTGGTGCAGCCGATCTTCTCCCTGCCCTGGCAAGGGCCGCTGGATGCCCACGGCCAGCCCATGTGGGAGCTCAACTTCTCCTGGCGCGACCTGATCCTGATCGCCGGCGGCCTCTTCCTAGTTTGGAAGGCCACGACCGAGATCCACGAGAAGGTCGAGCCCGGCGACGGCCACGGCGTGATGGACACCGGGGGCAAGGTCGTCTCGAACTTGGGCGCCGCCATCTTCCAGATCATCCTGCTGGACCTGGTGTTCTCGATCGACTCGATCCTGACGGCGGTGGGCATGACCGATCACCTGCCCATCATGTTCGCCGCGGTGATCATCACCGTGATCCTGATGCTGGTGGCGGCCAATCCGCTGGCGAACTTCATCAACAACAACCCGACCGTCGTGATGCTCGCCCTGGGCTTCCTGCTGATGATTGGCGCGGTGCTGATCGCCGACGGCTTCGGCTTCCACGTGCCGAAGGGCTACATCTACGCGGCCATGGCGTTCTCGGCTGGCGTCGAGGCGCTGAACATGCTGGCGCGCAAGGCCGGCGCCAAGAAGGCGCCGCCCGGCGAGACGAAGCACTAAGCCGTCAGAGGAAGCTGTACGGGTCGATGTCGATGGCCGCCCGGACCTGTCCGGGCGGCCGCACCCGCGCGCGCCACGCCGCCATATAGGCCGAAAGGTCCACGCCGCGGTCGGCCCGCACCAGGAACCGCTTGCGCCGGCGCCCGCGCACCAGACTGAGCGGCGCGTCGGCGGGGCCGTAGACCTCGACCCCCGGCGTGTTCGGCGCGACACGCGCCATCTCCTGCATGAAGGCCTCCAACTGGGCCGCGTCGGGACCCGACGCGATCACCGCCGCCAGCCGGCCGAACGGCGGCAGGCCGGCGGCTTCCCGCTCGACCATCTCGGCCTCGACGAAGGCGTCCCGGTCCTGGGCCTTCAGCGCCTGCATCACCGGATGCTCGGGCGCATAGGTCTGCAGCAGGGCCCGCCCCGGCCGGTCCTTGCGCCCCGCGCGCCCCGTGGCCTGGGCCAGCAGCTGGTAGGTGCGCTCGGCCGCCCGCAGGTCGCCGCCGCGCAGGCCGAGATCGGCGTCGACCACGCCCACCAGGGTCAGCTTCGGGAAGTTGTGCCCCTTCGCGGCCGCCTGGGTGGCCACCAGGATATCGATCTGACCGTCGGCCATCGCCTCCACCAGCCGCCGCGCCTCGCGCGCGTCGAAGATGGTGTCCGACGAGAAGACGGCGACGCGGGCGTCCGGGAACAGGAAGCGGGCCTCCTCCTCGACCCGCTCCACGCCGGGGCCGATCGAGACCAGGCTGTCCTTGGCGCCGCAATGCGGACAGGCCGCCGGCTTCGGCATCGAGAAGCCCGTCAGGTGACAGACGAGGCGGCCGGTGTAGCGGTGCTCCACCAGCCAGCTGTCGGTGTCGGGAGCCGTCATCCTCCCGCCGCAGGCCTTGCACAGCACCAGGGGCGCATAGCCGCGCCGGTTCAGGAACAGCAGCGTCTGCTCGCCGCGGGCCCAGGTCTCGCCCATGGCGGTCACCAGCGGCGGCGACAGCCAGCGGCCGTGCTCAGGCGGGGTCTCGCGCAGGTCGATCAGCTCGATGTCCGGCAGCCGGGCGATCCCGTGCCGGGCCGACAGCCGCAGCCAGCGGTAGCGGCCGGTCTCGGCGTTGCGCAGGGTCTCGAGGGACGGCGTGGCCGAGGCCAGGATCACCGCCGCGCCCTCGATCTTGCCCCGCGCCACGGCCAGGTCGCGGGCGTGGTAGATGAAGCCGTCCTCCTGCTTGAACGAGCCGTCGTGCTCCTCGTCGACGACGACGAGCGCCAGCTTGCGGAAGGGCAGGAACAGCGCCGAGCGGGCGCCCACGACGATCCGGCAATCGCCGGAGGCCACGGCTTCCCAGACCCGCCGCCGCGCCGGCGGCGTCACGTCGGAGTGCCACTCGCCGGGCTGGGCGCCGAACCGGGTCCGCACGCGCCCGATCACCGCCTGGGTAAGCGCGATCTCGGGCAGCAGGATCAGCACCTGGGCCTGGGGATCGGCCGCCAGCGCCGCCGCGGCCGCTTCCAGATAGACCTCGGTCTTGCCCGAGCCGGTCACGCCGTCCAGCAGGGCGACGCCGAACTGGCCGGCGGCGGCCATCTCGGACAGGGCGGCGGCCGCCGCCGCCTGGCTGGCGTTGAGCTCAGACCCCTTGCGGGAGAGGTCGGGCGGGTCGAAGCCGATGTCGGCGGCGACAAGCCGCTCGGCCAGGCATCCCTCGTCCAGGAGCCCCTTGACGACGCCGGCCGAGACCCCGGCGGTGCGGGCGAGGTCGGCGGGGGTCATGGCTCCCGCGGCAGCGGCTTCCAGCACCTTGGCCCGCGCCGGCGTCGTGCGTCCCGGGGTCCGGCCGGTCGGTTCCAGCACCCGCACGGGCCGCGGCTTCGGGGCCCGGGCGCCCCTGAGCGCGATCGCCAGGGGCGCGCCGGGGGCGTCGACGGCGTATCGCGCAGCCCACTGCACGAACTCCAGCGCGCCCGGCGGCAGCCGCGGCTCGTCCAGCCGCTCGGCGACCGCCTTCAGCGGCCGGTTACCGCCGGTCCCGTCGCGGACGCCCGCCACCACGCCGCGGATCAGGCGCGGCCCCAGCGGCACCGCCACCTGGTCGCCGACAGCCAGCGTCATGCCGTCGGGCGCCTCGTAGTCGAAGGCCTCGGGCAACGGCATGGGAATGAGGACGGACGCGATGCGGCTCATCAGGGGTTCGCTCACGCCGTCATGGCGGCTACAAGCGGGCCGAACAAGCCCAAGGTCCCAAGAATGCAGCTCTTCCTCGACACCACCGACGTCGCCGTCCTGAAGGACCTCGCCGCCACCGGCCTGGTGGACGGCGTGACCACCAACCCCTCCCTGATCGCCAAGTCCGGCCGAAACATGCTGGAGGTGATCGCCGAGATCTGCGGCATCGTCGAGGGCCCGGTCAGCGCCGAGGTGGCCGCCGTCGACGTCGAGACCATGCTGGCCGAGGGCCGCAAGCTGGCCGGGGTGGCGCCGAACGTGGTGGTGAAGGTGCCCCTGACCCGCGAGGGCCTAGTCGCCACGGCCGAGTTCTGCGCCGAGGGCATCCAGACGAACGTCACGCTGTGCTTCTCGGCCGCCCAGGCGCTGCTCGCGGCCAAGGCCGGCGCCACCTACATCAGCCCGTTCATCGGTCGCCTGGACGACCACGGCGCCGAGGGCATGGACCTGATCTCGGAGATCCGGGCGATCTACGACAACTACGACTACGACACCGAGATCCTGGCTGCTTCGATCCGTACGCCCGCGCACGTGAAGGAAGCGGCGCTCGCCGGCGCCGACTGCGCGACCATTCCGCCGGAGGTGTTCCTGGCGCTCTTCAAGCACCCGTTAACCGAAAAGGGGCTTCAACAATTCCTCGCGGATTGGGCCAAGACGGGCCAATCGATTCTCTGAGGGGTTAACCATGGACGGTTCGCAGGGCGATATGTTCGGAGCGCCCCTGGAGCCGTCCGCCGTCCGGCGCTTCCTGGCCGACAATCCCGACTTCATCCGCGAGGACGACGGCCTGCTGGCGGAACTCGGCCTGAAGGTGGCGGGAGGCAACGTCGTGGACTTCGGCCCCGCGGCGCTGGCGCGGGTGCACGCGGCGCATCAGCGCGAAGCCGAGATGCGCCAGCTGCTGGAAGAGACGGCGCGCGCCAACTTCTCCGCCCAGGCGCAAACCCACGGCGCGGTCGTCGACCTGCTGGACGCCCGCAACCACTCCGACCTCGCCTGGCGCGTGGACGAGCTGGCGCGCACGCGCTTCGGCCTGGCTGCGGGCGTGATCGCGCTGGAGAGCGAAGGCAACCCGCCGGCCGGCTGGAAGCATCTGGTCGAAGGCCAGGTGGACATGATCCTGGATGGGCCGCAGCGGCTGGCCCGTATGGGCTTCGCGCCGACCGCGCTCGGCCTGTTCGGCGAGACCTCCGACGAGGTCCGCTCGATGGCCATGGTCCGGATGGCGATCTGGGAGCCGTCGCGCCAGGGTCTGCTGGCGTTCGCCTCGACCGACCCGGAGGGCTTCACGCCCGACATGGGCTCCGAACTCGTGGCCTTCCTGGCTCGCGTGGTCGAACGGACCGCCGAGCGATGGCCGCTCCTGTAACCGCCGCCGAAGCCAGGACCGCCTGGCTCGAGCACCTGGCGCAGGAGCGGCGCGCGTCGCCGAGGACCCTGGAGGCCTATGGCTTCGCCGCCGCGCGCTACATCGCCTTTCTGGAACACCACCGCGGGGAAAGTCTGTCGGCGAAGAGCCTGGGGACCATCACCGCCGGCGAGGTCCGCGCCTGGCTCGCGCATCTGCGCTCCGGCGAGACGCCACTGTCGCCGCGCTCGCTCAGCCAGGCGCTGTCGGCCATCAGGACCTTCCACCGGTTCCTCGACCGCCGGCTGGACACGCCGAACGCGGCGATCGCCCTGGTCCGCGGTCCGCGGGTGAAGCCCGGCGCGCCCAGACCGGTGACCGAGGACCAGGCGCTGGGCCTGATCGCCGAACCGGCGCTGGACCCGGACCGTGAGGACTGGGAGGTCGCCCGCGACCAGGCGGTGCTGACCCTGCTCTACGGCTGCGGTCTGCGGATTTCGGAAGCGCTGTCGCTGAGGCGCTCGGACGCGCCCATCCCCGAGCAGCTGCGCATCACCGGCAAGGGGTCGAAGACCCGGATCGTGCCGACGCTGCCGGCGGTGCGCGAGGCGGTCGACGCCTACCTGGCCCAGGTTCCCTTCGCCCTCGGCCCAGACCAGCCGCTGTTCCGCGCCAAGCGGGGCGGAGCGCTCAGTCCGCGGCACGTGCAAGCGACAGTGCAGAACCTGCGGAGCCGGCTCGGCCTCCCGGCCAGCGCCACGCCGCACGCGCTGCGCCATTCGTTCGCCACCCACCTGCTGGGCGCCGGCGCGGACTTGCGGTCGATCCAGGAGCTCTTGGGCCACGCGTCCCTATCGACGACGCAGCGCTATACAGAGGTGGACGCCGCGGCCCTGCTCAGCGCCTACGCCAGCGCGCACCCGCGAGCCTGAGTCTCAGTCGCGGGGCTTGGCGAAACGGCCGTCGCCGCTGACGTTCTCGCGCACGATCACGGCTTTAGAGCAGCCGTTCTCGTCGGCCCGCAGCACCGTCAGCTCCAGGTTCGGACGGGGCAGTTCGCCCAGCTTCTGGGCGGCTGGGGCGTCAGGGGCGCGACGCGCCACCGGCTCGGCCAGCCAGTAGCCGCAGCGCTCCGGTGCGCGCGCGTCGCGAAGAACGGTGACGGCGGGGGTCGACGAGCTGGCGGCAACGGCCGCGGCGGCGAGAAGTGCGAGCATTCCAGCCTCCTTCGTGTGGCTCGAAGCTGCCACCACAACCGAAGGACGCCAAGTTAAGTTTCAGCCACGCACGAAGCGCAGCCAGGCCACACCGTCGTCGGAACCGGCTTCTGTGCACCGGAAGCCCTCGCGGCGGTAGAAGTCCTGCGCGCGAAGGTTCTTGGCCTGGCACTTCAGCGAGACCGGCCCGTCGGCCACCCGGCACACGTGGTCAAGCAGCGCCTTGCCGACGCCCCCGCCGCGTTCGTCCACATAGAGCGAGTGCAGGAAGTTTTGCGGCCGGTAGAAGGCCGCAAGGCCCACGATGCGTTCGCCGCGGGCGGCGACGTAGACCTCCTCGACCTGCGCCGCGCGCAGGAAGTCGGACGCCTTGTGCCGCTCGGGCGAGACCCAGGTGAAGGTCTCCCGAAGCACGCGGACGTAGAGATCGGCGCAGGCGCCGAGCTCGCTCGCCCGCGCGCGGCGGACGATCAGGCCTGCATCGTCCATCCTTCGACGCCCATGGCGGCCTGGCGCAGGGCCTCGGACCGGGTCGGGTGAGGATGGCAGGTCCGCGCCACGTCCTCGGACGCCGCGCGGAACGCCATGGCCACGCAGTATTCGCCGATCATCTCCGATACCGAGGGGCCGATGGCGTGGGCCCCCAGGATCTCGTCGGTGGCGGCGTCGGCCAGCACCTTCACGAAGCCCTCAGTCTCGTGGTTGATCTTGGCCCGGCTGTTCGCTGTGAAGGGGAACTTGCCGACCTTGTAGGCGCGGCCCTCTTCCTTCAGCTGCTCCTCGGTCTTGCCGACCCAGGCCACTTCGGGGCTCGTGTAGACGACGCTTGGGACCAGGTTGTAGTCCACGTGGCCGTAGCCGCGGGCGATGGTCTCGATGACCGCGACGGCGTCTTCCTCGGCCTTGTGGGCGAGCATCGGGCCGTGGGTGACGTCGCCGATGGCCCAGACGCCGGCCGCGCTGGTCTTGAAGTGGTCGGTTTCGATGAAGCCGCGCTTGTCGGGGGTGACGCCCACCGTCTCCAGGCCGAGGCCCTCGGTGTAGGGTCGCCGGCCGATGGCCAGGAGGACGTAGTCGCCCTCGATCGTCTCGGCCTCGCCGCCGGCGACCGGTTCGAAGGTAAGCGTGACGCCATTCTTCGACGGCTTGGCGCCGGTGACCTTGGCGCCCAGCTTGAACTCCATGCCCTGCTTGGCCAGCGAGCGCTGGAAGGTCTTGGCGAGCTCGGCGTCCATGCCGGGCGTGATGCGGTCCAGGTACTCGATGATGGTGACGTTGGCGCCCAGACGACGCCACACCGAGCCCAGTTCCAGGCCGATGATGCCGGCGCCGATCACCACCAGGTGCTCGGGCACTTCCGGCAGCGACAGGGCGCCGGTGGAATCGACGATGCGCTTCTGGTCGACCTCGACGCCCGCCAGGCCCGACGGCTCCGAGCCGGTGGCGATGATGATGTTCTTGGCTTCCAGGGTGGTGACGGCGCCGCCCTCGGCGGTCACCTCGACCTTGCCGGGACCGGCGATGCGGCCCTTGCCCTTCACCCAGTCGACCTTGTTCTTCTTGAACAGGAACTCGATGCCCTTGGTCAGCTGACCGACGCTGTCGGCCTTCTGCTTCATCATCTGGCCGAGGTTCAGCTTGGGGCTGACCTCGATGCCGAGGGTGGCGAACTCGCCCTGGGCGGCGGCGTACAGCTCCGAGGCGTGCAGCAGCGCCTTCGAGGGCATGCAGCCGACATTCAGGCAGGTGCCGCCCAGCGTTCCGCGGCTTTCCACGCACGCCGCCTTCAGGCCCAGCTGGCCCGCCCGGATCGCGGCGTTGTAGCCGCCGGGGCCGCCCCCGATGATCACGACGTCGTAGGTGGTGGTCTCAGCCATGGTCCGCTCGGTCCTCAAAAATGGCCCGGAAAATGGGCGCGCACCCTAGGCCCGGATCGCCCAAGGTCAACCGCACAAGCGCAGCCTTCACGCTTCGCAGCCGCGCTCGCCCCAGATATGGGTCTTCCATGAGCGGCATTCACGGGGCAGCGCGGGCGGAAACGGCGGCGCTCACGCGCAGGATCACCGCGCTGTCGGTCGGCGTGGCCGCGGTGCTGGTGGCCATCAAGGCGTTCGCCTGGACCGCATCGAGTTCGGCGGCGCTGCTGGCCTCGCTTGCCGACTCGGCTCTGGACCTGCTGGCCTCGCTCGTCACGTTCTTCGCAGTCCGCTACGCCGTCGTCCCGCCCGACGCAGAGCACCGGTTCGGCCACGGCAAGGCCGAGGCGTTCGCGAGCCTGCTCCAGGCGGGCCTGGTCTTCGCCTCCGCCGCCCTCGTGGCGCGCGAGGCGGCCGCGCGCCTGGCGGATCCTCGCCCTCTGGAGAACGGCGCCTGGGCCGTCGCCGTGATGCTCATCTCGATCATGTTGACCGGTCTGCTCATCGCCGCGCAGACGCGCGCGCTCCGGCAGACGGCGTCGGTGGCGGTGTCGGGCGACCGGGCCCATTTCGCCACCGACCTCGGCTCGAACCTGGCGGCCCTGATCGGCATCGCCGGCGCGGCCTGGCTGGGTTTTCCCATTCTCGACGCCGTGGCCGCCATCCTGGTGGCCGCGCTGCTGCTGTGGGGCGCGATCGGCGTGTTCCGCGAGGCGGGCGCCCAACTCATGGACCGTGAGCTGTCCGACGAGGACCGGGACATGATCCTGGCGGCGGCGGCCGGCCGCGACCCGCGTGTCCTGGGCGTCCATGGCCTGCGGACCCGAGCGTCCGGCCCCTTTGTGCATATCCAGCTGCACCTCGACCTCGACCCGCAGCTGACCCTCGAAGCGGCCCACGAGGTGCTTATCGGGGCCGAGAGGCGGATCCTGGCGATCTTCCCGGCCGCCGACATTCTGATCCATCCCAACCCGCGCGGGCGCGCCGCGCCACACGGCGGGCCGTTCGCGGAAGCTGACCCCGCGTAGCGTAGTAAACGGCTGCTTAAGGCGAATGGCGGCAGTTGGGCGTTTGAGCGATTCGCCGAAGGCAACGGCGGTCGTGGTGGCCCGAAGAACATGAGCGTCCAACGCACCCTGCACCACTTCCCCCTTGACCCGGCCTCGCGCCAGGTCCGCCTCGTGCTGGGCGAGAAGCGGCTGCCGTTCTCGGAAGTCCAGGTGCGCTACTGGGAGCGGCCGAAGGAGCTGACCCGGCTCAATCCGTCGGGCCTGATCCCGGTGCTGATCGAGACCGCCGACGGCGGCGCCCGGCTGACGCTGTGCGAGGGCCGCGCCATCCTGGACCATCTGGAAGAGACCGCGCCCGAGCCTTCGCTCCTGGGCCGCGAAGCCGCCGAGCGGGCCGAGGCGCGCCGCCTGCTGTCGTGGTTCGACCGAAAGTTCGAGTTCGAGGCCGGCGGGTACATCCTGCACGAGAAGATGGAAAAGCGCCTGCTGGGCCTGGGCGCGCCCGAACTCGCCAACCTGCGCCAGGGCCGCGAAGGGCTGAAGAACCACTTGCACTATATGGAAGGCCTGCTCGAGACGCGCGAGTGGCTCGCGGGCAAGCGCCTGTCGCTGGCGGATTTCGCGGGCGCGGCGCACCTGTCGGTGATCGATTATTTCGGCGACGTGCCGTGGGGCGACTTCCCCGGCGTGAAGACGTGGTACATGAAGCTCAAATCCCGGCCGTGTTTCCGGCCGCTGCTCACGGACCGCTGGCCGGGCCTGACGCCCGCCAGGCACTATGACGACCTCGACTTCTGACCGACCTGAAGACCTGATCCGCGCGGAAGCCGCCGCGCTGGGGTTCGACCTCTGCCGCTTCACCGATATCGACGAGGCCTGGCCCGCTGCCGCGCGGCTCGCGGAGTACGTGGACGCGGGCCGTCACGGCGACATGGCCTGGATGGCCGAGACCCTGGAGCGCCGCTCGCATCCGCGGGCGATGTGGGCCGACGCCCGCTCGGCCGTGCTGCTGGGCGTGAACTACGGGCCAGCGCACGATCCGCTGGAGGTGCTGGGCCAGCCGGACCGGGCGGCGATCAGCGTCTACGCCCAGGGCGACGACTACCACGACCTGATCAAGAAGAAGCTCAAGCGGCTGGCCAGCTGGATGCAGCAGCGGTTCGGCGGCGAGGTGAAGGTGTTCGTCGACACCGCGCCCCTGATGGAGAAGCCGCTGGCGGAGCGCGCCGGCGTGGGCTGGCAGGGCCGGCACACCAACCTGGTCAGCCGCGAATTCGGCTCGTGGCTGTTCCTGGGCTCGGTGCTGACGACGCTGGAGCTGGGGCCCGACGCCCCCGAGCCCGTCCACTGCGGCTCGTGTCAGGCCTGCCTCGAGGTCTGCCCCACCGACGCCTTCCCGGCGCCGTTCCAGCTCGATGCCCGGCGCTGCATCTCGTACCTAACCATTGAGCTCAAAGGGCCGATCCCGCGGGAATTCCGCGCCGCCCTCGGCAACCGCATCTACGGCTGCGACGATTGCCTGGCCGTCTGTCCCTGGAACAAGTTCGCGCAAGCTTCGCGGGAGCAGAAGCTGGCGGCGCGGGAGCACCTCGTCGCGCCCAGCCTGGCCGAGCTCGTGCGGCTCGACGACGCCGCCTTCCGCGCCCTCTTCACCAAGAGCCCCGTCAAGCGCATCGGCCGCGACCGCTTCGTCCGCAACGTGCTCTACGCGATCGGCAACTCCGGCGACGCGGCCCTGGCGCACGAGGCGGCGCGGTTGCTGGACGATCCCTCGCCGCTGGTGCGCGGGGCGGCGGTCTGGGCCCTTTCGCACCTGTTGCCGGCCGCGGACTTCGAGGCGGCACGATCAGCGCGGCTGCCGACCGAGGCCGAGGTGGACGTGCGCGAGGAGTGGCTCGCGGCCTAGAAGCTGACCGGCCCCAGGTCCTTCAGGCGGGGCAGCACCTTGTCCTTGTCGGACAGAACCGGCTCACCCTCGAGCGGCCAGGCGATGCCCAGGTCGGGATCGTCCCAGGCCAGCCCG
>NZ_JAPSKZ010000192.1 GCF_031181185.1 Phenylobacterium sp. | reverse complement strand
CTCGTAGAGGCCTTGGGCCGCCGCCATGCTGGGCAGGGTATCGAGGCGAAGCTGGCGATAGCCGCAGGCGCGGGCGGCCTCGACGACGGCCTGGGTCAGCGCGCGGCCCAGGCCCAGGCCGCGGGCCTCGGGCGCGAGGTACAGGCGCTTCATCTCGCAGGCGCCGTGTGTGAGCGGGCGGAGCGCGGCGCAGCCCAGAGGTTCGCCCGAGGCGCCGCGGGCCAGCAGCAGCTCGCCGGCCGGCGGCGCGTACTTGCCGGGCAGGGCCGCAAGCTCGGCCTCGAAGTCCTGGTAGCCGAGGTCGACCGGCAGTCCCGCGGCGTAGCGGCGGAAGAGGTCGGCGACGGCGGCGAGGTCCGCCGGCGTGCGTGCGGGCGCGATCTGGACGTCAGGAGCTTGGGTCACGGCAAAGCTAGCTAAGGCGGCGGCGCGGCGGGCGCTAGGCGCCGGGCGTGGATTGTGGCCCTCTGCGGCGATGGAGAGGCAGCGGACCTTCGACCGCCGGGCGGTGCTGGCGGGCGCCGCTGCGCTGGCCGCAGCCGGAGGCGCGTCGGCGCAGGGCGCGCCGGAGGTCTGGAGCTTTGCGCGGCCGGACAAGGTCGCCGGGCGCGCCACCGAGGTGCTGGGCGAGCCGCGCGTGGCGCCCGGGCCCGGCGGCAAGGCCTTGCTGTTCGACGGCGTGGACGACGGGCTCGTGGTTCCGGTCCATCCGCTGGCGGGCGCGGTCGCCTTCACCATCGAGGCGGTGATCCGGCCCGACGGCGGCAAGTTCGAACAGCGCTGGCTGCACCTGGCGCAGGACGCGCCCGACGAGGGGGTGTCGGGCGGGACCCGGATGCTGTTCGAGGTGCGCGTGGTTGAGGACGCCTGGTACCTGGACGCCTTCGTCAAGGGTCCGGGCTACAGCCAGACCCTGATCGCGCCGGAGAAGCGGCATCCCGTGGGCCGCTGGGCGCACGTGGCCCAGGTCTGCGACGGGCGGAGCTACGCCTGTTTCGTCGACGGCGTGCTGCAGGCGCAGGCGCAGATCGCGTTCACCGCGCAGGGACCGGGGCGCACGTCGGTCGGCGTGCGGATGAACCGGGTGGACTGGTTCCAGGGCGCCCTGCGCGAGGCGCGGTTTTCGCCGAGGGCGCTGCGCCCTGCGGAGTTTCGGCGGCCGGCGGGCCTTGCCAGCTAGGATTTTACAGATGTAATCTTCCATCGGGCACGAGGGAGCGCACGATGGCGGCGGCATGGAACCTGCGCAGACGGGCGCGGCTGCAGGACAGCCTGCATACCTTGGGCATGGCGGGGGTGTTGGCGATCGCCGCCAGCGTGCCGCTGGTGGACATCTACCGGACCTGGGCGGGCATGCGGGCCGAGAAGGCGGCCTGGGACGGCATCACCGGTCCGGCTTGCCCGACAGCCGAGGCGCCTTCGCCGAAGCTGGTGGGACGGCGGCCGCTGAAGGACTTCACCTATGGCGACGTGACGTTCGAGCGGCGGCACGGGCATGCCAGCTGCGCAGGCTTCCGCGACGACGGCGAGGTCTACCGGATCTGCCAGTTCAACGCCCCTTCGGTGCTTCGGGTGACGACGCCGAAGGGGACCGTCGTCTTCGAGCCCGGACCGGTGCGGCCGACGACGGTGACGATCCGCGACGGCGTGGCGACCTGCGTGCTGGGCGGCTGGTTCCGGTCCTAGCCGTGTGGCAGGCTGGCGGGCATGACCACGCCCGACCCGCTGGCCGCGCTGAGGGGCCGCTTTCTGGAGCGCGCAGCCGCCGACCTGGCCTGGATCCACGCGACAGGCGGAACGCCGGCCGAGGAGCTGCTGGCCCGCGCGCACAAGCTGGCCGGCGCGGGCGGGACGTTCGGCTTCGCGGCGGTGAGCGAGGCGGCGGCGGCGGTCGAGGACGATATCCGCGAAGGCCGTGCGGCGGACCTCAGGCCTCTGGTGTCGGCGCTGGAGGGTTTGCCGCCGGCGAACTGAACCCCTTGCGGGTCATGGTTCCCCAGCTGTGCTGCTTGGTGAAGAACTGCCAAGTCCCGCGGATGCGCCACACGTTGTTGATCTGCCGATAGCCGAAGTTCTCGATCACGGCGGCGAGCATCAGGACCACCAGGCTGCGGGCGTTCGGGAAACGGCGGAGCTCGACCTCTTCCAGGGCCAGCGCGCCGACGCTGATCACCACCCCGTAGGCGGCGCTGACGGCGAGGAAGGCCAGCAGGTAGTCGACGTGGAGCACGCCGGTGATCCAGAACGCCGGAATCAACAGCCAGCCCATCAATTCGATGAAGGGCCCCAGCACGTCGACGACCAGCACGTAGCCGAAGGCCAGGAAGCCCACGCGGCCGTAGCGCGGGTTGAAGAGCATGTCCTTGTGCTTGGCGAAGCATTCGAGCGTGCCGCGGTGCCAGCGGGCCCGTTGGCGGCCCAGCACGGCAAGGTCCTCGGGGCATTCGGTCCAGCAGACCGGCTCGTGAACGAAGGCGATGCGATAGGGGCGTCTCTGCTCGCGAAAGCGCTTGTGGAGCTTGACCACCAGCTCCATGTCCTCGCCCACCGTCCCCAGGCTGTAGCCGCCGACCTCGAGGACGGCGCTGCGCCGGAACAGTCCGAACGCGCCGGAGATGATGGTGAGGGCCTGCAGCCTGCTCCAGGCGATGCGCGCCATCAGGAAGGCGCGCAGGTATTCGATGGTCTGTAGGAGCGCGAGCAGGTTCTTCGGCACCCCGATGCGGGCGATGTTGCCGTGGCGGATCTCGCAACCGTTGGCGATGCGAACGGTGCCGCCCACGGCGATGACGCGCTCGGGATCCTCGACGAAGGGGCGGACCGCCCGCAGCAGGGCGTCGGGCTCGAGCAGGCTGTCGGCGTCCATGGAGCAGACGATGGGCGCGCGGGAGAGGTTGATCGCGGCGTTGAGCGCGTCGGCCTTGCCGCCGTTCTCCTTGTCGACCACCAGCAGGCGCGGCTGGTTCGGCGCGACGTAGAGACCGCGGATCGGCGCGTGCGGGGCGATCGGCTCCCACGATCGCGCGGTGGGCTGGAGGTCGAAAGCGGCCTTCAGCGCCTCCATCGTGCCGTCCTTCGACCCGTCGTTGACGACCACCACCTCGAAGCTGGGGTACTGGAGCGCAAGCAGCGAGCGAAGGCTCTCGCCGATCGTCATCTCCTCGTTGTAGGCGGGCACCAGGAGCGCGATGGGCGGGGCGCTGTCGGCGTAACGCCGCCACAGCATCCGCGGCTCGACGATGCCGCGCTCACGGCGGAGCTCGGCTCCGGCGATGATCAGTTGCCAGATGTGGAACGCGTTCTGGGCGACGCCGGCGACGATCACGACGGTGGCGATCGACTGGGCGAAGACGGTGAAGCCGCGGGCCGCGGCCTGGAGATCGAAGCCCAGCTCGATCAAGCGCCCAACTCCGCGAGCGTGAGGGATGCAGCCCGCTGGGCAGCGGGATCGGGCAAGGCGGCGGCCTGGCGCAGGCGCTCGAGGCCGGCCGGGCCCAGCTTGCCGAGCGCCGCAGCGGCCTGGAACCGGACGCGCCAGGCGTCGTCCGAGAGGCGCGCGTAGAGCGTGTCGGCCAGGCGGCCCAGGCGGGCCTCGCCGGCCGCCCCGGCGCCGGCGGCGCGGACCTCGGGATCCGGATCGTCGAGGGCGGCGGCCACCGCGGCCTGGCCCGCGGGGTGCTGCAGACGGCCCAGCGCGCGGACCGCGGCGGCGCGGACCGCGGCGTCGACATGGCTCGCGTTCGCGGCGAGCGCCGTGATGACGGAATAGTCGCCGCTCGCGCCCAACGCCTCCAGCAGCAGCACGCGCAGCTCAGGCGAGAGATCGGTCCGGGCGAGTTCGCCCACGCCCGCCTGGGGATGCTCCACCACCCGCTCGCGCAGGAACTCAGCGAAGCGGCCGGAGGCGCGGAGATCGCCCTGGGCGGCGGCGTCCAGCAGGTCACGGACCGGCACGTCGTAACCGGCGCGGGACAGCGCCTCGAGCGCGGTCAGGCGCAGCTGGGGGGACTCGCGCGCGACGTCGCGGAGCGCCTTCTCGGTCTCGGAGCCGGGAAAGGCCGCCAGCGCCTCGATTGCGGCCAGGCGTCCGGGCATGGAGCCGCGGCGCAGGCGTGCGCGCAGGCCCTGCTGCACGCCCACCGTCTCCAGCGCGGCGACGACGACTTCACGGTCGTGGCCGCGTACGACGCTCATGAAGTCGAGAAGCGTCTCGGACATGAGCCGGGCCCGGCGGCGGAATGGGCGGAGGGCGAAGGCCGCCTCGGCGCGGCCCTGCATGACGGCCACCAGCGCCTTCTCGACGGCGCGGCGGTCGGCGACGCGGCGACGCTGGGCGCGGTCCTGGACCACGCGCTGCAGGATCAGCCCGCTCATCCACCCGAGCGCCAAGAGCGCGAGGGCAAGGGCGCAGAGCCAGATGATGCCCAGCGACGACACCTCAGAACCGGCGCGTGACGCCGACGCTGACGAGGTCCTGGTCGTAGGCCGGCCGTTCCTCGTGGACGCCGTCGACGCGCAAGGTCAGGTCGTCGGAGACGTCGAAGGCTGCGCCGAGGTTGACCGCCTTCACCCGCACGGTGACGCCCTCGCTGGACTCCGGAGCGTGGGTCCAGCCGGCCTGCAGCAGCAGGCGCGGGACGGGCCGCCACCCGCCGCGCAGCGCATAGCCGGTGCGATACTCGTCGGTCTCGTCGATGACGTTGATCCAGCGGGCGGTGAGCGACAGGGCCTCGCCGCGGGCGACGGTGAGCGACGGGTGCAGGCTCCACACGCCGCCGGTCGGATAGCGCGAATGCCCGCCGTCCACCGCGAGCTGAGCGCTCCAGCCGTCGGCGAAGGCGCGAGCGGGCGAGACCGCGCCGGCGCGAACGGCCCATTCGGGGCGGAAATCGGCGTCGGACGCGCCGCCGATCGCGACATAGCCGAACCGGCCGGCGACCAAGCCTTCGAGGTAGGTGTCGGCGGCGCCGAACTGGCGGGCGTATTCGACCGAACCGCCCAGGGTGCGGCCGTTTTCGGTGCGGCTCAGCGCGACCTGGGCGATCCGCGTGGAGGACAGGCCTTGGCTGCGGTCGCCGTAGGTGGCGCCGAGGTCGAGGCGCCAGCGGGCTCTGGCTTCGGTCGATGGCGGGGCGGCGGGCGTGCGGCGGGCCGCCACCACCTGATCGGCCAGGGCGCGGGCGTCGGCGTGCGGCGGCTGCGCGGCGAGCAGGGGGGCGAGGCGCCGCTCGGCCTGGCCGAGATCGCCGCGGAAGAAGGCGATGCGAGCGCGGGCGACCGCCACGTCGGCATAGGCCGGCGCCAGCCGTTCCGCCTCGGCCAGGGCGCGGTCGGCGTCGTCGAAGCGGCCCACGGCGGAATAGGCGAGCCCCAGGTTCAGCCAGGCGTCCGGGTCGGCGGCGGCCCGGCCGCGGGCGGCGGCCTCGAGCAGCGGGATGGCCTCGGCCGCTTGGCCGGCCTGGCGCAGCCGGACGCCCTCGGCCAGCGGATCGGGCGGGGCCGGTTGGGCCAACGCCGGCGCGGCGCCGGCGGCGATCAGGGCCGCCAGGAGCAGCCGCCTCATGCAGAAGCTCCGGGCAGGCCGCTCATCAGGCGTGCGAGGCGAGCGACGAGTTCGTCGGGGTTGAACGGCTTGGCCACATAGTCGGCCGCGCCCAGCTTCAGCGCGCTGACGATGTCGGCCTCCCGCTTCAGGGCGGTGAGCATGATGATCGGGATGCCGGCCAGCCTGGCGTCCTGCTTGAACCGGCGCAGCGCCTCGAAGCCGTCCATGACCGGCATCATGGCGTCGAGCACGATCACGGCGGGCGTTTCGGCTGCGGCGGCGTCGAGCGCCGCCTGACCGTCCTCGACGCTCTTCACGGTATAGCCGGCGCCTTCGAGCTTGTGCTCCAGGATGGCCCTCAGGAGCGGGTCGTCGTCGGCGATGAGAATGTACTGGCTCATCTGGTCAGCCACAGGCCCGGGTTCAGGAGGAGCGTCAAGCCAAGGCGGAGGTTCCGTCAGCGCGTGCGCAGGTCACCCGACCACCACGCGCTCCTCGCCGAACCAGAGGGGCGAGCGGGCAAGGTCGATAAAACGCCGCTCGTCCTCCAGCAGGCGGGCGGCGGCGGCGCGGGCTTCAGCACGGCGGCCGTTCTCCAGGATGGCGTCCAAGCTGTCGAACCACAGTTCGGCGACACCGTCGTACTCTTCCGGCGCCTCGCGGCTGGCGCGGACGGCCGCACTGGCCTTGGCCGGCAGGCTATGCAGCTGCACGTAGCGGCGGATCTGCAAGGTCTCGGCGAGGCTGGCGACGAGGGGCGCGTGGGTGTCGCGCCAGTAGGCCTGGAAGCCCTCGCGGGAGAGCTCGGGCCGCCGGCGAAGGCAGAAGGTGAGCTTGATCATGCCCGCCAGGGTGCGCCCCCGACGCGGCGTCACGCCAGCCCTCCGTCGCGGGTCAGCGCAGCTCGACGACCTTGCCCTGCACGGTGACGCGCTCGAGGCGCATCTCGGCCGTGCCATCGAGGCGCGGATAGCCTTCCAGCGTGATCGGCTGGCCGCCGGCGATCATCTCGCGCGTCAGGCCGCGCGCTTCCATGCGGGCCAGCGGCGCCAGGACGACGTCCCAGGCCCGGCCCTGGTAGCTCACCTTGGCGGTGGCGTGCGGGTTGCTCCAGGCCAGGTCCGAAAGCGGCGCGGTTACC
>NZ_JAPSKZ010000191.1 GCF_031181185.1 Phenylobacterium sp. | reverse complement strand
GTCCGAGAACATCGTCTCGAAGGCGGTGCTGGACGCGCAGGGGAGCGGGCTGACCAACAAGTACGCCGAGGGCTAACCGGGCAAGCGCTACTACGGCGGCTGCGAGGTGGTGGACGAGGTCGAGACCCTCGCCATCGAGCGGGCCAAGCAGCTGTTCGGCTGCGAGTTCGCCAACGTCCAGCCCCACTCGGGCAGCCAGGCGAACCAGGCGGTGTTCATGGTCACCATGACGCCGGGCGACACCTTCATGGGCATGAACCTGGACCACGGCGGGCACCTGACGCACGGCAAGAGCGTCAACCAGTCGGGCAAGTGGTTCCAGCCGGTGGCCTATGGCGTGCGCGCCCAGGACCACCTGATCGACTACGACGAGGCCTATGACGTCGCCAAGGCGAACAACCCGAAGGTGATCATTGCCGGCGGCTCGGCCTATTCGCGCCAGATCGACTTCGCGAAGTTCCGCGAGATCGCCGACGAGGTGGGCGCGATCCTGATGTGCGACGTGGCCCACTACGCCGGCCTGATCGCGGCGGGCGAGTACCCGAACCCGTTCCCTCATGCCCATATCGTCACGACGACGACGCACAAGACGCTGCGCGGTCCGCGGGGCGGGCTGATCCTGACCAACGACAAGAAGCTGGCCAAGAAGATCGACAGCGCCGTCTTCCCCGGCCTGCAGGGCGGACCGCTGATGCACGTGATCGCCGCCAAGGCCGTGGCGTTCGGCGAGGCGCTGAAGCCGGAGTTCAAGCTCTACGCCCGCGCCGTGATCGAGAACGCCCGGGCGCTGGCCGACAGCCTGCAGAGCGTGGGCTTCAAGATCGTCTCGAACGGCACCGACAGCCACCTGATGCTGGTGGACCTCACGCCGAAGGGCGTGAGCGGCGCGGCGGCCGAAGTGGCGCTGGAGCGCGCCGGCATCACGACCAACAAGAACTCGATTCCCGGCGACCCCCTGCCGCCGATGCAGACCTCGGGCCTGCGGGTGGGGTCGCCCGCCGGCACGACCCGCGGCTTCGGTCCCGGCGAATTCCGCCAGGTGGGCAAGTGGATTGGCGAGGTCCTGGACGCCGTGGCGACCGGCGAAGACTCGTCCGCCGTCGAACAGAAGGTGCGCGGCGAAGTCCTGGCCTTGACCAAGCGCTTCCCCATCTACTCCTAATAGGGGTAGATGGCCGCGGAGGGGCTAGATCATGCGCTGCCCGTTTTGTGGCCACGACGAAACCCAGGTGAAGGACAGTCGCCCGTCGGAAGACGGGGCGGCGATCCGCCGACGGCGGCTGTGCCCGCAGTGCGAGGGGCGGTTCACGACCTTCGAGCGCGTCCAGCTGCGCGAGCTGACCATCGTGAAGCGATCCGGGCGGCGTTCGCCCTTCGACCGGGACAAGCTGGCGCGGTCGGTGTCGATCGCGCTGCGCAAGCGACCGGTGGAGCCCGAACGCGTCGAGCGGATGATCTCGACCATCGTGCGCCAGCTGGAGAGCATGGGCGAGACCGAGCTGCCCTCGTCGACGGTGGGCGAACTGGTCATGAAGCAGCTGAAGCAGCTGGATGACGTGGCCTACGTCCGCTACGCCTCGGTCTACCGCGACTTCCGCGAGACCCAGGACTTCGCCCGCTTCCTCGGCGAGGAAGGGCTGAGCGAGGTCGAAGACGGACGCTGACGTGCCGGTCACCCTGAAGCTTGCGACCTCCCTCGACGGGCGGATCGCCACCGCCGCCGGCGAGAGCCGCTGGATCACCGGTGAGCCGGCCAGGCGGGCGGTGCATCAGTTGCGGGCCGATCATGACGCGGTCCTCGTCGGCATCGAGACGGCGCTTGCCGACGATCCGGAGCTGACGGTGCGGCTTCCGGGCTGGAACGGCCGCCAGCCCGCGCGGGTGGTGTTGGACAGCCGCCAGCGGCTGACACCGGAGTGCAAGCTGGCGAAGACGGCGCGCGAGATCTCGACCTATGTGGTCACGACTACGCCGCCCAAGCCGGAGCTGGCGGAGGCCGGTGTCCGCATCGTGGGCGTCCGCGCCGTCGGCGATGATCGTCCCGAGTTGAAGACGGTCGTGCAAGCCCTTGCCGCGGAAGGTCTTTCCCGGATCTTCGTCGAGGGCGGCGGGCAGGTGGCGGCGAGCTTCCTGCGCTGCGGCCTGGTGGACCAGCTGGAGTGGTTCCGGGCGCCTATCGTGATCGGCGGAGAGGGCCGGCCAGGCGTCGGCGCCTTGGCCGTTGCGGCGCTGGTCGATGCGCCCCATTTCCGGCGCGTGGAGGTCCGCGAAGTCGGCGACGACCTCTGGGAACGGTACGAGAGGGTCTAGTCCACATGTTCACCGGCATCGTCACCGACGTGGGGCGCGTGCGCGCCGTGCGCGACACCGACCGCGACCGCCGGTTCGAGATCGAGACGGGGTTCGACACCGCCACCATCGAGATCGGCGCCTCGGTCAGCCACGCGGGCTGCTGCCTGACGGTCGTCGAGAAGGGGCCGGGCTGGTTCGCGGTGGAGGTCTCGGGCGAGACGCTGTCGAAGACGACCCTCGACCAGTGGCGCGAGGGTCATCGTGTGAACCTGGAGCGCGCCGCACGGGTGGGCGACGAGCTGGGCGGGCACATCGTCTCGGGCCACGTCGACGGCGTGGGCGAGGTGGTCAGCGTCGCGGAGGAGGGCGGTTCGCACCGCGTCCGGATCCGTGTCCCGCGTCCGCTGCACCGCTACATCGCGCCGAAGGGCTCCATCACAGTCGAAGGCGTGTCGCTGACGGTCAACGAGGTGGAGGACGACGTCTTCGGCGTGAACCTGATCCCGCACACCTGGGACGTCACCACGCTGGGGGAGCTGAAGCCCGGATCGAGGGTGAACCTCGAGATCGACATGCTCGCCAGATATCTCGCCCGCTGGCGCGAAACCGCCTAAAGGGGCGGCATGAGCGACCAACCCCTCCGCATCCTTATCGTGGAAGCCCGCTTCTACGACGACCTCGCCGACGCCCTGCTCGAAGGGGCCACTGACGCCTTGAAGGCCTATGGCGCCGAGTACGACGTGGTCACGGTGCCGGGCGCGCTGGAGATCCCGGGCGCCATCGCTCTGGCGGAAGAGGCGGGCGCGGGTCCGAGCGGGCTGCGCTACGACGGCTATGTCGCCCTGGGCTGCGTGATCCGCGGCGAGACCTATCACTTCGAGATCGTCTCGAACGAGAGCGCGCGGGGCATCATGGAGCTGACCGTCCACAGGCGGCTCTGCATCGGCAACGGGATCCTGACGACCGAGGACGAGGAGCAGGCTTGGGCGCGGGCCCGCATCAGCGAGGGCGACAAGGGCGGCGGCGCGGCGCGCGCGGCCCTGGCGATGATCGCGCTCAAGCAGCAGCTGACGGCGGGTGGACGATGAGCGGCGGCAAGCAGTCCCGTTCGGTAGCGCGGCTGGCGGCGGTCCAGGCGCTGTACCAGATGGAGGTCTCCTCGGTAGGCGTGGAGGCGGTGATCCGCGAGTTCACGGACCATCGGTTCGACCGCGACGTGGAGGGCGAGACCCTGGCCACGGCCGACGAGGCGTTCTTCGCCGACCTGGTGCGCGGCGTGGTCAAGGAACAGAAGGCCATCGACGCGGCCATCGTGAAGCGGCTGGCCCAGGGCTGGCGGCTGGAGCGGCTGGACGCCACCGTGCGCGCCATCCTGCGGGCCGGCGCCTTCGAGCTGGTCCACCGGCCGGACGTGCCGACGGAAGTGGCGATCGACGAGTACGTCGAACTGACCAAGAGCTTCTTCGAAGGGCCCGAGCCCGGCTTCGTGAACGGCGCCCTCGACGGGGTGGCCAAAGATGTCCGGGCTGGATGAGTTCGGAGAGATCGCGCGGCTCTTCCGGCCGCTGACGCGCGGCGCCGCGGGCGCCTTCGACCTGATGGACGACGCCGCGGTCGTCCCGCAGCGCGCGGGTTTCGACCTGGTGGTCACCAAGGACGCCATCGTCGAAGGCGTGCACTTCCCGAACGGCGAGCCGCCCGACCTGGTGGCGCGCAAGCTGGTGCGGGTGAACCTGTCGGACCTCGCCGCCAAGGCCGCCGAGCCGTTCGGGGCCTTCCTGGCGGTGAGCTGGCCGCAGGGTTTCGGGGCGCGGGACCGGGAGCGGTTCGCGCAGGGCCTGGCGTCGGACCTGGAAGCCTTCGACGTGGACCTGCTGGGCGGCGACACGACTTCCACGCCAGGCCCCTTCACCTGCAGCCTGACGGCGTTGGGCTGGGTCCCGGCCGGGCGGATGATCCGGCGCGGCGGCGCACGTCCCGGCGACCGGGTGCTGGTCAGCGGCGCTATCGGCGACGCCACCCTGGGCTTGGCGGCCGTGCGCGGCGAGATCCCCGACTTCGATGGTCGCCTGACGCACCGCTACCGTCTGCCGGAGCCCAGGCTGGACCTGCGCGCCACGCTGCGCCGGCACGCCACCGCGGCGGCCGATGTCTCGGACGGACTGATCGCCGACGCGCGCCATATCGCCGAAGCGAGTGGCGTGGGGCTGTTCCTGGACCTCGACCAGTTGCCGCTCTCCGGCGCGGCGGCGACCTGGCTGGAGCGGCAGGAGGACGTGGCCGCGGCCCTGCTGCGGCTGGCGAGCGGGGGCGACGACTACGAGATCGTCTGCACCATGCCGTCGGGGGCCACACGGCCGCGTGGGTTCACCGTCGTGGGCGAGGTGCGCGAGACGCCGGGCCTGGAGGTCCGCGCCGCAGGGCGCACGGTGGACCCGGGCGCCGGCGGCTGGCGGCACAGGTGAGGAACCGTTGTCGGGAGGCGGGGTTGCTGATCGATGAGATCGAGCCGAACGCCAGCGCCCCCGGTAGGCCTGTTGTCCGTGGCGACGGCGCGGGCGCCTTACGAACTCGACCAGCGGGAGGTCGCGGACACCGCGCGTAAGCTCTTCGAGTCGCGCTTTCCCCATTTCCAGCGCCTTGCGCCCGTCTTTGGAACCGCGGGGATCCGCACGCGACAGGCCGTGAAGCCGGTAGACTGGTATCTCCAGCCCCGGGACTGGCCGCAGCGCATGGCGGCCTATCGCGAAGGCGCGCTGGACCTGTTCGTCGAGGCTGCGTCAGGGGCGCTGGCGGAGGCGGGTTTGAGCGCCGCCGAAGCGGACGTGATCGTCACGGTCTCGTCCACCGGCATCGCGACGCCGAGCCTGGAGGCGCTCGCGATGCAGCGCCTGGGCTTCCGGCCCGACGCGGCGCGGATCCCGGTCTTCGGCCTAGGCTGCGCCGGCGGCGCCACCGGCCTCGGCATCGCCGCGCGTCTCGCGGCCGGGACGCCGGGGGCGACGGTGCTGCTCGTGGCCGTGGAAGTCTGCACGACCGCCTTTCGCACCGACAGGATCGAGAAGGCCGATGTGGTCGCCACCGCGTTGTTCGGCGACGGCGCTGCGGCCTGCGTGCTTCGCGCCGAGACGGAAGGTTTCGCCGAGGTGCGGAGCTGCTCGGAGCACACCTGGCCGGGCACCCTGGACGTCATGGGCTGGCGGATCGACCCCGAAGGACTGGGGGTGATCTTCGCCCAGTCGATCCCTTCGTTCGCCCGCGCCCGACTGCGTCCAGCGATGGACGCCATGCTCGAACGCCAGGCGCTCGAGGTCGCCGACGTGGACCGCTTCATCTGCCACCCCGGCGGAATGAAGGTCATCCAGGCGTTGGAAGGCGCCCTGGAGCTGCGCCAAGGCGATCTCGATCATGAGCGTGAGGTGCTCGCCGACCACGGCAACATGTCGTCGCCGACCGTCCTGCATGTCCTGGACCGCGCCCGCCGGTCCGGCCTGCCGCCGTGCGCGGTCGTCACCGCGTTGGGGCCGGGCTTCACCTGCAGCACGGTCCGCCTGGCCGCATGACCGTCGCCGTCGCGATCCTGCTCTTCGTGACCGCCCAGCGGATCGGCGAGCTGATCCATTCGCGGCGCAACACGAAGCGGCTGCTGGCCAGGGGAGGGGCCGAGACGGGAGCGGGCCACTACCCCCTGATCGTGCTCCTGCACGCAAGCTGGCTCGCCGGCCTCTGGCTGCTCGCCTGGGATCGAACGCCGCATTGGGGCTGGCTCGCCGTCTATGGGGCGCTGCAGGCGCTACGCGTCTGGACGCTGGCCTCGCTCGGCTCCCGCTGGACCACGAGAATCATCATCGTCCCCGGTGAGCCGCTGGTGCGACGCGGGCCTTACCGGTTCCTGTCGCATCCGAACTACGTTGTGGTCGTCGGCGAGATCGCGGTCCTGCCGCTGGTGTTCGGCCTGTCGACCTACGCCCTGGTGTTCTCGATCCTGAACGCCCTGGTGCTGTGGATTCGCATCCGGCACGAGAACCGCGCCCTGGCCGAGGGCTCAGGTCGCGCCTAGACGTACTCGAAACGGACCGACGAGCGGCCGAAGTCGAGGGCCACCTGCTCGAACTGGGTGAGCAGGTCCATGCCGATGACGAGCGCCGGCTTCGTCTCCAGCTCCCAGATCTTGAAGACGTGCATGTCGGCGTAGGTGACCTGCACGTTGCCCAGGTGCAGCCCGCCCAGCCGCAGGAACGGCAGGAACACCGTCTCGCCGCGGAAGGTCTCGCCGGCCAGGGACTCCATCCGCACCTGCTGGGGCGGATCGACCTTGCCGCGCCGGCGCTCCGTGGCGCGGACGATCTCGCGCAGCGGCCTGTTGCAGAGCGTGCCCTGGGCGCCGGAATCGATGATCGCGCTGATGG